>JAKAKP010000116.1 GCA_021813445.1 Deltaproteobacteria bacterium
ATTTCCGCGGTGGAAGAGATCGATAGCGTGATCAAGTGTATCGAGATGGGGGCCGCGGATTACCTGAATAAGCCCTTTAATCCCACCTTGCTGAAGGCCCGGGTCGACGCCTGCCTGGAAAAAAAACGCCTGCAGGACGAACAGCGGGCCCTGTTTCGCAGATTTGCCACCGACGAGGTGGCGGACGAGCTGCTCAACTCGGGGTTTTCCCTGGGCGGCAGGCTGGTGGAGGCCACGGTCCTTTTCAGCGACATCCGCTCCTTCACCACCATCGCCGAATCCCAATCTCCGGAAGATACCATCGAATTGTTGAACTCTTACTTTTCCTTGATGATCGATGCCATCGCCAATGAAGGGGGCATCGTCAATCAACTCATCGGTGACGGTATAATGGCCATCTTCGGGGCCCCTTTACCGCTGCCGGACCACCGCCAACACGCGGTGCGCGCCGCCCGGCAGATGATGGAACTCATCGGTTTGTTCAACCACGAGCAGGCCGCCTTGAACCGGGTACAGATCAAGATCGGCATCGGCATCGCCTCCGGCACGGTCGTAGCCGGCTATGTGGGCACCCAACGCCGCGCCACCTATACCTGCGTGGGTGATACGGTCAATCTTGCCGCCCGCCTAGAGGCGCAAACGAAGGTAATCGGGGACCCGATTTTGCTGGATGAGAATACCTATCTGGGCCTCGAGGGTGACATCCCCATTGTGCCCCAGGGTAAATTGAAGCTAAAGGGCAAGACCCAGGCGGTGAAAGTCTTTTCGGTGCCCCTGCAGGAATAGTGCGGAGCCGCATTGCTTCCAGGGCTTTTATACCAATTTCATATTGCCCTGCAACAAACCCAGAATCAGCGGCGTTTATCTGCGTTTATCGGCGGTTGAATATTAGCCGCCGATGCACGCCGATACACGCCGGTCTTTAGGATTTGTTGCATGCAAAAGCGAACTTGATATTAATGGCCAGGGCGGGGTCAGGTGTTTAGGCGGGGAGAAAGGTGTTTAATACTCCCCAATATGCGCAGATGCGCCGGAGGGACTCAGAAAATTCATCGAAGTCAATAGATTTTTGAATATAACTATTGGCCCCCAACTCATAGGCCGCGGCAATATCGCGATCTTCCGCGGAGGAAGTAAATACTACCACCGGTATTAACTGAGTCCGGGGATGGGCGCGCAAGTGGCGCAGCACTTCCAGACCATTAATCTTGGGCAGATTCAGGTCCAGCAGGATTAAGGAAGGCAGCTCTACTTTGTCCTGATTGTCTTCATCTTGGTTGCGGAAGAGATTATGTAATGCCTCTTGCCCGTCATGCGCTACCATTACTTCACGAAAAATTCCCTGCTGTTCCAAAAGCCGTTTTGATAATAATTCTTCATCGGGATTGTCTTCCACTAAGAGGATATATTTCTGCTTCATTGTTTCATTCTTAAAATAATGGATAAGTTATAGTTATAGTTATACTATAAATAGTATACTAACTTTAGAGAATACAGATAAAAGCCTCTAATGTAAAGGGAAAAGTGGTGTTCAAACTTTTTTCCAAGGGGGAGGATCCACCCGAATAAAGGCCTCTTTCCCTCTGGGAGACATATTGGCTCAATTGAGCAAAGAAGAATGTGCCCAAATGACCCAATAGATTGATATCATTAATAATTATAAAATAGCTAGATAAAGACCAAAGGAGCATATGTGCATTATATTAATAATGCCCGGGCGAATCCGCATTAAACTTTACATGTAAAAGGGAAGGCAACTCTTTGGTAAAGTCTTAGGTTGAATAATCAGATATTTATTTTTACAGACTGCCGGCTTTGTTCGGCCAGGGAGAGGAATTCTTTCAGCATCTCCAGGGTCAGGAGACATTGCCCTTTGACCTGAGCATGCCTCTTTTTCAGCAAGCGGAAGAAGTCTTCCATCTCCTCCCGGACTTGATTGACCTCGTAGAGATTGAGGTTGGCGCCCAGGCGCACGTCCCGATGCTTCTGGGCGACCTGATTGTAGTTTTGGAGTTCGTCCAGCAAGGCCTTCAGGTTGATATAGGTCTCGATAATTCTCTTGCCCGATTCTGGATCCAAAGTTCCCAATAACTGGGCGGAGTTGTCATAGACGCTGAAATAATTATGGGTGGCGGCAAAGATCACGGCAACGGGTATGTCCTCGCCTTTTTGGGCCTTCTCCAGGGCCGCGCCCACCATGGCCATATACCTTTCCCAAATTGCTGTCAACTCGGCGTTAAGGGCCAGGAAGAGATTGATCAACTGGTTGCTTTTTAACTCCAGGTCCCGCTTTTTTTCATAGCGGTAATGGCCATAGGATACGGCTTTACTGCCGATGATGGCGCCGATGAACCCGGCCACCAGGGCGATGATGAGACCAAGAACCAGGCCCTCCATTCTCACCTCACTTAGATCCGGCTCGGATTTTCTTCCACCCTTTAGAGATTCTCAGCCCCTGAACATCCTGGCATGCTCCACTTTCAAACAGCGGTCCATAACCACCTGCAACCCGGCCTCCCTGGCCTTTTGGGCCGACTCCGGCTCCACCAGTTCCAATTGCATCCACACTGCCTTGGCCCCTATCTGGATGGCCTCCTCCACGATGGCCGGGATGGCTGCCACTTTGCGGAAGATATCCACCACTTCCACGGGGAAAGGGATCTCTTTCAGGCTGGAGTAGCACTTTTCCCCCAGGATTTCCTGACAGCCGGGATTGACGGGGATGATGCGGTAGCCATGCGCCTGCAGATACTCTGCCACCTGATAGCTGGGCCGGGCGGGGTCGGAGGAGAGCCCCACCACCGCCACTACCCGATAGTTTTTGATGATGTCGGCAATTACTTGCGTCTCAACTGCGTCGTTGCTCATCCATTTCCCCTGGGATAATGAAGGGGAAAAAGGCGAAAAGGGGAAACGGGGAAATACTCATCGTTATCTTGCTTCTTTTCCCTTTTACCCTCTTACCCTTTTCCCGTTTTCGCCCTCGGTTGACTTACTTAAACTAATTCTAAAAAAACTATCACCATCTCATTGAGAGGTTGTTTAAAAAGTCATGGTGGTGGCCCCGAGGCCCGGGCCCAGTCGCGGCTGGATGAGCTCGCTGTCCTTGATTTTCAGGGCCATCCGCACGTATTCGTAGCCGAACTTCAGGAGTTCCTCATCATCGTTCCAGATCTTTTCCCGGACGTCTTCATCTATCTCGAAGATCTGCAAAAACCGGCTTTTGAAGACAAAATTCCGGAACTGGTCCAGGTCGTACATCACCATGGCAAAGAGCTTGTTGCCCCGCGCATCCGCGACCGGCCCGCCGTCCTGACCCCGGCGGAGCATCATGGTCTTCCAGGGCAGGTTCATCTCGTCATAGAGGTCCACGCCCTGGTCGGCCCGCCAGGAGGCCACGTTCCATTCCGCGTCTTCCTCATAGCCCTTGCAGTGCTCTTCCCGGACGAAGAAATAGAATTCATCCACCCCTTCCTCGGTGATCAGCGTGCCCTGGCCGATGGGGTAATAGCGGCAACTGGCGGGGCGGTCCGTGTAGACCTCGCAGCCGGTGGCCGGCCGGACAAAGGGGCACTTGCCCTCAAAGCGCGGCATGTCCATAATCACCATGGGCAGGCCCGATTTGTCGTGCTCTTCCATGCGGGTGTATTTGGCGAGAAACTCCCCGGAGTGGATACGCAACCGGTTTTTTAACCGCAAAATATCATAGGGGGTAAGAATAATGGTGGTCTTGCCGCAGCACTCGGTAAAGCACGAGATTCCCGGATAGCACTTAAACTTGAACCGGCTGTCCTTGGTAAGCTGGATGGGCTCCACCACTTTCATGTTCAGATCGACCATTGCTGCTGCTCCTTCATACTTTTTTGACTGAATAATTATTTTATCAGAATTATCGCGAGTTTCGCCTAAATAAATTATGGGGGAGTGACCCAAGCTCTCAGCACATACCTTTCTTCCCTCCCTGCCCCAGGGATATAAAAAATTAACCGCAGGCAAAGCCGCTTCAACTAAAGACTTAGGCAGGTGCAGGGACCATGGAAAAGGGGGCAATATGCTTACCGTTATCCCGTGCAAGGGAATAGGCCGATAGTCCTTTCCTTACTTCTCGGATTTCTCTCTTTTTTGATTAATCTGCCCGTGAAATAAAGGACATGCCAACCCGTCATTAAACCACATGGACGGACACTTGGATACGCCCCTGGAGAAAATCGAGGTTAGATTGCATCCTTGTATCACTATACCCCACAAATTATAAGAAACTATTTTTGTGGGGTATCGGTCTGCCGATAAAAAAACCGGCCCCTAAAAGGGGCCGGTTTGATTATTTTTCTGCCTTAAGTCTTTAGAATCCCCTACCTGACATCCGGGCGTAGAGCATGGCCGCGGTGCGGTACACCATGTGGGCCATCTTGGTATAGGGCGCATAGAAGAACAGGCAGAACACGGAAGTCAGGTGCAGGAAGTACGTGGGGTAAGCCAGGATCCTGATGCCCACCAGGCGGAAGACCCAGGAGAGCAGGCCGGTGGCGCCAACGGCAAAGATCACGTAAACGAAGAACCAATCATAGTAGCCGCCCAGGCCGGCCTTCTCGGCGTTGGCCTGGCGGGATTTGATGATGTTATAGATCCCGTAAAGCAAGGCCGCAGTCCCCACCATGGCCATCAATTTGACGGGCCTATAGAAGGCGAATGGGGACTCATCATGCAGAAACCATTCACCCAAGAAACTGTAACCGGTAACCAGGGCCAGGAAGATAAACCCGAACAGCACGAACAGATGGTTGGTGGACCGGGGATAGGTGGTTTCGCACAGACGGAAGCGGTTGTGCATTACGATATCTTTTAAAGTGGCGATGAGGTTGCCCACCAGGTTGCCTTCCACCTTGACCTTCCAAGGGCTGGCTTCATTGATGTCTTTCCAATAGGCCAGCACGCCCTTGGCCAGTACGGCCGCGGCAAAGAAAAACGCCGGGACGAAGATGGCGTCCACCAGCAAAGTGGGAAAGAACTTGGCGTAGACAATGGTTCCCTCGGGCAGGGCCAGATGGCCGGTGACTTTCAAGGCCGCCAACAGCAGCAGCACCGGAAAGGCAATGAGGGCCAGGAGAAACTTGGGGTCCCCCACCATCTTGGCCAGTTGCGGCGGGGTGGCATACTCCTGGATACACATCTTCCTGAGGGCGTTCATCACTTCCCCGGGTTTGGCTCCCCGGGGGCAATAGACCGTGCAATCGCTGCATTGATGGCACAGCCAGATATCCGGATCTTTCAGGACGCTTTTCTGGCCCCATTGGGCTTGCAGCATCTCTTTCCGGGGGAAAGGCTTGGCATCCGGAGTGGGATTGCAGACCACCGAACAGGTGTCGCACTGATAACATTTCTTTACAGTGTCCCCTCCGGAGGCAATCACCTGATTGACGAATTGCAGGTCTGGTTTAATAACAGTTTCGCCTGCCATGGATCATACCTCCTAAAATTCCTTGAAGGGGTTGGGGCCGATCTCCATCACCCGTTTGACGAAGTCGCTGATGAGGTCGGGCAGTTTATCGAAGTCGGAATGCTGGATTTGGAATTGCACCACCCGGTCGGATTCCAGTCCCAGCTTGTCCAGGGTCTCGGACAACTTGCTCAGGCGGTAGTTGCAAAGCTCGCTGCCTTTGGCAAAGTGGCACTGGTAATCGTCGCCGTATTTGCAGCCCAGGAGGATCATGCCGTCAATACCACGGGACAGGGCGTCGGAGACCCAGACCATGTTGAAGGAACCCATGCAGCGCAGGGGCACAAACCGGACCCGGGGGTCGATTTTCAACTTGTGCAGGGCCGCGGCGTCCAGGGCCGGCATGGCGTCGTTTTCGCAGATAAGGCCGACGATCCGGAAAGGTGCATTGGGATCGTCTTCGTCCTCGAGCTCCGGCACGTCGCAGGCCTTGAGCATGGAGCCGATGATGTCCACGCTGTAGTCCTTGAAGGAGACGATGCGCTCGGGGCAGGCCCCCATACAGGTGGCGCAGCGGCGGCAGCGGTTGATCTTATAGAACGGCGTGCCTTTTTCGTCTTCCTCGATGGCGCCGAAGGGACATTCCTCGGTGCAACGCTTACAAGAGGTGCAGCGCTGCATGAAGGGATCGGGGAAGGTCTCGTCCCAGGCCCGGGGGTGTACGGCCATACCCGCGGCCACGTGCTCCACGGCCTGGATGGCCTTGCAGGCCGCACCGACGCCGTCGGCCATGGCCATGGGTACGGTCATGGCTTGGTGCACCGTGCCCGCGGCATAGATGGCGGTGCGCCGGGTTTCATAGGGGAAGCAGATGAAGTTGGAGTCGGCGAAGCCGTCGTAGGCCCTGCTCTCCGGATTGGTTTCCGGCAACCAGGGACCCTGGCGGTAGCCGAGATTGATCACCGGCTCATCCATGGTCGCCGGCACCATGCCGGTGGCCAGGACCACCAGATCGGCCTCGAAGACCACGTTGTCGCCCAGAAGGGTGTCCTTGGCGGCAATCTGCAGCTTGCCGTCGCCAGCCACGGTAACCCCTTCGATCTCGGCCTTGGTCAGCATGACGCCGGGGTCCGACTGGGCTTCTTTATAGAAAAGCTCGGTCTGCCCCGGGGTGCGGATGTCCTTGTAGAGGATCATGGCCGTGGCGTTGGGGTTGGACTGGCGCACGTACAAAGCCTGCTTCAAGGAAGTCAG
Source organism: Deltaproteobacteria bacterium (assembly GCA_021813445.1). Taxonomy (GTDB): domain Bacteria; phylum Desulfobacterota; class Desulfobaccia; order Desulfobaccales; family 0-14-0-80-60-11; genus SURF-52. Next base: position 6,692 of record JAKAKP010000116.1, read on the forward strand.
GCAGCAGAAGTCGGAGCAGTACGGCAGGTGCTCCGGGTCCCGGGAGCCGGCGCATTGGATGAAGGCCACGGATTCGGCCACTTTGCCGTCGGAGGGCCGCACGATCTTGCCCTTCTTGGCCAGCTCTTCCATCTCCACGTTGGTGATGACGTCTTTGGAGGCGCCGTAGCCCAGCTTGGTGAGCTTGGTGGCGTCATAGGGCCGGGAGCCGGCGGCCACGACCACCGCCCCCACCCGGAAGGTCTCTTCGTTGCCGTCCACGGTGATAGTGGTGTCCAGCAATCCCGGTTGGCCGTCGATCTTCTCGATCTTGGCGCCGGTATAGACCTTGATCTTGGAATTGCCCTGGACCTCTTTGATCTTCTTTAAGACCGCGGGCTCCTGCAGGGTGGTATAGGGGTAGCTGGAAGGCGTCTGGCGGTACATCTTGGCCGCGTAGCCGCCCAACTCCGCTTCCTTTTCCACCAGGACCACGTCGTAGCCGTCATTGGCCGCTTCCAGAGCCGCGCTTAAGCCCGCGGCGCCGCCGCCGATGACCAGGATGGTCTTGTCGCATTCGGTTTGGTACGGCTCCGGCAGGTCGGACTTTTTCACCCGGGCGCAGTACATGCGCAGGTAGTCTTCCGCCAGGGCCTGGGTTTCTTCGGCTTTGGGCTCCTGGGTCCAGGCCACCAGTTCCCGGATGTTGCAGCGCTCCACCAGGACGTTGGGAAAATCCAATTCCTCGTACTTCACCCGGGGGGAGCAGGCGGCGATCACCAGGGCATTGATGCCCTCGCCTTCCGGCTTGATATCTTCCAGGACCATCGCCCGGCCTTCGGGGGAGCACATGATGTCGTGCTCTTTGATGAACTGGATCTTGCCCTCTTTCTTGATGACCTTTTGCAGGCTCTCAAAATCGATGGCGTCCCCGATGCCACAGCCCTTACACAAATAGACACCGTATTTTTTTTCCATTTATGACCTCCCACCCACGCTGATGAGACTCTTGAGCGCGACCCCTGTGGCGTCTTCATTGGATTTCATTACATCCAAGGGGCCTTTTAAGGTGCCCACGGCGTGAATGCCAGCCGGCAAGAGTTCCTGGATGATGAAGCCGTCCGGGGTGTAGGACAGCGGCAGGGGGAAGGGATTGGCCTTGGTGGAAGGCACCATGCCGGCGGCCAGGACCACCATGTCGAAGGTCATGCGGACCTTGTCGCCGGTAGCCGTGTCTTCCGCCACGATGGTGACGTTGCCGGTTCCCGCCTCTTGCTCGACCTTGGCCACCTTACCCCGGATGAGATGGACGCCCTCGTCATCCCGCACCTTCCAGAAAAACTGCTCATAGCGCCCGGGGGAGCGGATGTCGATATAAAAGATATAGGCCTCGCTCTCGGGGTCCTTTTCCCGGAGATAGGTGGCCTGCTTCAGGGAAGCCATGCAGCAGATATAGGAACAATAGGGCAGATGATTTTCATCCCGGGAACCGGCGCACTGGACAAAAGCCACCTTTTTGGCGGGCGCCTGGTCCGAAGGCCGGAGGATCTGGCCGCCGGTGGGGCCGTTGGACGCAGCCAGCCGTTCCATCTGCATATTGGTGATGACATTGGCCACCTTGCCGAACCCCAAATTGTCTGCCTTGGCAATGTCATAGGGTTCCCAGCCGCTGGCCATGATGATGGAGCCGACCTTGAATTTCAAGGTTTCCGGCTTCATGTTCAGGTCGATGGCCTCGTACTTACAGGCCTCCAGGCACTTTTTGCCGCAGTCGCCGGTGCAGGCTGAGGCATCGATGACGTACTTCTGGGGAAAGGCCATATCAAAGGGGATATAGGCCGCTTTGGTCTTGTCCAGACCGAAGTTGAAGTCATTGCTCCGGGACTCGGGGCAGGCCTGGGCGCAGGCATCGCAGGCCACGCAACGGTCGTTGACGAAGCGGGGGTTGACCTTCACGGTGACTTCGAAATCACCGGCTGAGCCGCTGATCTGGGTGACTTCCGCCATGGTGTAAAAACTGATGTTGGGATTTTCTTTGATCCGGCGGAAGTTGATCTCCAGACCGCAGGTGGGCGGACAGAGTTTGGGGAAATACCGGTGGAGTTGCGCCACCCGGCCGCCCAGATTGGGGCCCTTTTCGGTAAGGACGACCTGGGCTCCGGCTTCCGCCGCTTCCAGGGCGGCGGTGAGGCCGCTTATGCCTCCCCCGATGACCAGAATTTTGCGATTTTCGGCGTTCACACCAGTCCTCCTTCAGGACGTTTCGCGAGCCAGAGCCGCTGGCCAAGACGAGTAAACCCGGCCCAGGCCTTACGGTCGCGCGCATTTGCTACCCTATAACATTGTGAATAGATGCGCAAGGAAAAATAAGAGACCATTTTGCCCGGGCAGAGGTTGAGGAAGGTACTGCCCCTCAAAAATATGGCCGTGGCGGCTTAAAGCCACGGCCAGGGTAAAAACTTCCGGGGGCCCCGGGATTACCGGAGCCCCAGGAAAGGTTAAAGATTAGCAAAGCTGTTTGTAAGGCTCGGTCTCAAACTTCCACTCGTTGGTGTCCTTGTTGTACTGGGAAATGGTGAACACCTTCCACTTGCTGTCGTCGATGGACAGGAAGTCGGCACGGTAGTAGTAACCGGGGTAACGGCTCTCTTCCCGGAAGAGGATGTGCCGCAGGTGGGCCTCACCGGCCAGGATGCGGTGATACTGTTCCCAGGCCCGCATCAGTTCGTGCAGGTCGCGGGCGGCGATCCGGGTAGCATCTTCCTTCAGCAGGGTGAGACGCTTCAACCCTTCTTCCAACATGGTTTTGTTGGTCTGGTACATGGGGGTGCAGCCGGCGCAATACTCGTCCATCAGCTTCTGCAACCGGGTCTGGACCTGCTTGGGCAGCAGGTAGTTGGGGTTGATCTCCGGAGCGGAGGTGTAGTTTTTGTACTTCTCGTAGATCTCGAAGGGCAGGTAGATATCGGCGATGACTTCGTCGATGTTCTGCGCGGCTTCCAGCTTGTCGTTCTTGTGGTCCAGGATGAAGGCGATGGCGCCCTTGGCGGCCATGCGGCCCTCAACGTGGGAGCCGGAGGAGAACTTGTGCCCGGAGGCGCCGACGCCGTCACCGGCGGTGAACAGGCCCTGGACGGTGGTCATGCGGTCATAGCCCCAGAACCAGCTGTCGGGAGCGCCCATGTAGCCCTTTTCAGGACCGGAGACCCACAGACCGGCGCAGCCGGCATGGGAACCGAGCAGGTAGGGCTCGGAGGGGATAATTTCCGACGGCACCTTGTCGGGCTCCATGTTGTAGGAGGCCCACAGGGAGGCGGCGGAGATGGACATATCCAGGAAGTCTTCCCAGGCTTCGGCTTCGAGGTGCTTGAGTTCCTTCTTGGAGAGGACCTCGGCCAGGGCCTTCATGGCTTTGTCGGTGTGCATCATGATGGGACCGCGGCCAGCCCGCATTTCCATCATGGCGGCATGGTTCCGCAAGCAGGTGCCGGGGTTGTCGGCGTAGCCGGGGTATTCCTTTTTCACCTGCTCCCAGTTTTTGGCCATGTAGTCTTCGCCGTAGGCGTTGGTGGCCTGGGCTTTGAAGAACAGGAACCAGGCGCCGACCGGGCCGTAACCGTCCTTAAACCGGGCCGGGACGAAACGGTTTTCCATGAGAACCATCTTGGCGCCGATTTCAGCGGGCATGGCATAGGTGGAGCCGGCATTCCATACGGGGTACCAGGCACGACCCTGACCTTCACCCACGGACCGGGGCCGGAAGACGTTGACCACGCCGCCGCAGGCCACGATCATGGCTTTGCATTTGAAGACCCAGGTTTTGTGCTCGCGCACGCTGAAACCAACGGCGCCGCATACCCGGTTGGGATCGTTCTTGTCGGTGAGGAGCTTTACGATGAAGACACGCTCGTGGATGTTTTCCATCCCCAGGGCGTTCTTGGCGGCCTCGGCCACGATCACCTTGTAGGATTCGCCGTTGATCATGCACTGCCAACGGCCGGAACGGACGCATTTACCACCGTCTTTCAGGAGGGGCAGACCCTCGTCCCGGGCGGCCTGGCCGTCAACGGTGTGGTTTTCGGCGTCTTTCTGCCAGATGGGGAGGCCCCAATCCTGGAAGTCATGCACGGTCTGGTCGACGTGGGCGCCCAGGGAGTAAACCAGGTCTTCCCGGATGATGCCCATGAGGTCGGTGCGGACCATGTTGACGTAATCGGCAACCTTGTTCTCGGGGCCGATGTAGGTATTGATAGCGGACAGACCCATGGCCACTGCACCGGAACGGTCCAGGGCGGCCTTGTCCACCAGGGTGACTTTCAAGCCGGCTTGTTTGGCCCAGACAGCCGCTTCCACCGCGGCGCCGCAGCAGGCCATGCCGCCGCCCACGAGCAGCAGGTCGGTCTCGACGGTTTCTACTGCCGGTTTCGAACAAAAAGACCATTTACAGAATTCTCTTTCCAGAGCCATATCTTATAGACCTCCTTGAATTTTCGCTGCTGCGTGGACTATTCTTTGCGGGCCGGGCCGGTGTACAGACCAGACTTCTTGATGTCGGCCAGGTTGGGGGCGCTTTTGCCCTTCATGATGTCAATGGAACCTTCCGGGGTGGTGCGGATGGGGAACTTAAACCGCTTGGTGGTCTTCTGATCCCGGAATTTAATGGTCCACATGATGGAGTCGGAACCCCGCATGGGATAGGTGCTGGAGCCCAGGGGCATAATGTCCGCATAGTGCCGGACTTCAATGGCCTGCTGGGGGCAAATCTTTACGCAGTTGTAGCATTCCCAGCACTGATCCGGTTCCTGATTGAAGGCCTTCTTGCTTTCGGCATTCAGGACCATCAGGTCGTTGGGACAAATGTACTGGCAAGCGGTCTTGTCCAGGGCTTTGCAGCCGTCACATTTTTCCACAATTACGAAACTCGGCATAACTTAAAACCTCCTCATTAGGGTTAAAACAGTTAATCTTTATACTTAACATGGGAGGAGGCGGTAATTCCCGCCTCCTCCCAGCTTGACGCCTTACTTCTTGGCCGCGATATCGCCGGTGGCGAAGCCGTGAACCTTGATCTCCACCTTCTCTTTCAGGCCGGCATAGTACTTGCGCAGCACCGCCAGCACTTCGGGACGGCTGAAGTCCGCAGGCACGTCGCCGCCTTCGGAGAGCAGCTTGCGGAGCATGGTGCCGGAGAGCATGAGACGATCTTCTTTTCCATGAGGGCAGGTACGCATGGAGGCCATGCCCCGGCATTTGTGGCAGAAGAAGGTCCAGTCGATGTTCAGGGGTTTCAGTTCCAGGGCGTCCTTGGGGATCTGGCTGAAGATCTTCTGGGCGTCAAAGGGACCGTAATATTCGCCCACGCCGGCATGGTCACGGCCGACGATCAGGTGGGAGCAGCCGAAGTTCTGCCGGAACACGGCGTGGAACAGGGCTTCCCGGGGACCGGCGTAACGCATATCCAGGGGATAACCGGACTGAATGCAGGTATCCTTCACGAAGTAGTGCTGGGTGAGGGTATTGATGGCCTCGGTGCGCACTTCCGCGGGGATGTCGCCGGGTTTCAGCTTGCCCAGGAGCTGGTGGATCAGCAGGCCGTCGCAGACTTCGATGGCGATCTTGGCCAGGTATTCATGGGAGCGGTGCATGGGGTTGCGGAGCTGCAGGGCGGCGATGGTGTTCCAGCCCTTCTCCTCGAACATGCGCCGGGTTTCCCAGGGCCGCATGTACAGGCCGGGATACTGTTTCGGGAAGGGGCCCTCACTCCAGACCTTGCACACGCCGCCCAGGTTGACTTCCTCCTGGTTCATGACCATGCGCACGCCGGGGTGCTCCATGTCGTTGGTGGTGAAGACCTCTTTACACTCCCAGGCCTTGTCGATGGTGTACTTTTCGGTGACCTTCATGGTCCCCATCTGCTCTTCCGTCTCTCTGTCCACCAGGAGCACTTCCTGGCCGATCTTGATGGAATCGGCCTTGCCCTTGTTGACGGACAGGGTGACGGGAATGGGCCAGAAAGTGCCGTCGGTGAGTTGCATGTCGCCCACGGAGCCTTTCCAGTCGGCCTGACCCATAAAGCCGTCCAGGGGGGTAAAACCGCCGATGCCCATCATGATGAGATCGGCCGTTTCCCGAGAGGACATGGTAACCGCGGTCAGTTCCTTGACCCGCTTCTTCTCTTCGGCGATCTCTGCCGGGGAAAGCAACAAGGGTTTTAATTTCTTCTCTTTACCAAGCGGATTAACTAAAGCCATCTATCTTCCTCCTCGGGATTGTGTTTACTAAAATACTAAGTGATTGGAAAAATGTGAAAATTTTCACATGCCATTCAGATTCTCAAATTAATACATATCTGAAACCTTGTCAATATATTTTTCAGAAATTTTCTTTTTCCTCCTCCCACTCGGAAACCCTGCTCATTCCTCTTCTACCCCCATTAATCGGTAAATCGCGGTGGACTCCCTCCTGCCCCTGAGCACCATTGGCGGCACTTGCTGAAAGCGGAACTGTCCCTCCACTTCCCGAAAGGTGGCTTTGCTCACCAGGGTGTCCGCTTCCAATTCCTTGGCCAGTTCCTGCAGCCGGGCGGCCACGTTGACCACGTCGCCGATCACCGTGAAATCCATGCGTTTGGCGGAGCCGATATTGCCCACGATGGCTTCCCCGGTATTGATGCCGATGCGCATCCCTTTAATGGGAGTCGCCCCTTGGGCTTGCATCTCTTGCAGACGGCGCTGCATGGCCAGGGCGCAGGCCGCGGCCTGGGCCGGGGCCTGGGGGATTTCCACCGGCACCCCGAAATCCGCCATCAACGCGTCCCCCAGGAACTTATCCAGGGTCCCCCGATGTTTAAAGACCAGGTCCACCATTTCCGTGAAAAAGGTGTTGAGCACCTCCACCACCTTTTCCGGCTCCATCTTTTCCGAGAGAGCGGTGAAGCCCTTGATATCCGCAAAGAGAATGGTGACCTTCCGGCGTTGCCCCCCCAGTTGCAGCAAGCCGGGATTCTTCAAGATCTCCAGGCACATCTGGGGACTGACGTAGCGGGAGATGGTATCCCGCAGCAAGTGTTTCTCTTCGTAGAGACGGAGGCGGCTGCGCAGGGTGGCTTCGTGGCCGGCCTCCTCCGCGGCGATTTCCCGGAGTAACCGCTGCAACTCCGGATCCTCGCTTTCCTGAGCCAGGGCCAGATAGCTCTTCCGGGCCTCCAACTCATGGGAGATAGCCAGCTCAATGGCCTTGATGATTTCCGATTCCATAGTCGGCACTCCTCATTTCGTGCAATTATCGTCTCCATAAAGTAAGCACCGATTCCTGAACTTCATCAGGAAATGGCTCAGATTCTTATGGACTTGTGAAAAAATTATTGGGTTACCCCAGAACCGGCGCGACAATTTTAGCCATGCCGGATGGGACTGGGGTCCCGGTCTCTGTCCCTCCCTGAGATTTCTTAATATATCAAAGAGAATCTTTATGACCTCCAAAGAAAAAGTGCAGGTGGTGATTTATGACGCGCCCGCGGTGAAGGCCGGGGATTGCGGCTGCGGCTGCGGCGGCCATCATCACCGGGAGCCGGGGGACGATCCCCTGGCCGACACCCACCTGGAATTTCAGACCCGGGCCCTGGCCATGACCCTGGAAGCCGCGTTTCCCGGGGAAGTGGCAGTGGAATATATCAATGTTCTGCAGGACCCCCGGGGGCCGAAGCTGCCCCAGACCCCGTTGCTCTGCTCCCTGGCCTATCCCCCGCCCCTGGTGTATATCAACGGCCAGGGCCGCTTTGCCGGCGCCCTGCCCGTGGAGCGCATCCAGGAAGAAGTGCAGAAAATCCTGGAGGGTTAACCATGGCGGCCAGGGATTTGGGACTTCTGAGGAAATGGGCTTTGGGCCTGTTGAGACGTAGGTTTTATCCCCCCCTTTGAAAAAGCGGGGTTAGGGGGGATTTTCTATGCGCCTGAAATCCCCCTAAATCCCCCTTTTCCAAAGGGGGACTTTTAACACCCTGCGCTTCGCTCGGGAGAAAAGATCGATATTTAGCAGAGGTCTCGTTTGGGAACCGGAAGTCAGAAACCACAGATAGCCGGGGTTCCATCCCCCTCCTCCCGGCCGATTATAACGCTGCTTACCGATTTCGGCACCCGGGACGCGTATGTGGCGGCCATGAAGGGGGTGATCCTGGGGCTCAACCCCCGGGCGGTGCTGGTGGATGTGACCCACGAGGTCCCGGCCCAGGATGTGGTGGCCGGGGCTTTCATCCTGGCCCAGGCTGCTCCCTATTTCCCGCCGGGCACGATTCATCTGGCGGTGGTGGACCCGGGCGTGGGCACGGGCCGCCGGGCCCTGGCGGCTTTGGCCCGGGGCCAGTTCTGGGTGGGGCCGGACAACGGCCTGCTGCCGTGGGCCTGGGGATCCAGCCCCGACCTGACCGTCGTCTCCCTCACCGCCACCAACTATTTCCGGCCGCAGGTCTCCGCCACCTTCCACGGCCGGGACCTCTTCGCCCCCGTGGCCGCCCATCTCTCCCTGGGGGTGGACCTCTTAAGCTTCGGGCCTCCTGTCCCCGACCCCCTGCCCCTGCCCTTCCCGGCTGCGGTTTGGAATCCTGGCAAAATTGAGGGCCAAATTATCTATGTGGACCACTTCGGCAATCTGGTGAGCAATGTCCCGGCCGCGGAGCTTCAGGCCTGGCTGCAAAACCGCGGGCTGACAGTAAGGCTCGGCTCCCACACCATTTCCGGCCTGGCCGCCACTTATGAAGACGCGGCTCCCGGAGAATTGCTGGCCGTAAGCGGCAGCCACGGCTACCTGGAGATCGCCTGCAACCAGGACCACGCAGCCCGGCGCCTGGGGCTGGGACGAGGAGCCACCCTGGAGTTGCTCCGATCCTGAGCATCTGGACATTTATCGCGCCCGTCTATTATCCTGTCCCAGAAATACCTTACAAAAGTTGACCGGTCTTTTCTCCCTCCTCCTCGATGCTATACACGGCGTCAAAAGTAATTGCATATCTTTTTCTCTGCGCTCTCTGCGCCTCTGCGGTAAATGGCGGTTCGGCGGTTCGGCGGTTTAGCAGTCAGTCATTGAATGCCAACCCGCTGACCCGCTAGCCCGCTAGCCCGGAGACCAGAGAACGCAGAGAAACCGTTTATGTGCAATTATTTATGTCCTTCTGTATAGAAGCCATTTCAAAACCATTCTTTCTGTCATCCTGAACGCAATGAAGGATCTCAAGCCCTCGGAAATACGAGATTCTTGCTTCGCTTCGCTCAGAATGACCATGCCGGGCTATTGGAGGTTTTGAAATGGCTTCTGGGCATTGCCCACAAGTCAGGAAGCAGTTGATTCATGGGAGTCTTGGTGGTGCAGGCTTTCCAGCCTGCGCCGAAGGCTCTGCCGCCAATTTAGACTTGTGGGTAGTGAGAAGCTCGCAGGGGGCGGGAGAAATACAGGTCATTTTATGTAAGGTATTCCTGGGACATGATACTGGAATAGTTAATCAGCACCACCCGGGGTGAGGTACAGATTTTTCAGGGGATGGACCTTGAGGAAGTAGGTGCCCTGGGGGAAAAAGACGGCTTCCAGGAGCATCCCGGAAACTCGTGCATTATCCTGGTCGAACAGGAAATTTCCCAAAGAAAAGACCCGGCAGGATTTTTTGCTCACCTCCAAGGAACCGGCGCGGTGGGAATGAGAGCCGATAACGACTTCCACGCCCCGGTCCTCCAGGAGCGCGGCCAACGCCTGCTCCCGGGGCCCGGCTTGAGCCGCATATTCCCGGCCCCAGTGGATCAAGGCGAAGAGGGGTTTGTCTTTCTTGATGCGGGCAAGACCCTCCAGGTCTTCCTGGGTGAGGCGGGCGGTCCTCTCTTCCCCCTGATTATCCACATCCGTAAATCCCGTTAGATAAAAAGCCCCCAAGTCCAGGACTCCCCGGTTCTCCAGGCAGCGGATGCCCTGGGCTTCCAGGGACCGGGGCATCTCCCGGTATGCGTCCTCTCCCAGGTCATGGCTGTGATTGTTGGCCAGGCTCACTGCCCGGACCTTCATTTCCTTTAACAAAGGCAGGGTCAGGGGGCTTTCCATACATAAGGTGTAAGGACCGGGCGCGTCCGGACATCTCTCTTGGAGCACTCCCTCCAGATTGAGAATCAAGGGCCGGCCCCCGGTAAGGTGCAGCACCTGGCGTTCCAGGGCGGCCCGGTATGCCGGAACCGCCAATTTCCGGGCCACCCACCGGCCGCAAAAAAAGTCCCCCCCGAAGAAATAGGACCGGGCCCCCGCTACCGGCAGCGGCTCAGGGCTGTAAAGCTGGACGATATAGCTGGTGGTCTTCTTTACCGGCTCGGCGGTGTACTCCTGGGAATTGCGGTTGGCGATGACCGTGGGCCCGGCTCCAAAGACCTGCCGCTGCAGCTTTAGTTGCAGGTACTGGCACCCCCGGGAATCCAGATGGGCCGGTTCGCTGAGGGTCAAAACCGCCCGGGGGTCGCCGCCGCTTAAGACCCGCAGGGTTTCCTGGTCCCTGGCGCGGGCCTTTGACTGGGGCAGGTAATGGGAGAAATCCGTGCTTTGCACCAGGAGAGTGCTGCCATCCAAGAGGGGAGCCAGGGTCTTAGCCAGGGCCTCCCAATCCGCCTGAGAGCTGCGGTGGCGAATGGCAATGGGAAGAATCCGGGCCTGGGGGAAAAAGTGGGCCACGAAAGGCAGGAGGGCCTGGACGCCATGCTCATGAGAAAAGAGAGAAGACTCGGTGACCAAGGGATTTGCCAGGACGCGGGCCACCGCGGCCCGATCAGTGGCAAGCCTTCCCAAGGCAGTCTCAAAGTCCCGCCGGGTAACGGCAAAGGGGCTGCGGCTGCGGGAGAAATGGTCGGGACTTAGAATCACGACGCGCCGGTAATGATGCCCTTGGACGCGGGCGAAGCCCACGGCCATGAGGTCCGCGGCCAGGAGGTGATGGGGCACGGTGATGCCGTTGATCTTCCGGGGCAAAGGTTGGACCCGGCAGTGAGCGATGGCCGCAAGAAACGGCCCCGGGTCCGGGAAAAGAGGCGGAAAGGCCCCTTTCCCCGGAGGCCGGTCAGGGCCGGAACAAGAAGCCGCCAGGCACAGGATCAGGAAGATAACCGCGAGGGGCCGCATTTATTTGATCAGCAAACTCCGATACCAGAAGTTCTTCTCCGGCACGGGGCCCTGGCCTTCGTAGACCCGGCTCTGCCAGGCCGCGTCGGTGTAGCGGGTCGTCAGCGGCCCGGCCAACTCGTAATGGTTGAAGGCCACCCCCACGGCCAGGCGCACCGTATTCTCGTTACCCACCAGGACCAGCATAATCTGGGGCTCGCCGGTGGCTTCATATTGAATCTGCCCCTGGGCCACATCGGTGTGCACATCCGCGATGAGCCCGGAGCGCATGTCCTTCTCTTCTATAATCTGCGACACTTCCAAGGGAGCGGCCATATACATGAGGGGCTCGAGGCGCAGTTTTTCATAGTCATCTTCCGTGAGGGGCACCCCTTGGAGCTCTTTAGCGGCCAGGGAGGCATAAAACGCGACATCCCGCTGGAACCGGCTCAGATGGCCATACCTCTCCTGTTCCCTCTTAAGAATCCCATACTTGGCATAGCCGCTGCGGATGCTATCCACCAGGCGGGCCAGGGTGTTCCAGAAGGCCGGATTGGGCTCCACAAAGCCCTTGGGCACCGGGGGCGGGGTGCCTTCATCCCCGCCGCCCCCCCGTTCCGCGTAATTCTGCTTGGCGTAAAGGAGGGTGTCATGCTTGAGCTCGGTATAGGAGCCCAGGAAGGTTTCCAGCTGCTTCACCGGAAAGAGCTGGTCCTGCATATAAAAGGGATAGCCGGGGCCGTAGACGGCAGTCAGGGTGCCGAGCAGCTTCAGCCAGGCAGCGCTCAAGGAACTGAACCATTCCGGGTCCTTAACTTTCCCCAGGTCCGCGGCCACCTCCTGCACCCGGCCGTTGAACCGGGCCGTCTCTTCTGGAGAGAAGGGAGGAGCCAGGTGATTCAGGTACTGGTCTGCAAATTCCAGGGCCTTCTTATCCCCCAGGGCCGCCGGGACAAAGAGGGCCGAAGGCATGGAGGGCAGGCGCAGCGGCGTTTGCTCCTGCCCCGCGGTCAGGCGGCTCAAGATCCAGGCGTCGAAGGCAAAGCGCTGCCCGAAGATGCGGAAACCCTTGGACGCCTCCAGGAGCTGCTCCTTGGTGGAGGTGAAGACGCGGGGATGAATGATTACCTCTGAGAGAACCTTCGGTCCCCGCAGTTCTCCCAAATGTTGGCTGATTTTGGTCAGGGTCGCGGGGTTCAGGGCCTCGCCGGCCGCAAGCTTTTCAGTGCCCAGGACCTTGACCAGAAAATTGCGCCATTCCGGGTAGCCGATATCATCGGGCTGGCCCGCGAAAAAGCCGGTAACCTCCATGATCCGCTGCCAGTCTTGCACCAAGGGTTTGCCATCGGTTCCGGGGCTGGCCATGATGACGGTGAGCAGCAGGGCGTCGCTGATTCCCTCCTCTTTCCCCAGGAGATAGGCATTTCTCCCCAGATAGATCATGGCCCGGAAATAGCTGCGGAGGGCCGAACTCTTGACGTAATGGCTCCGGGGGGTGAACTGGGTGAAATCGCATTTAACCGCCCCGTCTTTGGCGTACTGCCCGTAGAGGGGGGAGGGCATCACCTCCCGGGCCTCGTAAATAAGCCGCAGTTCCGCGGCCATGCGCGCGAATAGAGGCGGAGAGACCTTATCCTTGAATTTATCCAAAATCTTCAAGGCGTTGGCCAGGGTGTCCCCCTCATCCGTCAGGGGCACCGGGGGTGGCCGCAACGCGATTTCCCGCAGTTGTTCGGGAGTGGGATAGTGGGCGTTCTCCAGGATGACCAGGGGCACCGTGAGTTGGGCGGCGATGAGCTCAAGATGCTCCGCCAGCTTGCCGGTGGCCCCGGACTTATACTCCAGGGCTTGGGCCTGCAGCCGGGCCAGCAGACCCCGGAGCTTGGCGGCCAACTCCCGCTTTTCCAGATATTCCAGGGAATTTTCCAAATACTTGTGCAGGGCGTGCAACATCAAATCCGGATTGACGAAGCGGCAGTTCTCCGGCTGGCGCTGCATGGGGTCGAAATTGCCGGACACCAGGTCGAAGAGCCCCAGCATCTCATCAAAAGGATCATCCGATTCCCCGCAGATATCCACCTTGCCCTGGAAACGGGTGGCACTTTTAGGAATGAGCAGGAAGCGGTGGGCGTTCAAAAACTTTACCTGGTCCGGAGAGAGCTGCGCCCCCAACAGGGTCATGACCTGCTGATAGTTGATGGCCCGGTCCACCGGGGCCGCCTGGTCCTTGAAGGCGGGAGCGGGGGCCGTGGGCGCCGCGGGCGGCAGGGCGCCGAAGGACTGGACTTCCACGGCCGGCAGGGACACGGTAGGCCCTGGGGGCGGCGGCGCGGGCTTTTCGCAGCCGCACATGATGCTAATCACCAAGACCAGGAAAAGCGGGATGAGCTTGCAGAGAATTGACTTCTTTGGCTGTAGCACCTGATCCCCTCTCTATTTCAAGACTTTCTTCTGTCGATTCAGATCATAGAGCGGCGCAAATTTGAGGTCATGGCGCAAGACTTCCTGGGGGGATTTGTCGATAACTTTCCCGTCTTCCAGGATGAAAGACAGTTCGGTGCCGGCCCCGAAACCTTCCTGGCGCGCCTGCTCCAGTTTGGCTTTGACCGGGGCATACTGCGCCTCGGTCGCGCTTTTGTAAAAGAAACGGCGGAAGTCGCTCCATTGCCCGGGAGGAACGCCGCTCTGGTCTGCGAAGACATAATATACGACTCGATCCGGGCAGTCCTCCTCCAGATAGACGAAATACTCCCGTTGGCCGGGCTTTTCTCCATAGGTGTAACGGTCTTGGGCGCCGCCCTCGACGAGCCAGGCGGTGGGGCATTTGCGGGAGGCGGCAAAGGCCTTGACGGTACCGAAGATAAACCGCGGGTCCATCTCGCTGGTGACAAAATTGCAGGCCAGGAATTTTGCCGGAGGCGTAAAAACGATCAGGCCCTGTTGTTGCCGCAAAGCCGCAGCTTTCCGACTTTCCGCCCCACCCGGCGCCCCCTGGATTACCAGAACCAGGAGTCCCAGGAAAAAAAGAAATAAATGCCTGATCACTGACGCGGCCATGTCACTTCTTTTTATAGATGCCCGCCAATGGCAGAGGCCCCAGGCGGTCGCGGCATTTGGGGGCCTTGACCACGGCCTGGTTGCCCTGAAAGGTGATGGTCAGGGGACACTCTTTATCCCTGTCTACATAGGTAGCCGTGTTTCCCTTCAGGTCGGCCACGCCCGACATGCCCCCCAGCGGCCCTCCGCCTCGATTTCGACACTAATTTTAAACAGTACCGCGCCGGGTTGCTGCCACTTGGAGACCGTTAACTGACGGAGTCCTGCTTTATCCCGGAACTCATAGTCTCCGTAAATTCCGGCCGCAGATGCATAACCCAGGCCCAGGAGCCAAAGCGCCAGACCAACGATTATCAGCCCTTGCCGTCTTAAAATCACCGGGGGATCCTCCATTTCCTGTTAACTTAGGTAATACTCTTATCCCGGGCAGAATCAGCGATTTAAGCTCCCTTAGGCCATGTCCTCCAGATGAGGCATAATAGCATGAAAAAGCCCGGAAAAGTTAACAGACATCATACTACGGCTTCTTTCACCCAATCTGTACCCCTTTGATTTTCCTTGCTTTTCTTGGCAGCAATTTATATGTTTAAACAAGAGCTTTCACACGCCTGAGAGAACAGCTTCCATGAAGCTTCGCTCCATTTTATTAATACTCTCCCTGTTATCTTTTCTATCCGCGTCTGCCGGCGGCTACCTCTACTATGCCTCCCTCAAGGAAGGTGCGGTGCATGAGGCCGAGCGGCAATCGCTGAACCGCCTGGTGGCCATCAAGAAAAACCTCTCCACCTCCCTGGCCGAAAACGTCAAACCCACGAGAGTCTTGGCCGGGATGAAGGAAATCCGGGAGGCCCTGGTCCGGCCCGGCCCCGGGTCTCTGGCCCGGGCCAACGCCATGCTGGACTATTTTCAAAAGACCCTGAACGCGGAAGTCTGCTACCTGATAGATCGCCGGGGCAATACCCTGGCCTCCAGCAACCGCCACGCCCCGGACAGCTTTGTGGGCATTAACTTTGCTTTCCGGCCTTATTTCCAACGGGCCATGGCCGGGGATCCCTCCTCTTACCTGGCCCTGGGCACCACCTCCAAGAAACGGGGGGCCTACTACGGCCAGCCGGTGTATGGCCCAGGAAAAACGCCGGTGGGCCTGGTGGTCATCAAGGCCTCCATCGAACATATCGAAGAAGAGTTGGGTGCGGATCGTGACGAAATTGTCCTGGTGACCGATCCCGCGGGCATTATCTTCATCTCCAGCCGCAAGGGTTGGCTGAACCGGACGATGCAGCCGCTTTCCCCGGAACAAACCGCTAATATCGCCCGGTCGGTCCAGTTTGGGGCTGGCCCCTGGCCCTGGACAGGGCTGACTTTAAAGGAGCCCCAGACCGCGGTGGATGCCACCGGTGAAGAGTATCTGTTGCACCGTTTGGAAATGGAAAGATATCCGGGCTGGCACGTCATTTACCTCCGCAGTCTCAAGGCCATCGCCAAAACCGTGTCCGACCCCTTCAGGCGCACCGCCGGCCCTATCATCCTTCTTTCGCTCCTGCTCATCGGCTTGGCCGTGGGCCTCCTCTACCGCAAGGCCAGCCGGGAGCTCACCCGGCGCCGGGAGGCGGAGGTGGCCTTGCGCAAAAGCGAAGAGCGCTACCGTTTCCTCTATAACAATACCCCGGCGATGCTGCATTCGGTGGACCCGGCCGGCATCCTCCTGAGCGTCTGCGACTACTGGTGCGAGGTGTCGGGATATTCCCGGGAGGAAGTCATCGGCCGGAATATCCTGGAGTTTCACACCGACGCGTCCCGGCGCTATGCCGAAGAAACGGTTTTTCCCCAATTCCGGGAAAACGGCTTCGTTAAAGATGTCCCCTACCAGTTCGTGAAAAAGAATGGAGAGATCATCGACATCCTGCTCTGCGCCTTTGGGGAGCGGGACGACCAAGGAAACCTGGCCAGATCTCTTTCCGTTTCCATCGATGTCACCGAACGGCTGCGGGCGGAAAAGGCCCTGAAGCTGGCCCAGGAGGAGTTGAGCCGCTACTCCCAGGACCTGGAGCGGCAGATCCGCAATCGCACCCGGGAAATCGCCAGCATCCTAAAATATACCCCCGCGGTCATTTATATTAAGGATAAAGAAGGCCGCTACACTCTGATCAACCCCCGCTTCGAAAAATTGTTCGGCCTAAGCCAGGAGGAAGTGCGTGACAAGACCGACTACGACATTTTCCCCCGGGAAACCGCGGACCAGCTCCGGGCCCACGACCTCCAGATCCTGGCCACCCAGGTCTGCCAGCAGGTGGAGGAACAGATGCCCCAGGCCGACGGGCTGCATACTTATCTCTCGGTAAAGTTCCCCATTTACGACGATTCCCGGGCCATCAGCGGCCTGTGCAGCATTGCCACGGACATCACCGAAGTGAAAAAGGCCCAGGACCAGTTACGGAGGCTCTCCGGGTCCATTATCGCCGGCCAGGAAAAGGAGCGCACCGCCATCGCCCGGGAGCTCCACGATGAGTTGGGGCAGATGCTCACCGCCTTGCGCCTGGACTGCGTCTGGCTGGCGGAACGCCTCAAAGGTACGGATGGTACGGCCAAAGAGAGGGCCGCGGGCATGTGTGGCCTGATCGACAAAGGGATCCAGGAAGTGCGGGAGATGGCGGTGCGGCTGCGCCCCGGGGTCCTGGACCGGCTGGGGCTGGTGGACGCCCTGGAATGGTACACCGCGGATTTCGAGCGGCGCACCGGCATCACCTGCTTCTTTGAGCGCGACGGCGTGCCCGCCATTCAGGACAATGTAGCTACCGCGGCTTACCGCATCGCCCAGGAAGCCCTGACCAACGTGGCCCGCCATACCAACGCCAACCTGGTGAACGTCACCCTCCAGGCAACAGAAGGCCTGCTTACCCTCACCGTCACCGACAACGGCCAGGGCTTCGACGCCACCAAGCTCACCGCGGAGGAAGGACTGGGCATCGCCGGCATGAAGGAGCGGGCCGGCCTGGTGGGAGGCAAGCTGGAGGTCCAGTCCCAGGCGAGAAAAGGGACCAGCGTCTACCTTAAGGTACCCCTTGAGGAACGTTCATGATTAAAGTCCTTTTGGCAGACGACCACGGCATTGTCCGGGCGGGGCTCCGGCGCCTGGTGGAGGAGAGCGGCGACATCGCGGTGCTGGCCGAGGCCGCGGACGGCCGGGAGGCCATCCGCCTGGCCCGGGAACAGGAACTGGACGTGGCCGTCATTGACCTCACCATGCCGGGCCTGGACGGGCTGGAGGTAATCAGCCAGCTCAAGCTCTATTGCCCCAAGCTCCCCATCCTGGTCCTCACCATGCAGGAAGAGGGCCAGTTCGTGGTCCGGGCCCTGGGCGCCGGGGCCAAAGGCTATATCACCAAGCAATCAGCCCCGGAGCAACTGGTCAGCGCCATCCGCAAAGTCTACGGCGGCGGCACGTATCTTTCCGAAACCGCGGCCGAAGCCCTGGCCCTCCATGCCACCCGGGAAAGCCCGGGCCGGTCGCTGTTGAGTTCGCTGTCCAACCGGGAAATCGAGGTGCTGCGGCGCCTGGCCTCGGGCCAGACCAACCGGGAGATCGCCGACGCCTTCGGTATCAGCGTCAAGACCGTGGACGCCTACCGCCAACGCCTTTTGAAGAAACTGAACCTGCGCAACAATGCCGAACTGACCCGCTTCGCCATCCAGAACCGGCTGGTGCAGCCTTAATACCCTGCCGGATCTTCTCCAAATACAGAAATTTTCTTATACCAAAAGCCGAAATCCTCTAATTTTCAGGGCGGCTCCTCCCAGGTAAATAGAAGCCATAGGGGATCGACCTCCTTTTTGGGTCTTTCCCCCTGTGCCCTTTTTCGATAGCCACTGGGCTTGAAGTTAACCCTGAAGAAATGGAGGAGCTATGCAACAAGGGTGGAAAGGCGTTTTTCTCATGGTGGCCGGTTTAGTGCTGTCGGTTCTCATTCTGCCGCTGGCGGCCTGGAGTAAGCAAGAGCCTCCGGCACAGCCGGCTGCGGTCCCCCAGGCCGCGGCCAGCAAGACGATAACCATCGGCTTCACCGCCTCCCAAACCGGGAAGCTCAACGTGGAGGCCATTCGCCAGATCAACGGCCTGAACCTCTGGATCGAGCAGGTGAACAAGGCGGGAGGCATCAAGCTGCCAGACGGCACCACGCTGAAAGTGGCGGCCAAGTTCTATGATGATGAAAGCAACAAGGACCGGGTGCAGGAACTATATACTCGCCTCATCAACAATGATAAGGCCGACTTCCTGATCAGCCCTTACAGCAGCGGCCTGGCGGATGCCGCGGCCGTGGTGGCCCAGCAGAATAAGCGGATCATGATCACTGCCGGGGCTTCCTCGGACTCTACCCATTACAAGGGTTTTTCCCTGGTTTACATGACCTATACGCCCGCTTCCCGGTATCTGACGGGCGCAGTGGACCTATTGGGCAAACTGGCCCCGGATGCCAAAAAAATCGCCATTATTCATGAGAAAGATAAGTTTTCCACCGACTCGGTGAACGGCTTGCGGAAGTATGCCGAAGGCAAGGGCTACAAAATCGCCATGTTTGAGGGCTACGACAGCGGCACCACCGATTTCGCCCCCTTCATCAACAAGATTCCCCAGGGGGTGGACGCGGTCATGGGCGGCGGCCATTTTGCGGATACCACCACCTTAACCCGCCAGCTATACGAGAAAAAGGTCAAGACCAAGATGATCGCCCTGCTGGTGGCGCCGCCGGAACCCAAGTTCGCGGAACTGGGCGACGCCTGCATCGGTGTCATCGGCTCCAGCCAGTGGGAACCGGTGGCCAAGTACAGCCCCGAAGCCGCCAAAGCCCAGGGGGTGGAATGGTTCGGGCCCACCGTGGCCGAGTTTGTCAAAGAATATCAGGCCAAGTATGGCAAAGAAGAGCCTTCCTACCATAGCGCCGGCGGTTATGCTGCGGGTCTGATCCTGCAAAAGGCCATCATGAAGGCCGGGTCCACCGACACGGAGAAAGTCAAGGCGGCCCTGGACGGTGAAGACATGTATACGTTTTACGGGCACATCAAGTTCGACACCACCCCCAAGGCCCACGGCCTGCAGCTGGGCCACGAGATGATCGTCATCCAGTGGCAGAAGGACGCCCAGGGCAAACCCCATAAAGTGGCGGTCTATCCGCCGGCCGCGGCCATCGGCAAGGCCATGGTCTGTCCGGAGCGCTAAGAAACTGACGTAGGGGCACAGCTCGCTGTGCCCCTCAACCGCAAAAACAAACTGCTTGACCTCGCCGCGGCAAAGCGGCGGGGCCCAGAGACGAGAGACTGGCAAGTGACACAGATACTACCTTCCATCATAGACGGTCTGCTCATCGGCTTCGTGTACGGCGTCGCGGCCATGGGCCTGACCCTGATCTGGGGCGTGATGCGGGTCATCAACCTGGGCCATGGCGCCACCATGGCCCTGGGGATGTTCTGCACCTATTTTTTATTCTCCGATTTGGCGGTGAACCCTTACCTGGGAATTCTGGCGGTGGTGGTGCTGTCCCTGCTCTTCGGCTTCATCATTTACGGGGTGGCCTTACAGCGGGTGATCCAGGCGGGGTATCTCTCTACCCTGCTGGCCACCTTTGCGGTGAATATGATTATCATCGGCGTGGGCACCGCACTCTTCACCACCTCCCCCAGGAATATCGATTTCTCTGCGGGTTCCATCACCCTGGGGCCGGTGATTCTCCAGGGCACCCGCCTGCTGGCGGCCCTGGCCGCGGTGGTGATCACCGGGGCCCTTTATCTCTTCCTTTATTGCACCCGGCCGGGAAAGGCCATCCGGGCCGTGTCCAATAACCGGGCCGCGGCGGAGTTGATGGGGATTCCCTCCTCCTACGTCCTGGCCCTGGCCTTCGGCTTAGGCACCATGCTGGCCGCAGTGGCCGGGGGGCTCACTTCCACCTTCTTCCCCTTCACCATCCTGAGCGGCGCTACCTACCAGCTAAAGTCCTTCGTCATCTGCGTCCTGGGCGGTTTGGGGAATCCTCTGGGCGCCCTCCTGGGCGGGCTGTTTCTGGGCGGCCTGGAAGGCGTCATCCCCACCTTTATGCCGGTGAGTTGGGTGCCGGTGGTGGAGTTCGTGTTATTCGTCCTGGTCCTGGTGGTCAAACCCACCGGGCTGTTGGGGGCCAAGTAGATGAATGCCTGGCGGCAACCCGGTTTCTGGGTCAGCTTTCTCCTGATCTTCCTGGCAGGCGTGGCGGTCCTGGTCCTGCGCCAGGATACCCTGCGGGAGACGGCCTTTACGGTGCTCATGTTCATCGCCCTGGCCTCCAGCTTGAATATCCTCATGGGCTACACCGGCTACGTCAATTTCGGCCACATCGTCTTCTTCGGCCTGGGGGGGTATTTCGGCTTCTACCTGGTGAGCGAAATGGGCTGGCCGGTTTACCTGGCGGCGCTGGGCGGCGGGGTCCTCTCCGCGGTCATCGCCTACATCATCGGCTGTGCGGTGCTGCGGCTGCGGGGGGCCTATTTCGCCCTGGCCACCATCGGGGTTAATGAGGCGGCCCGGGCCTTTGTCAGCAATTTCGAGCCCTTCGGGGGCTCCACCGGCTTATATGTCAACTTTGCCGCGTATGACCGCTACGGCGGCGCGGCCCATGCCCTCTGGTTCACCTTCATCCTCCTGTGGCTCGTTACTCTGGCGGTGGTAGTGACGAGCTATCTGGTGAAGCGCTCCCGCTTCGGCCTGGGGCTCAGCGCCATCCGGGAGGATGAAGACACGGCCATGGTCATGGGGGTGAAGGCCCCCCAGGATAAAACCAAGGCCTTTTTGATCTCCGCCTTTTTCCCCGGTCTCATCGGCACCCTCTATTTCTTTAAAAACGGCAATGTGGAGCCGGATGACGCGTTCCGCTTTCAAATGTCCCTGGAGATCCTGGTGATGGTGATGCTGGGGGGCAAGGGCCTACTTTTGGGGCCGATTGCCGGGGCCTTCGCATATGAGCGGCTGCGGGGTTATCTGATTATCAGCCCCATGTTCAAAGACTTGCATCTGGCGCTGTCCGGACTCATCTTGTTACTCATAGTCCTATTCGTCCCCGGGGGCGTAGTGGGCTGGTTGCGGGAGCGCTTGCCCCATTACAGGAGGTGGCTGGAATGATCCTCCAGGTTCAGGAAGTCCACAAGCGCTTCGGCGGGCTCCAGGCCTTAACGGACGTTAACTTCGAAATCGCCCCCGGCGAGATCATGGGGCTCATCGGCCCCAACGGCGCGGGCAAGACCACTCTGTTTAATGTGATCAATGGGGTTTATCCCCCCACCAAGGGCCAGGTGGTCTTCCGGGAGGAAAAGATCACCGGTCTGCCCCCCTATGAAGTGGCCCGGCGGGGTCTGGCCCGGGCCCACCAAGTGGTGCGGCCCTTGAACGATCTGACCGTCCGGGAAAATGTCATGGTGGGGGCCTGCTTTGGCCGGGAACGCCTCTCCCTGGGCAAAGCGGCTCAAAAAGCCGATGAGGCCCTGGCTAAGGTCGGTCTGGCGGACCGGGCCGGCCAGCTCGCCGGCAGCCTCAACGTGGCCCAAAAGAAACGCCTGGAGCTGGCCCGGGCCCTGGCGGCCAATCCCTATCTCCTGCTCTTGGACGAGGTCCTGGCGGGGCTGACGCCCTCGGAGATCGTGGGCATGATGGACACTCTCCGCAACATTCGGGACGAGGGCTTCACCATCCTGATGATTGAGCACGTGATGCAGGCGATCATGTCCATTTCCGACCGGATCATCGTCCTGGACTACGGCCAGCTCATCGCCGCAGGCAAACCCGGGGAAGTGGCCGCCAATCCCCTGGTCATCGAGGCCTATCTGGGCGATCCGGATATGACCGCCAGACTCATGGCGGAATGAGCGGTAGCACGGGCTTTCCAGCCTGTGCGGATTCTTTCTCGTACAAAAGCTGCGCTTGGGAACTCCTGGCCCGCCAAGCTCAGCTTGGCAAAAACAAGCGTTCCCAAGTGCAACTTGGGAACGAGGGAAAATAAGAAATGAATCTCTTAGAAGTCAACGACATAGCTTCCGGTTACGAAGGGGTCCAGATCCTCTGGGGCGTGAACCTGCGCTTGGAGAAGGGCAAACTTACCACCCTGGTGGGCTCCAACGGCGTGGGCAAGACTACACTGCTCAGCACGGTTATGGGTTTGCTGCGCCCCTGGCAGGGGAAGGTGACCTTTGAGGGCAAAGACGTCACGGGCCTTCCGGCCCATGGCCGGGCCAAGGCGGGGATGGTCCTGGTCCCGGAAGGCCGCCAGCTTTTCACCGAAATGACCGTCCTGGAAAACTTGGAAATGGGGGCCTTCTCCGGGCGGGCCCGGGCTTCCTTTAATCGCAACCTGGACATGGTCTTTGAGCTCTTTCCCCGGCTGCAAGAGCGGGCCAAACAGAAGGCCGGCACCTTGAGCGGCGGCGAGCAGCAGATGGTGGCCGTGGCCCGGGGCCTGATGGCCGAGCCGGAGGTCTTGATGCTGGACGAGCTCTCCTTGGGCCTCTCTCCTTTGCTGGCCCTGACCCTGTTTGAGTCTCTCACCCAGTTGAAAAAGACCGGCCTGACCATGCTCCTGGTGGAGCAGAACGTCTCCATGGCCCTGGCCGTGAGCGACTATGCCTACGTCCTGGCCGAAGGCCGGGTCCACTTGGAAGGGGAAGCCCGGGCCCTCATGAAGAACGACGAGGTGCGCCGCACCTATTTGGGGATTTAACCAAGGAGGTTCACCATGCCCGTCAGGGAATTAATGAGCAAAAAGCTGATCACCGTCACGGTGGATGACAGCGTTATGAAGGCCTCCAAACTCATGAAGGAACACGGCATCCAACATCTGCCCGTCCTCAAACAAGGGGCGCTGGCGGGTATTGTCAGCGACCGCGACCTGAAAGAGGCCTCCCCTTCCAAAGCCACGGCCCTGGATATCCATGAACTCTATTATCTGCTGGATCAGATCACCGTGGGCAAGGTGATGCCCACCCGGCTCTTCACCGTCTCCCCGGTGGATACCGTGGAAAAAGCCGCGGCCATCATGCTCAAGCACAACATCTCGGCCCTGCCGGTGGTCAACCCGGAAGGCGGTCTGGAGGGCATCATCACTAAAGGCGACATCTTCCGGGCCTTTGTCTCCATCTCCGGGATCTACCAGGGAGAGTGGGCCATGGGCTTTGAACTGGCGGACGACCCCGGCTCCATCAAAGAAGTCACCGACGTCATCCGGGCCCACGGGGGCCGCATCGCCAGCATTTTGACCGGGTACGAATGGGCCCCGGCGGGTTTCCGCCACGTCTACATCCGGGCCCGGGACCTGGCGGATGCCATGGCCCTTCAGCAGGAATTGGGCCGCAAAGTCAAGATTATCTACTTCCTCCATGAGAAAGTGGACTAGTCCATGACCGTCGAATTCGATACCCTGTCCTACCGTCGGCGTTACCGCGGCCTCATCGGCGTGCAGAGCAAGATGCCCATCCGGGACATGTCGGTGCTGAGCCGCATCTATACCCCCGGGGTGGGCGCGGTGTGCCGACTGATCGAGAAAAACCCCCTGGCCTCTTACAGCCATACCTGCCGGGGCAATACCATCGCCCTGATCTCCGACGGCAGTGCGGTCTACGAGTTCGGCAACGTCGGGGCCCTGGCGGTGCTGCCCAAGTTGGAAGCCAAGTCGGTCCTTTTCAAGACTTTCGCCAATGTGGACGCGGTGCCCATGGCGCTTAAAACCCAGGATGCCGATGAAATCGTGGAGATCGTCCGCACCCTGGCCCCTTCCTTCGGCGGCATCTGTCTGGAGGGGATCGCCGCGCCCAAGTGCTTCGCCATCGAAAACCATATTCGCAAGGCCGTCCGGGAGGCGGTGTTGCACCATGAATTCCATGCCGCGGGCATCATTGTCCTGGCTGCGCTCATCAACGCCCTCAAGGTGGTGGGCAAGGGCCTGGAGGAGGTGCGCATCGTCATCAACGGCGCCGGGGTCTCCGGTATCGGCGTGGCCAAGGGACTGATCGTCGCCGGTCTGAAGAATATTATTCTCTGCGACCGCCATGGCGCGTTGCGGGTATACCGCCAGGTGGGCATGAATTGGGCCAAGTCGGAAATCGCCCGCCTAGTGGGACCCCAGGACGTCAAGGGGAGCCTCGCCCAGGTCCTCAAAGGCGCGGACGTCTTCATCGGCATGTCTTCAGGAGGCCTGGTCACCAAAGAAATGGTGGCCTCCATGGCCCCGGACCCCATCGTTTTCGCCCTGGCCCTGCCCGAGCCAGAGATCAGCGAGGCCGAAGCCATAGCCGGGGGCGCGGCGGTGGCGGCCACGGGCCTGGCGGACAGCACCAACCAGGTGCGCTCTTCCCTGGTGACCCCGGGATTCTTCCGGGGCTGCCTGGATGTGGGGGCCAACCGGGTCAATATCGAAATGTACCTGGCCGCGGCCCGGGCCCTGGCGGGCATGATTCCTGACGACCGGCTCACTCCCCAAAATATTATTCCCCGGCAGATGGACTGGCACATCTCCCCGGTGATCGCCGAGGCCGTGGCCCGGGCCGCCCAGGAGACCGGGGTGGCGCAGCTGGGCCCGGAGGTGGTCACCCCGGAGCGGATTCATCAGCGCACCGAAAGCTATATCTATGAAGGCGAAATGGCCTGGCTGCCTTCGGAAGGCCAGGATTACGGGAAGATGAGCATCGATGAGGAGGCCCTGGAACTGCACCGCCGCTATCAAGGCTGCATCCAGGTCAATACCAAGGTGCCCATCAAGGACGAGGTCATCTATAGCCATCTGTACGCGCCCCAGCCAGTGGCCGCAGTGGTGCAGAAAATCCTCCAGGACCCCATGGCCGCTTATGATTATACCTGCAAAAACAACCTGGTGGCCATCGTCACCGACGGCAGCGCGGTGCTGGGTTTCGGCAACCTGGGTCCCCGGGCCGCACTCCCGGTCATGGAGGGCAAGGCCATCCTCTTTAAAACCTTCGGCGGCGTGGAGGCCTTTCCCATCTGTATCAGCACCCAGGAACCCGACAGAATTATCAACCTGGTGGAAAACATTGCCCCCGCGTTTGCGGGCATCAACCTGGAGGACATCTCCTCGCCCCGCTGCTTTGACATCGAGCGGAGCCTCATCGAGAGGCTGGAGATCCCGGTATTTCACGACGACCAGCACGGCACCGCGGTAGTGGCCCTGGCCGGCCTGATGAACGCCCTGAAGATAGTGGACCGCAACCTGGCGGAGGTAAAGATCGTGGTCAATGGCGCCGGGGCTTCCGCCATCGCCTCCATCAAAATTCTCCTCCAGGCCGGGGCCCAAAACATCGTGGTCTGCGACACTACCGGCGTGATTTATAAGGGCCGCAACAAAGGCATGAATTCCATCAAACAGGAGCTGGCCGCGCTTACCAACCCGGACCGGCTGCGAGGCACCCTGGCCGATGTCCTGCGGGGGGCCGCGGTCTTCATCGGCCTCTCCGGCCCCAACGTCCTCAACCGGGAGATGGTGCAATCCATGGCCCCGGACCCCATTGTCTTTGCTCTGGCCAATCCGGTACCGGAGATTCATCCCGAGGAGGCCAGGCAGGGGGGCGCCCTGGTGGTGGCCTCGGGCCGCTCCGATTTTCCGAACCAGGTCAACAACTGCCTGGCCTTTCCCGGCATCTTCCGGGGGGCCCTGGACGTGCGGGCCCGAACCATCAACGAGGAAATGAACGTGGCCGCGGCCCATGCCATCGCCGGCCTGGTTGGCAGCGATTTGAGCCCCGGCTACATCCTGCCGGGGGCCATGGACTTCCGGGTGCCGCCGGCCGTGGCCCAGGCCGTAGCCCGGACCGCCATGGACACCGGCACGGCCCGGGTGCAGATCGAACCGGAACGGGTAGCCCAGCATACCCGGGAATTTATCTACGACGAGAGACTGTCATTGCTGTAAAGGACATCTTCCCGCTCAGCAAAAATGCCTGGAACGGAGATTTAAAGTCCTCCTTTCTTAAGGGGGAATTTAGGGGGATTACCGGGCGCTCACTAATCCCCCCTGCCCCCCTTTAGAACCTTATCATTACCCACAAGTCTTAATTTGCCGGGAGAGCATTTCTGATTGTGTCCAGATTCTGCCAGAGCTAAATTCTTTTGAACCACGGGGTCTTAGGGTTGGGCGTCTCAAAATCCCCCCAGCCCCCTTTTTCAAAGGGGGAGAAAGAAAGTGCCCGATTTAAGGTATTCTTTGGTGGCGCAGGCTGGAAAGGCTGCGCCACCGGTTAGGAAACTTGTGGGCAAAGGTAAGCTTTAGAACCGGGTGATGTTTTTACTACTTATATTAAGCTTTCCTGGTATTATCCCCCGAAAATCGAATCTGCCACCCATCGGAAAAAGATTGTCCTGGGCCCGGAAGTGAGCGAAAATACTGGTAAGGGCCAGATGGCCTTGATCCATTTTTGCCAGGTGGCTCCTGATGTCGCTGCCATTGCTGCCGGTTCCGGGATATACGGATTTTTCCTTGAGAAAGGGGGGCGCGCCTTTTAGGACCGGCTCACCTTTCGACACCCAGATGCTGGCCCAGTTCCGCTTGACTGGCGACGTCTCCCCTCTCTTCCCCTACATCAACGCGGTGGCCGACTCTTCCAGCCTCCTGGAGAAACCCCGGTTTATCCGCTTTGTGCTGGACGGGGTTTGCTGCGGCCTCTATCCCGATCACGGCATCGCCGGCGCTTTCGCCAGCCGGGACCAGGCCCTGGGGTTTCTGGACCGGCTGCTGGCCTTCCTCAATGATCTCGGCCGGCGCCAGGATGAACTCCAGCCCAACTACAAGAGCTGGAACCCGGTGCCGGTGCTGGATATCTTCCGGCTGCTGCCCCGTACCAACTGCCGGAGCTGCGGCTATCCTTCCTGCCTGGCCTTTGCCGCGGCCTTAAGCCGACAAAGAACCAGCCCCCGGCGCTGCCCCGGATTTAGCTCTCCCATCTCCACCCAGGCGGTCTACCCGGTCCATGATAAATTCGGCAATCTGCTGTCCACGGTGACCCTGGAACTCGATCTGTCCCCTCCCGGTCGGAGACCAGCCGCGGCAGAACCTTCCAGCCCCAAGAAAGTGGCGGCCCAACGCGATGATTACCTGGCCGCGCCCCTGACCGGGCGGGAACTGGAGGTGCTGCGGCTGCTGGTCCAAGGGGCCACCAATGGGGAGATTTCCAGCTCCCTGCAGATCAGCCGGCACACCGTCAAAAGCCATGTAATCCATATTTTCAACAAGTTGGGAGTCAATGACCGCACCCAGGCCGCGGTCCGGGCCCTGCAGCAGGAGCTGGTCTGATCCCCCTTATTTCTCCCAGATAGCTTCTTTATTCTCCCCAAAAAGATGCCTCCTCACCCAAATGGGGGATTCTTTTCGCCTGCAATAGGGCTATCCTTAGTGGGCAACAACCAAGGACCTGACCTCGGCATCAAAAACCTTTCTGAGAGTGAGTAAGCCATGAACGCACAAACAGGCAACCCGTCCCCATACCGGACTCCAACGCGGCAATTGTGGGACCGGCTGGCCGCGGGCTGGGAAAAATGGTGGCCGAGCCAGGAACATGGGGGGCAGGCGGTCTCCGGTTGCCTGGCGGATCTGGCGGCAATCCGCCCCGGCGACCGGGTACTGGATATCGGCACCGGCGTCGGCGAGCCCGCCATTACCGCCAGTCTCCGGGCAGGCCCTGGAGGACAGGTCGTAGCCACCGACCTTTCCCCGCAGATGCTGGCAGTCGCCCGCAGGCGCGCCGCAGCCCTGGGGTTGACCAACCTTGAGTTCCGGGAAATGGCGGCTGAGACGCTGAATTTTCCCGAAGGCAGCTTTGATGCGATCCTGGCCCGTTTCTCGCTGATGTTCGTGTCTGATCTTCATGACACCCTGGCGACCATCTTAAAAATGCTGACGCCCCGGGGCAAGTTTGCGGCCGCGGTCTGGGACGGAGCCTGGAAGGTACCGATTATCAGTCTGGCCTTTGATCTGGCCAAGAAAATGCTGCGGCTGCCTGAAAATACCGTGAAGAGCCGGTAGCTTTCAATCTGGCGGGAGACAAATTAGAAAAAGCCTTAACACAGGCCGGATTCCGTCAGATCCAGACAGAGATCGTGGAATGCTCCATGGAGTTTGCCTCCGCCAAGGAGCTGACTCAATTTCTGGCAGAGGTTAATGCCTCCATCGTCGACTTGCTTGATGGCCAGCCGGCCGAGTTGCTGACCGCATACTGGCAGGCGCTGACCGAGGCGGCGGGGCAGTTCGCCCGCCCTGGCGGCAGCATCAACATCCCTGGCAGAGCTATCTGCACGGGGGGACAGCGATAGGAAAGGCCTTGAAGAGCGAAGAAGGGGAAACAAATGAGCAGGTTGTTTGAAAGCAGCATGATAAACGGCATGCAATTGGCGAACCGGTTCGTCAGATCCGCCACCTGGGAGGGGATGGCAACCGCGGATGGCGCAGTTACGCCGCGACTGATAGAGATCATGACCGCCCTTGCCCAAGGCGGCGTCGGCTTGATTATCAGCAGCCACACCTATGTGCGGCCGGAAGGACAGGCCACTCCCTGGCAGCTCGGCATCTACCAGGATGATCTCATTCCGGGGCTGCAGGAGATGACCGCCGCCGTTCATGACCTGGGCGCCAAGATGGTGATGCAGCTGGCCCATGGCGGCAACTTTGCCGCAGAAAACCTGATCGCCCAACCGCCCCTCGTGGTCTCAAATTATGAGGGACTGTCTTCATCACCACGCCGGGAAATCACCCGCAGCGATATTCGGGAACTCGTTACGGCCTTTGCAGATGGGGCCCGACGAGCCAGGGCAGCAGGCTTTGACGGGGTGCAGATTCATTCTGCCCATGGCTATTTTCTCAGCCAGTTTCTCTCCCCTATATTCAACCGGCGCCGGGATGACTACGGAGGAAGTATCGGCAATCGAGCCCGCATTCTTCTCGAAGTGGTCCAGGCCATCCGCAAGGCGGTGGGCGACGGCTATCCGCTGCTGATCAAGATGAACTGCCGGGATTTCCAGGAAGATGGTCTAACCCTGGAAGATTCTATCCAGGTTGCGCGTCTGCTGGCCGCAGCCGGCCTGGATGCTATTGAAGTTAGCGGGGGACTTCTGACTGGGGGGAAAATGTCTCCCAGCCGCCCCGGCATCAACAGCGAAGAGAAAGAAGCCTATTTCTCGGAAGAACTACGGTCCTTTAGAAAGGCAATAGCTCTCCCCCTGATTTTAGTGGGCGGCATCCGGTCGTTTACCGTTGCTGAACACTTGGTGGATGACGGACTGGCTGACTATATCTCCATGAGCCGGCCGTTTATTCGGGAACCGGCCCTGATTAATCGTTGGCGAGCCGGTGACCGCCGCCGGGCGGAGTGCCAACGGACAACCTCTGTTTCAGGCCCGGGTATGAGGGTGAAGGAATCTATTGCGTCACCAGGGAGCGGGCGAAAAACAAAGAGGGGTAGGAACTGGAGCCCACCTCCAATACCGGTGCTAATTTATTAGCTGATGAGCAGCAAAGGAGGCTATGAGGAATGCAATGCGACAAATGCCAAACCATGATCGAACCGGGAGAGGAAAGAAGCCATCAGGGCCGGGTTATGTGCGAGGACTGCTACCTGGAAGACGTCTCCCGGGTCAAAGTGTGTGATCCTTGGGCGGTGTACTGCGCCACCTCCACGGAGCGCCATGGCGGCCCGGTTTCCCTCACCCCGATCCAGAGGGAAATCCTGGAGGTCCTCCAAAAGGCGGGGAGACTAGAGCCGCCGGATCTGCTCCAGGAGCTCGGGGGGAAGTTGACCATGCCGCAACTGGAACAGGAATTCGCGGCGCTGCGGCATCTGGAAAAGGTCCGGGGCGAGAAACTGGGGGATAAGGTGGTTATTAGTCTCTGGTAATTTCTGGGACACAATACCAGGAGGCCAGGGAGGCCCTGCGGCAGAGGCCTCCCCGATCCGGGCCTACCTCTTTAAGATCAGGTCGATCATGGTTCTCCGGGGCTGGGAGAAAAGGCCCTGCACCAGTTCCCGGAAGGTCGCCGCGTTCCCCTCTTCCTGGTGGGTGCCCAGGATGAACTGCACCTGGGGGAAGGCCTCCTGTAACACGCTCAGGTACTTTTCTTTGAAAGGGCACAGATATTTGATGCAGTTGCTGAGGTGCACGGCCTGCACCTTGAATTCGGTGAGACCGCGGACCCGCTGCAGCAGCTTGTCATACCCCGCCAGGGTGGGGCAGCCGGGACAGTTCATCAGACCCACCAGGTCCAGGCGTTCCTCCTGGGGATAATTGGCAAAAAATCCCTTCCTTTTCCGCAGGTCGGCGAGACAGACCACCGACGAACACCCCAAATCTTGAGTGGCATTACTGCAAGTGAGAATTCCAATTCTGGCCATGGATTAGACCTCCTTATCTTCTTGCCATTTGCATATCATCGCCAAGACCGGGAAACATCGCCCATTTGGGGGAGGATGACAAAATAATCCCGGTCAGCCCCGCCTGCGGCCGGGATAAATGACCTATAGTTAATGTTTCCTCATGCTTTTCGGGTCTGTTGTACCTCCCCCACACCCGCTTTTTGACAACAAGTTGATTATACTTAGGTAATCAAATTTTTTCTAAAAATCTACCTACCCTTATCTCAAAAAAAATCTTCGGGCCTAATTTTTTCTTGTAACTAAAGGCGTTTTATGTAAAATTCGTTAATACTTAAATTGTATATACTTAATCATTTATAGAATTGATTATGCCCCGAGGAAAGAACAAACGGGCCACAGGTGAAGGAGACCTTTTTCTGATTAATGAGGTCTCCCGCCTAGTGAACCTCTCCCAGAAGCGCATCCGGGAATATGAAAAAGAAGGGTTTATCAAACCCTTAAGGGAAAAGAATACCAATAACCGCCTCTATTCTTCCTTCGACGTCGCCCAGATTAATCAAATCAACAGCTTGATCCACGAACGGGGTTTCACACTGGCGTGCCTCCGCAACCTGATGGTCCTGGCGCCCTGCTGGAATATTTTTAATTGCAAAAAAAAGGAAGACTGCGCCGCGTATAAGCTCCCCTGGCGCCCCTGCTATGAAGTGCGGGAATATAACGAAACCCTCTGCAACGGCCCCTGCCAGCGGTGTGCGGTCTATCTGAACCGGAGCGTCAAAAAAGAAAAGATCCTGGACAAGCCGGAATCTTGATCCCTGCCGCGGATTCTCCCCTGCCCTTCTGGATAAGAAGCCCAAGATAGAGAGGGCGGTGCTATGTCTACCCCGCGAATCACTGGCTTTATTTTGGCCGGAGGTCTGAGCCGGCGGCTGGGGCAGGATAAACCCTCCCTGCGGCTGGGGTGCAGGTCCCTGGCTTTATGGGTGGCGTCAGCGCTGGCTCCCTGGGTCGAGACCTGCTGGCTGATCACTAACCAACCCCAGGTTCATCTCTCTCTGGGCCTGCCGCTGCTCACCGATCTGCGGCCCTGGCAAGGCCCCCTGGGCGGGCTGGAGACCGCTTTGTTTTACGCCCCTACTCCCCTGGTGTTGGCAGCCGCGGCGGATGCCCCCTTTCCCGCGCCGTCTTTGCTGGCGGCCCTGGTGGCCCAGGCCGGCCAGGGTGTCAAAACTGCGGTTCTCTGCCACACCTCCCGGGGGATGCAGCCCTTCCCCGGCATTTATTCCCTGCGCCTCCTCTCCCGGCTCACTGCTTTCTTGAATGAAGGCGGCCGCCACGTGATCCGCTTCCTGGAGCAAAGCCGGCCTCTGGCGCTGCCGGCGGAGGAAGTGATGCGTCTGGACCCCCAGAGCCTTAGTTTTATGAATCTCAATACTCCGGAGGACTTGCAAGCCGCGGTCCGGCTGGTGCAGGAAAACCCGCAGTTCAGTCTTTCATCTTAAAGAAGAGCCAATCGTTTTCCTTGCCTTTCCCTTTAAAGCGGATCAGGGCGAAATTGCCCTTCAGCCTGCGGCCCTCCAGACGCACTTCCACCCGGCCCTGGGCCAGGGCCGCGGCCATGGGCCGGGGCCCTAGATTCTCGTAAGGGCCTGTATCCCAAATCCTCACTTCCCCGGCCCCGTATTGACCCTCGGGTATGGTCCCTTCAAAACCGCCATACTCCAGGGGATGGTCCTCCACCATCACAGCCAGGCGTTTGACCGCGGGGTCGAGGGAGGGCTCTTTGGGCACGGCCCAGGATTTCAGCACCCCGTCCACTTCCAGGCGCAAGTCCCAATGCTCCCGGCGGGCCAGATGGTGGTGAATCACATAATGGGGCATGGATCTTCTCCCGAAGCCATTGAGTGGCGTTGCTCTGTACTAATTTAAGCACTAAGGACGAAGATGGCAATCAACCGGCAAGGGAGGACCTTTTGCCTCTAAGGAAGATGCGGGCCAGAAGCCCATTGACAAAACCGGGACCCTTTGGTTATAAAATTAGGGACGTGGTCCCATCGTCTAGCGGCCTAGGATATTGCCCTCTCACGGCAAAGACACGGGTTCGAGTCCCGTTGGGACTACCAATAACCGCTTTAACTTATTGATATTTCATATTATTTTTCTCAGACATGGGGAAACGTTTCCCCATGTCGCGTGTCCCCGCCAACAACTTTCCATCTTCCCGAGCCAGGTTCGGGACATACCGGTTATACCTTTCCAGGGTCATCACCAGACTTTTGTGCCCCAACATCCGGGACACCCAGTTAGGATTCTCTCCTAGAGATAGGGCCAGGGTCGCAAAAGTGTGGCGCATCTGATAGGGCGGCCGATAGCGGAGGCCCAGACGCTTCAGCATTGGCGCCCAAGCCTTCTGCCGGAAAATTTCCTGGTTAATGGGATTGATGCGGCGGCTGGTTTCCCGGATGCGGGCCCCGATCTTCAAGAGTTTGAGCCGCAGGGTGTTGACCTGGGCCGCGGCCAGCTCCGTGCCTTGGAGGTGGTGGCGCAACAGCCAAAACAGGCAGTAAGCGGCAGTGTGGAGCAATAGCCGAAACTGATTGGCCAGGAACCGGTGGCAGCTCAGACGGTCGGCCTTGAGCTCCAGCTTCAGTTCCTTGATGCGGTTTTCTGAAGGCCGGGTGTCCAAATCGCCAGCCCTCATACTCCTGGAAGACTCAGGTTGAGGCCCTCATGAGTCCCGTTATGATAGCCTGACCTTATCTGCAACTTCCCTTATCATCTGACAAGTCTCACCAGTGGAGCTATCCGCCGATGCTGACCATCGACCGGCCGGGATGATAGGAAGGAGTTATAGGCAGGCAAGCTCTTCGAGCTTTCAGCTCCAAAGCTTCCTTGAATAAGTAACTTATTAAACCATCCCCCAGATCTAGGCGAAGAGGCTTTTTTAGATCGAGTTCGCAGGCCTGCATTAGACATGGGCGTAATTTGCCGTCAGCCGTAAGGCGCAGACGGTTGCAGGTGCGGCAGTGGTGCCCGCTCATGGGGGTGATAAAGCCCAGTTCCCCCTGGAATCCCGGCAGTCGGAAATTCCGGGCGGGCCCGGCTGTGGCCTCCCGGGTTGCAGGCAGGAGAGGCCCCAGCCCTGTCAGCCGCTGCCGCACCTCGGGCAGAGGCAGAAAATGGCGCTGCCACCATTCCTGGGAAACCGTGGGCATAAGCTCGATGAAGCGCACCTGATAAGGATGGTCCCGGGCGAGCAGGGCAAGGTTCAATATTTCGTCATCATTGATGCCTTTCAGCACCACACAGTTGATCTTGAGCGGGTGGAAGCCCAGGGACGCAGCCCGTTCCAACCCCGATAGAACTTCGGCGAAATTGTCCCGGCCGGTGATCTGCCGGTACCGTTCCCGCTGCAGGGTGTCCAGGCTGACATTGACATGGCGCAGCCCAGTGTCATAAAGAGCCGGTGCCAGTTCCGACAGCAGCACCCCATTGGTGGTCAGACAGACTTTGGTAATCCCGGAGACTTGATGGAGCTTTCCGAGAAACTCCGCCAGGCCCCGGCGCACCAGAGGTTCACCCCCGGTAATTCTGACCTTGGAAATGCCTATCTCCCCCGCGATGGCAGCTAGGCGGAGCAGTTCCTCGTAGCTCAGGATTTCCTTTGACGGCAGCTTCCTCCAGTCCTGCCAATAAGTGCAATACCGGCACCGGAGATTGCAGCGGTCGGTCACGGAGAGGCGCAGGTAGTTGATTTTAGGAGCGCCGGGGTCTTCTCTCATACCTCACCTACAGGCCTTTGCCGAAAGGACAATGAGGATAGCTGCATTCCGGGCAATCCCGGCAGAGACCGCCGTGGCCCAGCAGGGCCAGCTCCAATTTGCCGATTCTTTCTCCCGCCAGGATTCTGGGGAGCACCAGGTCCAGGGCCGTGATGCGGTGGTGCAAGGCGCAGGCGGGCACTCCCAGCAGCGGCACCTCGCTCAGATAGGCCACCAGAAACATGGCCCCGGGCAGGACCGCGGCCCCGTAATGCATTTCCGTGGCCCCGGCCTGGCGGATGGCATGGCGGGTGACGTCATCCGGGTCCACACTCATGCCGCCGCTCAGCAGAAGCAGGTCGCAGCCCTGTTCCAAGTGGGAGTGTATCGCCCAGGCAATGGCCCCGGCGTCATCCGGGACAAAGGCCAGGGCGGCCACTTCCGAGCCCAGGGCTTGAATCTTGGCCGACAAGACCGGAGCGAAGCGATCCTCAATCAGGCCGTGATAGACTTCGTTGCCCGTAATAATCAGCCCGGCCCGGGCCCGGCGCAGGGGCCGCACCATCAACACCGCACCATTTTGCCGGGCGATGGCCGCGGCCCTCTCAATTATGGCCCGCTTCATAATCAGGGGCAGGGCCCGGGTGCCCCCTACTAACGCGCCCTGCTGCACCAGGGTATGATTATGTAGGGTCGCGCACATGACTTCCTCCACTGAATTAAAAGCGGACAAGGCTTGGACATTTACCTGGAGGAGGCCGTCCCAGGCGGCATGGAGATTGATCTTGCCTTCCCTGGGGTTGTTTTCCCAGACAATTCCCTCCCCGGCCAGGGCTTGCGCCAGGATGGCCGCGGCCTCGTTTTCGTGGATTTCATCCTCCTCCAAATCAATCACGTAGAGGTGATTCTTCCCCAGCCGCTGCAGGCGACAGATATCTTCATCACAGACGGTATGGCCCTTGCGAAAAGCAGGGCCTTTAAATTCTCCCGGGCGGATTTCGGTGATATCGTGGGCCAGTTGCGTGCCCACCGCCTCTTCCAGGCTGATAGTCTTAATCATTTTTTTCATCCCTCGGCAGCCATCCCCTGGTCGCTCATCCTTAACTCAGCCGAATCGAAAGTTCTCTCAGGTCCTTTGCCCTGGTCCGGGGCTCCATCTCCTGAACCTGCGGCTGGGGGGACCAGTTCATATTGTCCCAGGAGACTTCTATGGCCCTCCGGAAATAACCCCCCTGGGCGCAGGGACGGCAGTACGGCTGGCCCTCCCAGATTACCTCCCGGCCATCCCGCACCACCTGCCCGCACTTGACGCAGGTGGCCTTATGGCGGGTAGGCCCGGGCAGGTCAAAGGGCGTGAGGTCCACCTTGACTTCCTGGACGCGGAACATGACGCTGTCCGGCATGACTTTATAGGCCATGCTTTGCTGCTGCCTACGGTCAGGTTCTCCGGGGGCATAGAGAGCCGCCAATTCCCGGGACTCCTCGGTGGAAATTACCCGGAAGGCCGCATCGGTCTTCAGGTTGATAAAGGTGGCGGCCATGATGCCGTAATCCACAAATTTCAGGGATCGCCGCCCCAGTTTGGCATTGGTCACAAAAGCCACCGCGTCGCCGGTGCAACGATCCATTTCCACAAAGACGATGAGCTGCTTTAGTTGAGGATACGTCGGCGGGGTTTCAAAATCCAGAAGCCTGAGGCCCAGCATGGCCATGCGCACCCCGACAATCTGGCCGGGACAGAGGTGGCCGTGGGCCGCGACCGAACCGGCGAGCAGTTCCTCAAAGGTTTGTCCCATGGTATTTATGGCTTGTTCCACCTCATTAGGCTCCTGTTTCAGATCTTCACCAGGCAAACGCCTAGGCAATCTTGACCAACTTTATTCGCGTGCCGGTGAAAGCGCTGTCTCCGGCAATCGGGTCCGTAAGGCACACATCCTTAAGATAACCATCGACAGCCATCGCGGCATTGGGCGCCAGCCCTTTACTGCGAGCCCGCTCCCCGGGGATCCGCTGGCCATCGATTTCGACCTCGCGTGCCCCGTAGGCCCAGTGGCCATAATGAAAAGAGATGCTGACCACCCCCGGCCGCAGTCCCTGGACGACCCGGACCTTGCCCTCCACTTTACTGGGCGCCTGGCCCGGTCCCAATTCGAAGATCCCTTTGAAGCCAGCGCCCTCGACCCTCACTGTGTCACCATCAACCAGGCCGAGGCGTTGCGCGTCAATTTTACTCAAGTTGACGAAATTCTCCGGCATAATCGCCATCTGTGCGGCGTAATTGCCAATCGTGCGGGACTCACAGCCATGAATTTCCTTATAAGTAATCAGCGCCAGGTCGAACTCCTTCGGGAAGGATACTGGCTTCCCGTCGAAGGATTCAAACTCCTGATAGATGGGCACGCCCGAAAACCGCTGGCCCTTCCCGGCGTGGATGCCTGAACCGACCGGCTCGACATAAATGTTCAGTTGGTTCGCCCAGGGGTGATTGGCGAAGCCGTCTTTATAGGCGCCCGAGGCAGCCTCGAACCGCCCGCCGCGGTTGAGCAGATAGGCCACCTGCGGCCAGTGGCCGCCAACCGCGGCCTGCCATTTCTGCTCGTCAAAAACGGCCTTGGGCAGATGCCGCCTGGATTGGCGGAATAACTTCATCTCGGCGGCATTGGCCCCGGGCACCCCGTCGCCGGGCTTATCGCCGGCGGCAAGATTGGCGACCATCTTGAGATAAAAATCCTCAGGCCGGTTCAGGTTTTGACCAGGTGCGAAAGCGTCTTTGCCAAATCCGGATACTCCCAACCTTTTGGCCAGGGCGATCAGGATTGCATCAAGGCTGATCGGCATCTCCTCCCCGTCAATGGTGACGATCTCGGTGATTGGCGCGGTGACGGGTTGCCTGAACTTACTGATTTGCGTAAGGACAACCGGGCTGGTGCCTAAGGGATTTGACCACCGCTCCAGATACGACAGGTCCGGAAAGATATAGTCGGCGTACATGCTCGTCTCGCCGATCACGATGTCCGTGGCGATGAAGAGCGGAATCTTCGCGGTGTCCTGGAGCATTTTGATCTGGAGGTGCCCGGCGGGCGCGGCCATCGCCGGGGTGCCGTAATGAAGCCAGAGGATC
Source organism: Deltaproteobacteria bacterium (assembly GCA_021813445.1). Classification (GTDB taxonomy): domain Bacteria; phylum Desulfobacterota; class Desulfobaccia; order Desulfobaccales; family 0-14-0-80-60-11; genus SURF-52. Next base: position 44,105 of record JAKAKP010000116.1, read on the forward strand.
TTGATGGGATAAGGATAGCCGGCGTTGGCGGCAGGGATGACCTCTTGATACACATCATCGGTAAAGGGAAACCAGGGCCGTTTCGCCGGATAGCCATCCCGCTTGAAGAGGGTGCAGGTTTCGTATGGCCCTGAGCTTTCACGGGTAAGCTTGATTCCGAAGGGCGTCAGCGCGTGCGGATGCAGCTTGGCGATTGGGAACGGCTGGCCCGGCTTGCCGCCGGTGCCATCCCAGGCGCCGCCTCCTTTCATGAATCCGCCCACATGGTCCACGTTGCCGATGAGGAAGTTCAGGATGATAATCGCTTGGGCGGTGTAGTAGCCAAAGGTCGTCTTGATGGGACCGCGGTAAAAGTCGATCGCGGCCTTTTTCCCATGATTGGTGAACTCCCTGGCCAGGGCTTCAATCTGAGTTGCGGGCAATCCGGCAATTTCGGCGTATTCGGCCAGACTTTTGACGGCTGCAGCATCTTTTAGCAGCCTAAAGCTGGATGAGACTGCAATACCGTTAATAGTTGCCGCCACATCCAGGTCGCCCACTACCGGGGTCTTGGTTTCCGCGGGGTCTACGGCTACCGGTGCGCCCCTTACCAGGGCCACGAATTGGTTCGCGGTTCCCACGTTGGCCTCGGCGGCCCGGAGAAATTTGCCGGTTTTCGGGTTCACCAGCCAGGTGGCATTGGTCCAGCTCTTCTCGCCTGCGGCATTGGCCGCGGCCTTATTCGCATTCCGCAGGAACTTTTCGTCATAGCGCTGGTTGTCGATGATCCATCGGGTCATAGCCATGGCCAGCGCCAGGTTGCCGTTGGGATTTACGGGAATCCACCACCCTTTGGCCGCACTCTTGGACAGCCGCGGGTCGATCACCGCGATCTTGAGCCTGCCGTCGACAATGGCCCGCGACACCCGGGGGCTCAACGAGGTAGGCCCGAAATTCGCTTCGTTGAAACCTGTGCCCCAGAAGATCACAAACTCTGCCCGGGTATAATCGGGCTTCATATGGTTGGGGCCCTTGGCCCAGGAGAACTTGTCGTCTTTTCCCTGCCATTGCGCCAGGGAGTACATGAAGGCCACATGATGAGCCTGCTCGCAAATGGTCGTGTGCCCGAACCAGTTAACCGATCCCAGGGAACCGAAGGTGAAACGTTTGGTGATTATTTCACGATCCGGAGAAATACGCCCGCCCTGCAAGACGAACTGATTGTTTTTGGGCCCCAGGTCGGGATGGTCCGGATCGATCAACAGGTCCAGGTGCGCGGAGTGCTTGGCTTTGAAACCCTCTACCGTCATCTTACCGCTGCGGATGGCCCCTACATCCGCGGCCAGCTCTTTGGCCAGCTTGGGGTCCCGCAGCTTGATGACCTCCTTGAACCCCGGCACCACACGTTTTTCACCAATGTCGGCAAAAAGCTGGCCGCCCTCGCTGATCTCCTTGATAGCCTGCTTGAAGGAAATGGAGCGCCATTTGTTCGAACCGCGGGCCCCGGCGCGTTTGAGGACTCTCCGAACCCGATAAGGGTCGTAGATGGTCTGCACCCCGGCTTGACCCTTCGGGCATATCGCACTGTCGACCGCTACGGCTTCCTGGGGCGGGGTGGCGAATGGTAACTGCGGCCACAACGTATCAGGGCCATAGGGGTTTCCGTCGATTTTGGTGACCAGGCCGTCCTGGAGCTTGACCTTGAGGGTGCACTGCGTGTTGCATTGCAGGCAGGTGCTGTGGATGATGTTCTCGGCGTCAGCCAGTGGATACGGCCCCGGCTTGGTGCCGTCCAAGGCCTTTTGCTGCTCAATGCTCTGGCAGCCCCAGACGCCGAGGGCCACACCGCCGGCCAGGGCGCTGCAGGCGGTGACAAAATACCGCCGGCTCACTTTTTCCGTCTCATGTTTCTCGTTCATTGACCCACCTCACTGGATCGCGCAGGACTGGGGAAAACCTGCGGGAGTAGTCGTATCGCCACGTACCAAAGGGCAACCCCGAAAGCAATCGCGCCCAGGAGCACTTGCCATTCAAACCAGGAAGGAAAGTAGGCGAAAGTGAGCCGGTTGCCGATGGGATCGCTATACGCCCGTTCCAAGCCGCGCAGTTCCGGGGTAATCAGACCGGGAATCACCAGATTCAGCCGCACTGCAAAGAAGGTGATTGCCACCAGGGCCCCAGCCACTCCCGTGACCACAGGGTTGCGGGTTTTAACCAGCAGCACAATCGGCACGATGACCCCCAACAGCAGGTGCACCAGCCAGAACACGTACCAATAAGGTCCAAACAGAACATAATGGGTGAGCTCGTAAAACGAGCCAATCTGATACCATGACGGGGTCGAAAACTCCGCCCATTCCAGGATTAAGTCAATGACGATGAACACCAATAGCAAACGGCCCAGCAAAGTCATGAGGTCTTTCCAGCCCGCATCCCGGGATGGCCAGAGCCAGCCAACCACCGCGGTCACCAAGCCCGTGCCAGATGTCAGAGCCCCGACCAGAAAAAAGATAGGAAATAACGAGGAGTTCCAAAACTCGCGGGCCGCGAGGGTCGCAAACAGGGCGCCAACGCCTCCGGCAAACGCGATAGCCAGAGGGACGCCGATAATGGCCAGCAGGCGCAGCCGGGCCTGATCATTGCTCACCGCCTCGGACTCCCTGCCGGGCTGATCGCTCCTGAAGCTCAACCACAGCATCGCGACCACCAGGATCAGGTAGGCGGTATAAAGCCAGACCATCCAGGCCATCATCGAATGAAACTGGGGACGAAAGATGACTAGGTAGGCTCTTTCCAAGTGGCCCAAGTCAACCCCGATCAGTAACAAGCCCATGAGCAGCGTCACCGCGGCCAGGAGAAGCGCGGGGCGGAAAATGGGTTCGAGCACCCGGATTCTAAAAACATAGGCGGCGGCTGCGATCAGGAACGCTCCGGCTGACAAGCCACTGAAGTAGATATAAGCGGCCACCCAAAGGCCCCAGGGGATATAGCTGGAAAAGTCCGCGGCCTGTTCGCCATAGAACAAACGCTCAATAAAACCAAGCCCGCCTATGATAGCCGCCAGAATCCACAAGGCCCATAACAGGCGCGCCCGGTTGGCAGGACTGGCAATGTCAATTGAAGAGACGGAAGAGACAGCCATTGTGACCTCCTTGGCGTTAAAGCAGATAACGAGTCTTAGGTTCGGTACCAAGCTCGGGTTTCAAGCTCACGGCGTTGTTTTGTACGGTTTGCTGGGAGACGAGAGTCGTCGGGTCATTGAGATCGCCGAATAAAGTCGCCCTCCCGAGGCAGGTCGTGACGCACATGGGCAACTGCCGATGCTCCAGCCGGTGCACGCAGAAGGTGCACTTGCGGGCATTGCCCACCGGACTTTTCGGGATGACGCCTTCGCCGCGATGCCAGATGGCGCCGTACTCAAAAGAAGGCTCCTGCTCATATTTTCGACAGGTCTGCAGCGCCAGGCCGCCGTCGTTGCCGTGGGCAGCGTTATTGTCCCAGTTTTCTCCGAAGTCGAAGGTCCGGGCCTGGTAGGGGCAGGCGGTGATGCAATAACGGCAGCCGATACAGACGTTATAATCAATCACCACCACGCCGTCGAGGCGCTTCCAGGTGGCTTTCACCGGGCAGACCGGAACGCAGGGTGGATTATCGCATTGCATGCAGGGCCGGGGCAGAAACCTGCGGCCGACATTGGGATAGCTGCCGACTTCCGTGTCGATCACGGGACGGTAGACTACCCCGGGAGGGAGCTTGTTTTCCATGATGCAGCCCACATTACAGGAATGGCACCCGACGCACTTGCGCGTGTCGATGACCATCCCCCAACGCCGCTTCTCGAGAGGTTTGTTCATCGCCCGGACCAGCTCCCGCTGCATGCGAATCAGCACGTCTTCGCCCGGCTCGGCCTTGACCCGATCAAGCACGGGCAGGCTGGCGTTTCGGTCAGCAGCAGGGTTGGCAAGCGCGTCTCCAATGGTTAAAAGATCGGCCGCTCCAAGGGTGCCGCCTATGAGACCGCTAATCTTCAGAAAAGAACGTCTGTCCATGCCTAGATCTCCTTCATTCTTATTGCTCGCACTAAAAGACCAAGACTTTCCTTCGGGTTGCGGGTTGGTTCCATCAGGAATTCACCTCATGCTGAAATTAGTTTTTAAGGTTCTTCATGTTTTGCCTCAGGAGCAATTTCAGCAATGGCCTTAAGCCAGTAAAACAGTTCCTCGGAGTTTAAGGGCTTGGCCAGACTGGCGCAGATATGCGATCCCATAGCCTCTTCCAGCTCCGGGTGATGGGTGCGGCTGGAAAGACAAAAAATATGCAGGTCGGGGTATTTTTTTTTAAGGCTCCGAAAGAAGGTGTTGTCGACAGGCAAGCTATCCAAGTCGATAATCAACACAGCCACTGGCTCCTTCTGCAGGTGGTCGGCCAATACTTTCAGGGTAGGTATCGAGGCGGCGGGAATGTTGGCCTGCTCCAGCAAGGCGCAGATGGCGCGGCAATTTTGCTTGTCAGCATCCATTACCGCCACCCTGGGCCTGCCCATGCCTGCTGCCTCAATTCCCATAATTTAGGGTTCTCTATATGCGCAGAAAGCATATTCCAGGCCAGCTTTTCTGATCCCTAAAATTTCTTTAAGGTATGCCTATCTAATGGATATTATTTTAAAAAACTGCCTAGAGAATTTTTGTGAGATGAGAGAAGGCTCTATCCCGCTCGGCCAATCGGACACGAGGTTTCAGACACTAACGGGAATTAGCAATTATTTAAAATAGATGTCTCTGTCCGAGATTCGGACGCGAAGAGCCCATTAAGACATACTCAGATATATAAATGAGATGGGCGAAATAGTGTATTGTCCCAGGAGTGCCTTGCAAAATTCACGATCTTTCTCCCTCCCCCTTTGAGGGGGAGGGGGAGATTTTACCCGACATTTTTTGAATGTTATTCGTGGGAAACAACACTGGAAGCAATTGCAAAACCTCAAATTACCCCGAATTGTCATTCTGAGCGCAGCGAAGCGAATCTCGTATTTTCGAGGCGTTGAGATCCTTCACGGCGTTCAGGATGACAGAAAACGAGGTCTTGCAATGGCTACTAATGCATTATGGGTTTGGAGCCGGAGATCTTGTGCCTTTTCAGCATAAGATAAAGGGTGCTGCGGCTAATGCCCAAGCGCTGGGCCGCTAATTTTTTATTCCAACCGCATTCTTCCAGGATTTCTCGGAGGGCTTTTTCCTCCCTCTGGGAGAGGGTGGGCGAGGCTCCCGGCGAACCAGATTGAATAGCGGCGGGTAAATCCCAGGCTTCCACCTGCCCTGCCTTGGCCAGAACGACCGCATGTTCGATAGTATTTTCCAGTTCCCGGACATTGCCCGGCCAGGAGTAATTCAATAGTAATCGCAAGGCTTCAGAACCCAGGTCTTGGATATCTTTCCCCTTGGCCGCGGCAAAAAGCTTCAGAAAATGTTCGACCAGCAAGGGAATGTCATTTTTTCGCTCTCTGAGCGACGGCAGTTTTATCGGGATCACGTTGAGGCGATAGAAGAGGTCCTCTCGAAAGTTGCCGTTCTTTACTTCTTGGACCAGGTCTTTATGGCTGGCCGCCAAGACGCGCACGTCCACCGTGAGCGTCTGCTCTCCTCCTACTCGTTCAAATTTACGGGTCTGCAATACCCGTAACAATTTGACCTGTGCCGGTAAGAGGATGTCTCCTACTTCGTCCAGAAAAACCGTGCCCCCGTGGGCCTGCTCAAACCGCCCCGCCTTCTGGCGCAAGGCCCCGGTAAAGGCCCCTTTTTCGTGCCCGAAAAGTTCGCTCTCCAACAACGTAGCGGGATACGCCGAGCAATTGATTACCACAAAAGGTCCATCTTTCCTGGGACTGTGCTGGTGGATGGCCCGGGCCACCAATTCCTTGCCGGTGCCGCTCTCCCCTTGGATTAAGACGGTAGCATCCGAGGGCGCCACGTCTTCGATGAGCTGATAAACTACATGCATCTTAGGGTCTTTGCCGATAAGGTCGCCGAAACCGGAGGCAGAGTCCACCCGACTCCTGAGAGCACTGACCTCTTCTTCATGCTGCATGGCCCGCCTGATCGCCCCGGCGTTCTGGCTGACGATTAGCCGCACCAATTCGATTTCTTCGTGGCTGCAAGAGTCTTCCGGACAGGCCATGACGATGGCGCCGCTCACCTGGCCGTCGCTAAAAGGAATTAGGGCCTGGGGCTCAGCGATAGGAAAGTCTTCGGGGACCAAAAGGGATTTAAAGGGATTCTTCTGGGTGAAGGTCACCTTTTTCAGGTTTTCCAGGTATTCCCTGGCGACTTTTCGGGCAGGCGTATCCTTGACTTCCCAAACGCCCCGCTGCGACACCACCGCCAGGGAATCTTTGCCGGTATTAAAGACCAGCAGGGCCAAGTCCCGGCCACGCATGATTTCCTGCAACTTACCGAGCAAGGTGGCGCCCATCTCCTTCAGGGTACGCAGACCGCTGATCTCCCGGACGATTTTGCAGGCGGTAATGGCCTGATCGTGAGCCCGTTCCAACTCCATAGCCTGATCTTCCAAGCGCCGGGTATATTCCTCCTGGCGGCTCACCATTTGATTAAAGGAATTCGCCAAAACTGCAATCTCATCCTGGCCTTGAACCGCGACCTGCACATCTGTTTCTCCCCGGTCGATTTTCTGGGTCGCGCCTACTAACGCGGCCAAGGGGCTGGTAATGCGGCGGACGAATAAGAGGCTGCCCACCAGGGAGATTATGAGAATCCCCAGGGTGAAAAGCCCGATCTCCAGCCATAAGCCGGCGATTTGCCGCCGGTAGGTTTCCTCCGAAAAGCCGAGGCGTAAGACTCCGGCTTTGCCCTCAAAGATGGACCAGGCAGTATCCAGAAAATGCTGCCCCTGTAATGAGACGATTTCCCGAAAATGGGCCTGGTCCGTGGAAATAGTGGCATTGGCGTTCAGCAGGTCGGCAGGCACACCCCGTTCGAAGGTGTGGGCCAGGACCTGGCCGTTCCGAACCACAAAAATATACCCCACCAAAGGATTGCTGGCGGTCTGTTCCTCCAACATCCTCTGGAGACCCACCAGGTCGTTAGTGAGGATTTTGTCAGCCGCGTCGAGAGCTACAGCATGAGCCATATTTCCAGCCTGGCCTCTCATGGCTTGGTACAAGGCGGCACTGTATTGCCGGGTGACCAGAACGGCAATGATGAGCCCGCTAAAAATCACCAGGGCCGAAACCATGGCCAGAAGCTTGCTCTTCAAACTTTTAGGCCGCATGTGGCTTGTCTCCCTATCGCTCCAGGCGCTGAGTCATCCCCCTAAGAGAGTCATACCACTCTTCCCGGGGAGGAATAAAACGGTCAATCATCAATTCCGCCAGGATCTTCCTCCCTTCCGGGTCCTGATGCATGGAGAAAAGCAACTGCTGGATCTGGGTCTTGGTTTCTCTGGACAGTTGCTTGGAGGCCACCAAGGGCGGGATGCCGAATAATTGGGATTTTTTAATGATTCGCGTTTTGGAGGTTAAGGCCGGAGTCTTTGCCTGATAGTAATCCCAGATCAGGCCATCTACGGCCGCGCCGTCCACCAGACCCCGGGCCACGGCCATGATGGAGTTATCATGGCTGTAGGTATAGATGATCTTACTAAAAAAGGTGTCCGGGTGCTGTTTGATTTCTTCCAGCCAGTAAGTGGGTACCAGTCTGCCGGTATTGGAATCGGGGTCGGTGAAGGCGAAGGTATGGCCTTTTAAGTCTTCCAGGCTCTTGAAAGGACTGTCTTTATTGACGATGAGGTAGGCGCGGTAGAAGTGGCTGTCGTGGATTTCGGGGACGGCTACCAGAGAAAAACCGTACTTCTCTTTGCCGCAGACATAGGGGCCGGAGCAGATGAAGGCCAAATCGATTTGGCCCTTGCCGAGCAGCTCATCGATCTCGGCATAAGTCTTGCGCTGCACTAATTCTATTTTCTTCCCCGACTTATGGCCGATATACTCCAGAAGCTGCCGGTAAAGGTTGAAGGTCTCCCGGGGTGAAACCATGGCGGCCACCGCGACCCGTAACGGCGGGTCATGGCCAGACTTATCTCCGGGGCGTTCCGCCGGCACGGTCTTGGAGAAGTCAACCACCACCTTCTCATCGTCACGATTGCAACCGCCCGAAAGCAGACATAGCCCAATCCCCAGAGCGAGAATCAAGAGAAAAATAAGTCTGAAGGCCAGAGGTTTGCCGCCTCCAAGCTTCCCTATAGAATGAAGGGGTATGCCCATCGCCCGTCTCTTCCGTTTCTTATATTCTACTATTAATTTAGTATACATCCACTGCAAGATAGTTTCGGGAAAAAATTTTAGGAAGGATTAAAAAGAGGTGCCGGCCGGCCGTGTTGGGATAAGCCCCAGGGAGAGTAGCAGGTGGACTTTTATGAGGTCTACGAGCAGCACCACGACCGCGTCAGAGACTTCATCCTGGCCTCGGTCAAGAACCGCTGGGTCGCCGACGACTCGGTGCAGGAGACCTTTCTCCGGGTCCTGCAAAATCTGGAGAAAGTCAGGGGTCCAGCCAAACTCTCCAGCTGGATTTTCCGTATTGCCGGCAACCTCTGCCAGGATTATTTCCGCAGTCCCAGACGGAAGGTGTTGTGCTTTGCAGATAATCCCGCCGGAGAGTTGCCGGGGGAGTCCTCCCTGGAAAAGGAGATGGAAAAATACCAGATGAGCCTGTTGGTGCAGGACCTGATCAAGCTCCTGCCGGAACCCATGCGCCAGGTGATCTTTCTCTGTGACATAAAAGAGGAGAGTCAGCAGGAGGCCGCAGAACTCTTGGGCATCTCTTTGGACAACCTCAAAGTCCGGCTGCACCGGGCCCGCAAACAGCTCAAAGCCATCCTGGAGGAAAAGGGTTATTCCCCAGCAACTAACCTGCCTTGCCGGACCCTGTAACTTTTCCTAACCCTCATCCGTCTTAACAGCCAAAGATCGAAGCGCTTCGCATCCACCAATCTCTAAATCTTGATCCGAGGAGAAATCGATCATGGCTGACACCATTCAAATTGAACTGTCAAACCAGTCTTGCGGCGCTGGCCTGGAATATGCCCGGAAGCAATCGGCGGGACCTGCCAAAGATGCCATTCTCTGCTGCGAAGGCATGTGCCTGAAAGGGGAAACCGCCCGCCGGGCCGCCAACCTGATGGGTCACCGGCTGGTGCCGGAAAAGACCGTCCGCATCTGCCACGGCGGCCTGCTGGAGAAAAGCGGCGGCATGCGCGACCTGATTCAACGGTCCAGCCGGGTGCTGGTTCTGGACGGCTGCGGTATGGCCTGCTGCTCACGCCTCACCAAGGCCGCCTTCCCGGAGCTGCAACCCGAAGTGGTCTTTACCAACGAGATGACCACCTATGCTGGCGACCCATTCGGCATTGATGAGGTGCCGGAAGCGGAGATTACCGCTAACGCCCAAAAAGTGGCGGCCGCCCTGGTGAGCAAGTATTACGGCGGCTGCTAGCGAACGGGTTACTTTAAAGGAGGGACTTATGAGCGCTACAGACTGTTGCGGCCCAGGCGGCACCCCGGGATTAAAGCCCAAGCTGAAAACTATCCGCATCGAGGCCAGGGCTAATGATAAATATCAAGTGGCGGTCCAGGCCGGGGAACGCACCCTTTATGTGGATCAGGCGGTGGCGGTGGGTGGTGAAGGCGCCGGAGCCAGCCCCATGGAATACCTGTTTGCTTCCCTGGCAGGTTGCCTCGCCACCACGGCCCGAATCATCGCCACCCAGCAGAATCTCGATTTGAAAGGCATGGATATTAAAGTCGAAGGGGCGCTGGATCTGAATTTCCTCTACGGCAAAAGCAGGGACGGCAGGCCCGGGGCCGCGGGCATTAAGGTCAGCGTGGCGCTTGACTCGGCCATGTCGGAGCTGGAGCGCCAAAGCTTCTTTAAGGAGTTGCGAGCCAGATGCCCGATCTCGGATACGATCGCGGCAGCCACGCCGATAACCATTACCGCCGTATAACTTTGTAACACCGGTGTTGGAATAACGGCAGCCCTTGGATATGGGGAGGTTCATTTCCGGGGCTGCCTCTATAAAAATTCACATACATAATTCTTTAAGGAGGAAATCATGTCTCAAGATTGTTGTCAGCCCCAAGTGGATACCTTGATCCTGGCCTGTTCGGGGGGGTCCAATGTGGGGCAGTTGGCCAACCAGGCGGCGGTGGAACTGACCCAGGAAGGCTTCGGCAAACTCTTCTGCCTGGCCGGGGTGGGGGCGCAGTTAAGCGGTTTCGTCCAATCCGCCTAAGGATATTCCCAATTTGGTGGTGATCGATGGCTGCGAAGTCGGTTGCGCCAAAGGAGTGCTGGAACAGGCCGGGGTGCTGCTGCGCTCTTATCTGGTGATCACCGAAATGGGAATTTGCAAAAACAAGGATATGCATCTCCAGCGGAAAGAAATCGACCGGGTCAAGCAGGCGGTGCAGGACCTGCGCGGCAAGTGATACTGCCGGTCCGGAAAAACGGGCCTCAGTTCCATAATTTTGCATTGACAATAATCGGCTAAACGGTTACAAGAAAATTATGAAATTCGAGGCCCGGCTTTTTAAATCCCTGGCAGATGAGACCCGGCTGCAAATCCTCTGGCTCCTGAAAGGCCAGGAGGAGCTCTGTGTGTGCGACATCATGCGGGTCCTGGGCATTACGCATTCCAAGGCTTCCCGGCATCTGCGCTATCTCTTTCACCTGGGTTTGGTCAGCGACCGCCGGGAGGGCCTCTGGATGTATTACCGCCTCAGCCCCGCGCCCGGCAGCCAAGGCGATAAATTGCTCCGGATGCTGGATGAGATGTTGGCCCCCCTGCCCGAAGCAGAAGCCTTGCGGCAGCGGCTTAACCAGTGGCTGGAAGAGAAAAAGGCTCTTCAGGACAAGGCGGGACTGTCCCGGGAAGCCACCTGCATGTGCTCTTGATTACCGTTCTTGGGAAAAATTTTTTTGGACGAAAATTAATCGTTTAAACGGTTACATAAGTCCCCGTTCGATGAGAGTGTGAACATGGCTGCCACTGTTGGCAAGCGCCTGGGTTTCGTGGAGCGCTTCCTGACCCTGTGGATCTTTCTGACCATGGCTGCCGGGGTGGCGCTGGGGTATCTGGTCCCCAATTTCACCAAGGCGTTGGCCTACTTCCAGGTGGGCACCACCAACATTCCCATCGCCATCGGCCTGATTCTGATGATGTATCCGCCCCTGGCCAAGGTGCGATGCGGTCATCGGCCCCCTGGTGGAGGTGCCGTTGCTCATCAGCCTGGTCAACATGGCCTTGCGCTTCCGCCAGAAGTATTTTGCACCAGCGGTTTGTGAGCCAGCGGTTGTCGATAAAAAGGGACAATTCCATGTTCAAAACCATCATGCTGGCTACCGACCTCTCCCCTGCCTGGGACGAGATTGTCGCCTGCGCCGGAGAATTTCGAGCTTTGGGGTGCTCCAAGGTGATCTTGACGCATTTAATCAGCGTTAAGTTCATGATGGGCATGGAGGGAAGGCTAAGGGCCGAGGCCAGGCCGAAATTGGAAGCTCAAAAAGCGAAACTGGAAGCTCAGGGCTTGGCGGTGGAGATCGAGATGCCTATCGGATTGCCCGCATATTCCATAAATGAAGTGGCTCGTTGTGGTGGAGCAGACCTCATTGTGATGGGCTCCCACGGCCAATCCCTTTGGCGGGAAGAGGTGCTGGGCTGCATCACCTGTGCGGTGTTGCATCATGTGCAGTACCCGGTGCTGCTTCTCAATGTGAAGATAAAGGAAGGTATGACCCGGGGCGCCTGCCGCCTCCAGGCTACGGAGTTGCTGCGCCACATCCTTTTTCCCACGGATTTTTCGGAAACTGCCCAAAGGGCCCTTTATTATGCGGAATTTCTGGCCGCTAAAGGGGCTAGTAAGGTTACCTTGCTGAACGCCTTGGACGTACCGGGGCATGAGGCCTATCCCCCCGGCTACCAGGAGTGGGCCGAAACTGCGGCCCGGAAGTTGCTGGCAGCCTGGCGGCAGCGCCTTCTGAAAGCCGGGGTCAAACAAATCCAAACCCGCCTTGACCCAAGCCATCCGATTCCGGCAATTTTGGAAGCCCTCAAAACCCAGGATATATCGTTGTTGGTTATGGGTACCCAAGGGAAAGGATTTATCAAAGAAATCTTTTTGGGGAGCGTAGCCCATAATGTTTCCCGCTTGGCGCCCTGCCCGGTGCTCTTGATCCCGCCGGCAACCCGGTGATCATGATCTTTTCAGGAAAAAATTCCTGGGGGCGCGCCGATTTTTATGGGTGAGGGGGTTTTTATTTATAAATGCGGATATACGATTATATTAAATCCAAGCAACAAGGACGGGTAATCATGAAATCGTGGCATCGTTGGGTCATCGGGCTGATCGGTTTAGTCCTGGGGCTCTCGCTGGTCTGGCAACCAGTACAGGCATTGGCAGGTCCGTCTCCGGCCCCGGGCAAGCCGGCGCTTTATGATTTCGGCCGGGGCATGTGCGTCTCTTGCAAGGAGATGGAAAAGATCCTGGGTTCCATCAAGGGCAAATACGGCAGCCAAGTCGAGGTGCGCCTGGTCATGGCGGAAAAGAATGAGGATCTGTTCAAACAATATAAGATCATGCTCATTCCCACCCAGGTGTTTCTGGATGCCTCCGGGAAAGAGGTCTTTCGCCATATCGGGGTCTATCCCGAAAAAGAGCTGGTAGCCAAGTTGAAGGAACTAAAATTTATCAAGTAAAGGAAAAGCCATGTCTTGGTCCGAAACGTTGGGGCAGGTCTTACAGCATAAACCGGGGCTGGCCTATGGGGCCGCTTACCTGGGCGGGGTGGTGGCGACCGCCAGTCCCTGTATCCTGGCCAGCATCCCTCTGGTTATCGGTTTTGTCGGCGGTTATGCCGGGGGCAACAAGAAGCAGGCCTTTTACTATTCCCTGACCTTTGTCATGGGGTTGGCCCTGGTCATGTCCGTTTTGGGCGCGGTGGCCGCGCTCATGGGCACCATGTTCGGTGATGTGGGGGCGGGCTGGCGATTTGTGATCGCGCTTATTTTTATGGTTATGGGCCTCCAGTTGGCCGGGGTTATCAACCTGAAGCTGGGCGGCAATGCTCAGAGATTCCTGCCCCAGCGCACCGGCCTCATCGGGGCCCTGATCCTGGGCATGCTCTTCGGCCTGGTGCTCTCACCCTGCGCCTCCCCGGTGCTGGCGGTGATCCTTACCCTGGCCGCGGTCAAGGGCGAGGTTGCCTACGGCAGTTCCCTGCTTTTCGCCTATGCTTTGGGCCAAGGGACCCTGGTCATCCTGGCGGGCACCTTTACCGGGGTGGTCGAAAGCTTCCTGCAATCCCGGGGAGCCAAGGCCAGCCTGTTGATGCAGCAGGTGGCCGGCTTTTTGATCTTCTTTGCCGGAGCCTATTTCTTCTTCCAAGGAGTGCGCGCCTGGATGGTTTAATCAGCAAACCGGGAAATTATTTTCCTTTAGAGGATATTAACAATGGATAAACAACCTTCATCAGAGCAGGCTGCCGCTTCAGAAATCGCCTCTGAGATGACCGAGGAACCCCTGAACTTCGTGGCCAAAGTGAAAACCGCATTAACTGATATTTCGGCCAGGCAAGTCCTCAAACTGGGTTTTCTGGCACTGGGTCTTATTGTCTGGTATCCGATTTATCGTGAACTGGACCCCTTTTCCCGTTGGGTGGCTTCTGACCTGTTCCGCATCGCCCCCGGCAGTCACTTGGGCGAATCCGTGTCATTCTTCTTTCTGGACATCCCCAAGGTCTTCATGCTGCTGCTCCTGATCGTCTGGGGCGTCGGCGTGATCCGCTCCTTTTTCTCACCTGAGCGCACCCGGGCCATCCTGGCGGGCAAGCGGGAGTTCCTCGGTCATGCGCTGGCAGGGGCGCTAGGGGTGGTGACGCCGTTCTGTTCCTGTTCGGCGGTGCCCCTGTTTATCGGCTTCGTGGAAGCGGGCATTCCCATCGGCGTCACCTTCTCGTTTCTCATCACAGCTCCCATGGTGAATGAGATCGCCCTGGCGCTGCTGTGGGCCATGTTCGGCTGGCGCATCGCCTTGCTCTACATGGCCACCGGACTGGTCATCGCCATCTCCAGCGGCATCGTCATCGGCCGCCTGAACCTGGAGCGCCAGG
>JAKAKP010000163.1 GCA_021813445.1 Deltaproteobacteria bacterium
CCTGGCCCTCAAATTGGGTTTACCAAGACAGACTTATCACGACCGCACCTGCATCGTCATCGCCGAACTAAACGGCAATCAGGGCCCCATCGGCCTGGTGGCCGACTCCGTCTCCGACATCACCCATATCCCCGGCGAGGAAATAGATGACGTGGTGCAGCGCCGCCTTAACACCGATTATGTCTTCGGCATGGCCCGGACCGCCAAAGGCGTGACCATCCTGTTGGACTTGAGCCGGATGTTGAAACCCGAAGACCTGGTCCTATAATGCCGGGATTCCCTCCCCCTTCTTTGCGGCTGTGCCGGGCCGCGCCCCCACCTGCCGCCTGGCCTGGAACCGGAGCCACATCCCGGCTCAGTCCGCCTCACCGGCTAATCCCTGCCGGCGGCGGATAGGCTGCGGTTATCGTTAAGTCATCTACCGATCACGGGCTGCCCCGCCTTAAAGAAGGTGCGGGCCTGATCCGCCCATTATCTTTACAATTCCTGCTATAATATTTAGTGTGTATTTATTACTATGATTAATCGCCGTGGGGGCGGCGGGGGCGACGCTGCCGGCAGTCCCCCGGAGCCGGGTCCCTGGGGTCACCAAGGGACCTGATATTTAAGGGGCGCTGCGGGCAACCGGCAATCTCGGAGACACCGCAGGCAGCGGGCCGCCTAGGCCCCAGGCGATCTGGCAATAATGGTTAGTCTTCCTGGCCGCATTTAACGGGACGGACCTATGCCGGTGCTTCATCTGCATCTAAAAGATGGAGAACGCCACCTCCCCTTGGCACCCGGGCCTGCGGTTGCTGCCGGGTCCACCCCGAGACTGGAACCGCGGGCAATCCCATCGCCGCCGCCCTGCTCCACCTCCCCCTTCAACCAGACGCCGCCAGGAAGCGGCCTGGCCTGGCAGAGCAACCCCATCCAGGTAAAAAGACATGCAAAACGAAGATCTACCCAACCTATGCCTAAAGGCGTCTCCTTGACCCCCAGGACCTTTGCCGCCTTAATTACGGGGCTCCTGGCAGCTGCGCTCCTCTTACTTATTAGCCTCGCGGCCGCGGCCGGTCAGGACCGGCCTGATCAGGAAGACCTGCTCACCCCCAAAGAGCGGCAGTGGCTGTCGGCCTCTAACCGGCCGATACGTATCGGCATCACCGTAATCCCGGTGCAAGTTTTGCTCGGCAAAAAGCCTGGAGACTACCGAGGTATTTCCATTGATTACATTAAACTCATGGAGCGCCATCTCGGATGCAAATTTGCCTTGAGATATTACCAGACCTGGAATGAGGTCATGGACGCGGCCAAGAAGAAAGAGATCGATATGATTTTCGCCGCCCAGGAAACTCCTGAGCGCTCAGAGTATCTGCTGTTTTCCAAGCCTTATCTTGAACTGCCCAACATGATCATTGTCAGAAAAAATATGAAAGGTACTTTCACCCTGCCGATGATGCGCGGTTTGAAGGTTGCATGCTCAAAAGGCAGTGCGGTTCAAGAGTTCTTGAGAGAAAAGTATAGTTATTTGGATTTATATCCCGTTACCGATGAATTGAGTGGATTAGCAGAGGTATCCTTTGGAGAAGTAGATACAATGGTGGTGGAGTTATCGCGGGCATCTTATTATATAGAAAAGGCACAAATAACAAATCTGCGGGTTGCCGGCAATGCCGGACTTAATTATGAACTGCGCTTTGCTTCCAGAAAGGATTGGCCGATCCTCAATAGCATTTTAAACAAGGGATTATCATCAATAACCGACCAAGATCGGGAGAGAATCACCAAAAAATGGATTACTGTCGGCAAGGAGACACTACTTGCCAGCAGGGCTTTTTGGATTTCTTTGGGTTTGGGCTTTGCAGTCATAATCTTAGTTTTTCTGGGGTTTATTGTCTGGAACCGGACCCTTAAACGACAAGTCGCGCAACGCACCGGCCAGTTGCAAGAACAACTTGCGGAGCGCCAGCGCGCGGAGGAGGGCCTGCGCCAGGCGAACGAAACTTTGCGCGCCACCCTGGACGCGGCGCCCGTGGCTATCATCGATCTGGACACCGAAGGACGGGTAAAAAGTCTCTGGAATCCCGCAGCCGAAAAGATGCTGGGCTGGCGCCGGGAGGAGGTGCTGGGCCAATTCCTGCCCACCGTGCCGGAGGAAAGCAAGGAGGAATTCGCGGGCTTTCGCGCCTGGGTCCGCTCCGGGAAGTCCATCATCGGCAAAGACGCGGTGCGCCGGCGCAAAGATGGCTCTTTGATCGAATACAGCATTTACGCAGCCCCGGAGTATGATGCCGACGGCCGGGTAATCGGCAATATCGCGGTGCTGGTGGACATCACCGAGCGCAAACGGGCAGAACAGAGCCTCGCCCTCCTGAGCTTCGCTCTGAACCACGTCCATGAAGCAGCCTTTCTGGCAGACGAAAACGCCTGCTTCCATTACGTCAATGACGAATCATGCCGCATCCTGGGATATACCCGGGACGAACTGCTGAGTCTCGGCGTTGCCGATATCGACCCCGACTTTCCCAGGGAACGCTGGCCTGAGCATTGGGATGATCTCAAGGCCCAACATTCACTTACCTTCGAGACCCGCCATCGGGCAAAGGATGGCAGCATTTTCCCTGTCGAAGTCAGCGCCAACTATTTCGAGTACGACGGCCAGGGCTATAATCTGGCCTTGGCTCGGGATATTACCGCGCGCAAGCAGATGGAACAGGCGCTGGTTTTAAGGGAGCAGGAGTACCGTACTCTGCTGGAGAATATCCCCGACCTGATCGTCCGTTACGACCTGGACCTGCGCCGGATTTACGTGAACCCCGCCTGGGAAAAAGCCAGCGGCCTGTCTGCGGGCGATGTCATCAATAAGCCTGCCGCGCCCATGATTTCAACAATATCTTGGGTGCCATCATCGGCTATGCGGAAATGATTCAAATGTTTCATCCGTCCCTGGATCCGCAGATAAGCAGGGAGGTGGGGCAGATCCTCAAGGCCGCGCTCCGGGCCAAAGACCTGGTCCAGCAGATCCTGGCCTTTAGCCGCAGGGGCGAACAGGATCGCAAGGCGATCAAACTGCAGCTGATCATCAAGGAGAGTCTTAAATTCTTACGGGCCTCTCTTCCCAGCACCATTGAAATTCGCCAATTCCTGGAGCCTGAGGTGGGGCCGGTTCTGGCTGATCCCACGCAGATGCAGCAAGTGGTGATGAACCTCTGCACCAATGCTGCCCACGCCATGCGGGAGAAGGGGGGATTGCTGGAGGTCCGGCTCTCCGAGAAGGTGGTGGGGGAGGAAGGCGCCGCCGAGCCCCCGAAACTGGGGCCCGGACTATACGCGCAGCTGACGGTTAAGGACAATGGGCACGGCATACCTCCTGACATTCTGGGGAGGATCTTTGATCCTTATTTCACCACCAAAGAAATGGGGGAGGGAACCGGCTTAGGCTTGGCAGTGGTAGAGGGCATCATCCAAAGCCATGGCGGGGCCATCGCCGTGGAGAGCGAGCCGGGTGTGGGCACGGTTTTTCACGTCTTTATCCCCACGGTGGAGAAAAGTGAAACAGCGCTGCCCTCCGAGACCCCCATGCCCCTGATCAAAGGCGAGGGACGCATTCTCTTTGTGGATGATGAGCCGGATTTGACCGATCTGGGCCAGACGATCCTGAAAAAGATGGGATTCGAAGTCGAAGCCCTGACCGACAGTGCGGCCGCCCTGGAAAAATTTCTCCAGAATCCCCAGCACTATGACCTGGCCATCGTGGATTTGACTATGCCCCAAATGACCGGCAGAGAACTGGCCCGGAAGCTTCTGGAAATCAGGCCGGACCTCCCTATCATTCTCTCCAGCGGGTTTGCGGAGAAAATTCACCCTGAAGAAGTAAAGCAGATGGGTATCCGGGAGGTTATCATGAAACCCTGGAGCGTCAGCGCCCTGGCGGGCGCCATTAACAAGGTGCTGCACTGAACTGAGGCCGAAGCTCTGACGGCTCGCGTTCCGGTGTAGATTTCCGTCAAATTCGCGCAAATAATTGGCGGAAGTGCATGGGAATCGAACCCACCTACCGCCTTATTCAGACGGCACACCGGATTTGAAGCACTCATGGCAGGGCCGGAGGCCCTTCAAACCCGCATGGTTGACACACTGACTTTGCACCGAGTGGCAGGATTTATCCCCCTGCCACTCGCAACCTACTCACCAACCTACTCACAATTATATGCGGTTCAAGAAATTTTCGCCAAGTATAAATTCTTGGCCCTTTACCCCACGGAAGGCTGAAGAAGTTTCCCAAATGTCCCCCATGGTGATGAGAGAAGGGCCTGAAAACGGCCTTTCTTTTTCCTAATGATTCATGGCATAATGCGATTAAGAATTATTCATCAGGCTGTGAAAAATGACCCCTCCACGGGAAAGGTATAGTCAACCCGGAGTGGCGTCTCCTCAAACCCCTCATCTGGTGGTGACCGTGAAGCAGCTATCGACGACTCGGGAAGCAGTGCTCCAGCGACTGCGGCTGGCCCTGCCGCACCTGCGGCGGCGATACGGGGTGGTGCGTCTGGCCCTGTACGGATCCTTTGCTCAAGGCTTGGCCGATGAGGACAGCGATGTGGACCTGCTGGTGGAGCTCTCCCGCCCTCTGGGGTTGGAGTTCGTGGCCCTATCCCACTATCTGGAACGGAAGCTGGGCCGCAAGGTGGATTTAGCTACTTTTGAAACCTTCCGGCGAAGTTTGACCTCGCCGCGCTATCGTGAGGTCGCGGCGCACATCCAGGAGTCCATGGCCGATGTCCAGGAAGAGGCGCGATAAGGAATACCTGGCTGATGTGGTGGAGGCGGTGCAGCGCATCGTCAGCTATACCGCGGAGCTTTCTTACGAGGAGTTCCTGGCCGACAGAAAGACGCAGGATGCGGTCCTCCGCAATCTGCAAGTAATGGGGGAAGCGGTGAAGAAACTCTCGGCCCCGGTAAAACAGGCGCACCCGCACCTCCCCTGGAAGCAGGTGGCCGGGATGCGGGACAAGGTCGTACATGACTATTTCGGCATCAACTATGATATTGTCTGGGCCTTGGCCAAGCAGGAACTCCCGGCAATGTTGCCGTCTTTAGCCGCCATACTCCCAGGGGTAAGATGAAAACCTGTATAAGGCAGGGGGGCAATGAGGATCGCGCGGCGTAAGGTTGTTTTGCCTGCTCTGGGTTTGGAGGAAATCAAAGAGCTGGTGCGAGCTCATGCCCGGACCTTGGTGGATAAGTATGGCATCAGAGTGGTGGGCGTCTTCGGCTCCTATACCCGGGGGACCCAAAAGAGAAAGAGCGATATCGACCTGCTGGCGGAGGTTGAGAGGCCCATCAGCCTCTTGGAGTTGGTGGGGGCGGAGATTTATCTCAGTGAAGTCCTGGCCCGGAAAGTAGACTTGGTGGCCAAGGATGACTTGCGGGAAGAATTGAAAGAAAGGATTCTCAGCGAGGCGGTCTATCTTTGAAGCGTAACTATACTATCTACCTTCAGGATATCCTGGACAACCTCGCCCTGGCGGAGTCGTTTACCGCGGGCCTGTCCTATGAGGATTTTCGCCGGGACACCAGGACGGTGTACGCCGTGATTCGTTGTCTGGAGGTGATGGGAGAAGCCGCTAAAAATATTCCGACGGCTACCCGCCGCAAGTATCCGGACATACCCTGGAAAGAGATGGCGGGTATGCGGGATAAGCTCATCCATGGATATTCCGGGGTGGATTCACATAAAGTCTGGCTGGTGGTCCAGGACTATTTGCCGCACCTCAAAAAGTTCATCTTCGGGATGCTCCAGGATTTCAAGGGTTAGCATCTTAAGTGGGTTAGTGCTTCTTTAGGTACTCATTCCCCTTGTCGATCACCACGTCGTCTTCCAGGCACTTTCCTTTGAGCTTGTCCAGATAGATTTTTAGGGCCCCGGCGTCGGCCAGGGGGAACCAAACTCCTTTCTCGCCGGCCGGGGGAGGTGGCGGGGTAGGCTGGGAATGGAGTTTCGGCGCTACCGGCATGGGCGGCTTAGCTAAGGTCAGATAGGCCCCATGTGGAGCGCAGCTACTTGAGAGAATTAAAATCGTCAGACAGGCCAGCAGCGTCGCCAGCCTCGACTTTCTGGTGAGTTTCTTCCACAATCTTGTCCACCTCATGCTGCACCTCCTGGCGCCCTTGGGCGATTTCAACTTGGGCCTGGTAGCCATCGGCCCGGGCCTGGGCCTTCTCAGCCTTGGCCTTGTAATATTTGCCATAGAGGATCGCCCCACCCACGGCGACCATGATCCCCAGGATTTTCCCCAGGGGTCCAAAAATCAAAGATAAAAGCATTTCCATGTCAGGCTCCTATGCCGCCTTTTGGAAGACCGTTTTGATTCTCTCAACTATCCCGCCGCCCGTCTTTACCGTTGAAAGGCCATAGACCCCGCAGATTCCCCCCGTAATTACCCCCAGCATGGATGATATTGGATTCAAGGCCTCTTTTGGGGGCCAGCCCATAACCGCGGATACTACCCACCCGAGGTCGATGGCCACCACCACGGGAAGACAAAGACGGCTCATGGAAAGTTGCTGAGAGCTGGGGTCGGTGATAAGTTCGACGATCTTCATGACAGTGCCCCATAAAGAGCTTTGGCTCGGGCCAGCACGTCCCTGGCATAGTCCCGTCCAGTTGTGAGGGAGTCCACATCTGTCCCCGCTTCCAGGGCCTTACGAACGTTTCCGGGCCCGCAATTGTAGGTGGCTACGGTAGCCATAAACAGGGCTTCGTAGTCTTCTTTAACCAGTTCGAAACAGTTCTCACCCAGGTAATTGAACGACGGGACAATGACGCTATGGTGGACGTACTCAAGGGAGCTCCGGAGGTCCTGCCAGCCCTCCCCATCACAGAAAGCTGCGTGGCTCCGGTCGTCAACCTGCATGATTCCGTGGCCATGGCCACCGTCCCCCCGGCCATCCTCGTCCAGGAGCAACCCGAACCGACTCTCCCGGCTGGCAATCCCCATCAATACCCAGGCCATCCACCGGGGGCCGAGGGCCTGCCGCATTACTGCCTCAAGTTCTGCCGGCCACTGGTAGGCGTCGGCCGCAGCCTGGAAGACCGGCAGGTACTCTTTAGCCCGGCCAAACTCTTCGGACTTGAATTGGGTTTGCGTCAAGTCTGCTTGACTCGCTGAGAGTTGCGTAAAGCCAGGGGCAGGTTCACTTGTCACGTAATCCTTGACAGCTTGGATGATGGTGGCCTTATCCACGTGGCGGCCCGGGCAGGTCTTGGTGGTATTCGGCTCATCCCGGTGGAACATCAGGCTGTCCGGGTCGATGTCCAGGGCAGCGCTCAGCATCGCAATCGCGGCTACGGCGTTCTCCCGAACCATTTCCCCCCGGCCGCTCGTGAAGGCCTCCACGTCATAGTTTCCCAGCATCTCCAGACCGATGGACCGGGCGTTGAAGCTCTTGGCATGGACCCCTGGGACCGTCAACGGAGTAAAGACCCAGATCATATAGTCGTCAACGAACAGATGGGGCCCGGCGCTCCACCCCATTTCATCACGGTAATACTTTTCCAGTCCAAGCAGGTGTTCACGGGTAAACCCCGAGGGGCGCTGCACCAAAGATGGGACGGCGGTATGGTGCAAGACGATGAACTCCGCCAGCCAATCATCCCAACTCAGACCGGCGACGTACTCCCTGAATTGTTTTGGCGTGAAACCCTGACCTATAATCCCTTTCCATTTATCCATGACTTGACCCCCCTCCAATCCGATGCAGACTTGACGCGGCCCCGCCTATCCTTAAATTATCCCTGCTCATGGGCGCCTCACGACTGTTTCCTGGCTATCACAACCCCACTGGCGGGGTCGTGGGCATGGCGGTCATATTCGTTCCACCGCTCTTTCCGGTTGTCCTTTAACTCGTCGAACACCTTGTTAAAAATCTCCCACTGCACGTATTTCTCCGGCAAATGTTTTTGGCATTCCATCTGGATCTGCAGATAGGATTCCAGTTTTTGCTCGATTTTCAGCACGGTGCGCCAGGCCAGCGAGGCCACGGCCAGGATGAGAACGCCGATGACCGTCAGCACAGGTCCGATGAAATGCGCCCACCAGGAATCGTTCAACATTCAGGTCTCCCCCTTCACAGTTATGACCACTGGCGCCTTGAAATAGCTTTCCAGAAATGCCCGGGCGGCATCCCGGCTAAAAGCCTTTTGACGTCAGACCACCACCGGAAACGTCCTCTTTTCCACTTGGGACTGCCAGAGAGTTCGAGAATCGGGCACCGGAAAGATGCGGCGCGGTAAAGGTATGTCGCTATACTCCACCTGGCCGACCACTTGGAGGGCCTTCAGACCGCTAAATTCGTCGTATTCCACCTGGCCGATAATCTGGCTCACGTTAATTCCCGGCTGAGCGTCCTGGTATTCCACCTGGCCGATGACCTGGAAAATCTTGAGTAAGGGAGGGTCGCTATACTCCACCTGAGCGACTTCCTGGAACACCTTTATCAGTGGGTCCGGAGGAAAAAACCCGCTCCTGATTGCATCAATTTCCGTATCTGACAGGAGGTCATTGAAAATCACCATCTCGTCCAATTTACCGTCCAGGTAATTGCCTGGATTGGCCAGGGCGCCGATAGTAGTGTTTGCCGCTCCCACCCGAAGCTGGTTAGAGGGAGTGCTCGAATAATTTGCCACGGTTCCAGCCGTCGCATCATAGCGCCTGACCTTGCGAACCCTATTGACCCCGTCAATAACCACTGCCAGGTGGTACCAGCGTCCAGCCTGGACCGAGAAAGCATCCCAAAACTCGGCACCGGAGGCGCTGTAGCCCCAGTTGACTCGCAGATTCCCGCCAGTCAAGCCGATCTCGATAGTCAGGTCCGTCTGCCACAGCCACTTGCTGTAAATGTTGGCATATTGGGATGACCCCGGTACGGTCTCCAACTTAAACCAGCAGCATAAAGTAAACTTTTTGGTCGCATCGCCGGACTTGAGGGGGTAGCCCGCATCAAGCGCACCATCGGCGATGGAGAAATATTGCGAGGAATCTGTCTCTAAATCTACGCAGCACGCCCCTTCCCGGTAATCCACGATGTCTTCGGCCGGAGCATTGTGAGCGGTGAGGGTGTTGGCCCCCCGGGAATCCGCGGTTAAAGCGCCGCTCTCGAAGCGCCAGAGGGCCTTGCACCGAGGATCGCTGGAAAAGTCGTTGGGCATGATTTACGCTACCGCCTTCACGCCGATCTCCATGGCGTTGACCTCCGCCTCCTGCCAGGGGGCCGCAGTGGCGGGGTTTGCTTCCCATAAGTTGGATAGTTGCGCTGAAGACGACGGCACGGCTTTAGAGCCACTAAAATAATCGGCGCCGTTGGCGCGCACCGCCAGTTGCAGGTTATGAGGAGTGGGAGACCCTTCAGCTTTAGCCAAGGCCTGCAACTGGACGCATTTAACCGAGCCGATCGTACCTGCCAGGTCCCCGGCGGCGTAGAGGTCCAGATGGTCAAGGGTGTTTGAGGCAATGAAATCACTTTCACTTGGGGGAACCTCATCGACACACGCATTGTTTTCACCCGCAGACGGGGTCCATTGCGTGGAATTCCCGGCCCCGGCGGGTTTGATGGCCTGGATCTTGGTGTTGCCCGGCCAGGCGGCATCGTCGATCACGACGTTGTCGAACCAGCAGGAGGAGTAATAGGTACCGTCCCCGCCCACCCTGATACCGTCAATAACGGTTGCGCCGTCGGTGGTGTCGCCGGTAAAGTCGATGTCCAGGATGCCCCCAACCTTGACCTGAAAAACCCCTTCGGTGTTGTGGGGCTTGTAATGCACCTCGATGAGGAGGGGAGTCCCCACGTTGACGGCGATGGCGCCGGTGGCCAGCAGCGTCCCGGAACCGGTCCCCCGCCGGATTTCCAGGAGGCCGGAAGAGGGATTCCTACGGAGACGGGCCAGTTGGTTTGTACCATTAAAGAAGTAGCACATGCTGCTGGCGTATTGGGCCGAGGAACCCCGGTAGCGAAATGCCAGGTAGTACTCCGGGGCGGCCGGCAGGTACTTGTGGGCATAGTAATTCCCGAAGGCGTCGCAATTCAGGCAATACGTACCGTCCATGCCGGCGACGCCGCTGGAAAGGTAGGCGCCCACCACCAGGTCCCATAACTTCAAATCACCGGCTTCAAAGCCATCAATGAATACTCTGGCCATAGTTATTCTCCTAATCAGGCAAACTGCTCGGCCCTGATGGTAATCTCGTAAGTGCCTGGGTTCGCACCATCGTGGTTAGTGATCCTGACGTGCAGCTCACCGGTCTCATCAGCGTCGCGGGAAAACCACGGCAACCAGTCCTCAAAATCAAGATCCGGGCGGATGCCGACAGCCTTGTACAAAAGGTCCTCGCCCTGGAAGGTATCCCTGGCGAAGATCTCGATGGCATAGGTCCCGAAGACAAGCCCCCCGGTTTCGGCCACCTTCAAGTAATGCACCAGGCCCCGATTCATGAAGCTGGCCTGGTTGACTTCTGCATTGCCGCTGGCCGCAACAGTTATTGGGAGCGGAGTAAAAGTCCGGTCTTGGGTCCCCACCCCGATCACTTTCTCGAAGTAACCAAGCAAAAACACCCGCAGGTTGGCGGTATCCACCCCGGAAGCATTGACAAAAAACTGGCAGACCAGATCAGCATCAACCGGCACGATGAGCGTCCGCGGGTCATGTTCGTCCTTCCAGGCGGAATAGGCCCAGGTAGGCAAGGCCGGGGCGTCCTTCTTGCGGAACTGCACGTTGACCCCTGGTCCCGGGGCGCTGTCCCAAAAGAACACCCTCAGGACCACCGCAGAGCATCCTTGCATGGCGCTGATAAAGCTGCTCAGGTCCAGGTCTTCCCAATCGATTGACGCCCCGCGATTGGTTTCAGTCCACACTTCTTGCGGGTCGTCCACCGGGACGTATTTCGTCAGTTCCTGGGCGCCAAGAGCAACGGTGATGTCGCCCAGGTCATACCAGTTGGCGCCGTCGTTGGTGTATTGCCACTTGTTTTCAGTTTCGTTCCACTTGATGGCGACATTGGTTTCATCGCCACGCTCCACCTCTAGTTTGCAGTCCTGGGTCGGGGCTCCAGCCGCGTCACGATTCAAGGTGAACGCCGGACTTGTGGTGCCCAGATCCGTGTTCTGGGTATGGCCGCCGCCACCGCCTCCTCCGGTCCCGGCCAGGGCCCAGGTGCGCACGTCGGCAACAATGGTGATCGCCCCGGCGGCGGTAGTCACCTGAAAAAGGGCAATCCGACCGGAGGTAAACCCCGTAGGGTTGGCCGATACCGTGCCGTCAGCCGGGTCCACCTCCACATAATTGGTGTCGTCATCCGCCAGGGTGACATGCCCGGCCAGGGTTTCATAGATTAACGAATCATTCCTGACCTTGCCGGCCAGGTAGTAAAAATCCAACCCGGCGTGGTTGTCCGGGTCCTCAGCGTAGAACCCGGACATCTCAGCCAGGAGCTGCTCGATCTCTTCCAGCCGGTCGGCCACTTTGGAGAAACTCTTGCTCCGGGCGGCGCTGGTCAACTGGTCGGCGTAGTCGTCGCCGTCCAACAGGATGCTCACCCCGGCATAGAGGACTTTGGCCGACACCACGTGAGTGACGCTGTCCCAGGCGAACTGCCTGACAGTGTCGTCTTTGACTGAACTGCTCAGGGCCGGAGCGCCGGAAGAATCCAGATAGACGTACCAGGTCCCGGTGGCCTTGCCCGCCATGGGCAAACTGGTTGAACCGGGTTTGGAGCGAAAATTGCCGGTGGCCCCGGACCAGTAAGCCCCGGCCGCTACGGTTAAATTGTAGTTGGGACCGGTCAGGGTCCCTGCGTTGAAATCATAGGAACCCGAGCCTATGATTCCCTTACGATCAAAAATCTCCTTGAGGCCGGGCGGGACCGCATAGTCTCCGCCGGCCTGCCCCGTGACCATCCCGAGCAGGTAATTCAGATTGGTCTCGATGAGGGCATAGTTGGCATTGTGCTTGACGATGTAATCCGTCATCCCCTGAACAAAGGCTTTAAAAAGCGAGACGCTCATCAGTGCCACTCCACGATTTCCATAAAGTTCCCTTGGGCGTCAAACTTCCCCTGCAGCCCATAAGGCAACACGCCATAACCGAAAGGGGGGATCAACTCCCCCATCTCCCCGTAAGACAGGGGCCGGATGATATTGCCGGCTAACCGTCGGCCGGATATTTGAAAGACGTCGTCCACAAAGGAGACAAAGATCATGTGCACCGTGGAATTTAAGGTTTTGGAAAGGCCGGTGATGGCCCACTTTCCACTTCCCATGCGGGACAAAGAAACGCCTTTGCCCTGCTCGGCATAGATGACCTCCCGATTATTGGCGGCCACCGGCACCGACCGCAGGACGTTATCTTCGCCGCCGCCCAGGTCTACATCGCAGGCCCAGACCCAACTGCCGGCATAATCCTGATATTGATAGAAGGGGCTGGCGATATTCCCCTTCATCTCCGACTTCTGGTCTTGAATAGCCCAATCGATAATCTTCCTAATGCTCATGGGGTCATCACCTTGCAACCGTCAATAACCAGGCTCGCAACTTCCCCCCGCTTGATCTTCTTGGAAAGCCCGGTGATCAGAATTTTTCTCCCGTCCGGGATCACGATAATGTCCCCCACCTCCAAGGACGGATCATCCTCGATGACGACTCGCCGCGGTCTGGTCAGGCTCTTTTCCCAAATGAGCTCGGTCACCGCAATGGTGTCGGCTTGGTCGTGAGAGCCGACAAAGTCGTTTTTGATCTCCTTTTCGTTCTCCAGCCAGTAGTCCAGGCCGTCTTCCATGGCAATGGACATCTTTTCCAGATAGGCGTAGTCATAGGGGGTGCCCCAGACCTCATATTGGGCGCTGCCGATGGACATCTGGATCAACATGATCCCGAGCATGGCCTGCGCCTGCAGGACCCTGCCCCAGGGGATAGTGAAACCCGTACCGGGAACCTCTTCGGCCACCACCTGGATGGGCGCCATGGTAATCACTCCGGTTACCGGCCCGCCGGTCGGTGGGGCCACCAACGCGACCGCTCCCGGGGCGGACAGGACCGTGGGCAGAGTAAAACCTTTGGACGTGGAAGTGGTTTCGTCCGGGATCAGGGCTGCGGCCACATATTCCAACGCCATCACCGTGGCCAGGATGGGCACCCAGACCAAGATTTCCACCTCGATCTCGCCGTGAAAGTCATCTTTTTGTTCGTAGCTTTCATTTCCTACCGGGAGGAGGCCGGAGTTCACCGACTTGATCACCTTCATGGAGGTGCCGTCGGCCCGCTGCTTGTGATCCTCGGACCACCAGCAGGGCAGATTCTCGTGCATGGAGAAAAACCCGGTGGTGACCTGGGCCTCCCCCAACTTCTGGTAGGGGCCGTCCACCCGTTCCAACTGGGCGTCCAGGAAGACGACTTTTACCTTGTTGATACCATCCTGACTGTTTTCCGGCACCTCCAGCTCTACACACCTGACGTAATCCGCCAGCACTTTGGCCGGGGGACGCTGAAAACTCTTATTGACGTAGGTGAGTTTGCCTTCCCCATCGAAGTAAGGTTGATAGCAGACCACCTCCAGAAGCGAAGTAATAGCCTCCCAGGGCGACACCTGGGCCAACTGGTTCACCTTGTGCTTGAACTGGCGGCCCAGGGTGAAGGGGATGCGAACTTCAGCCCTGGTCAGCCCCATGAAGGTCTCGCAGATGTCATAGAGGGCGATTCCCAGGTCAGTGCCCACCGAATACTCCCGGGTGGTGATCTTGCGGCGCTTGAAAGCCTGGGTTTCGGCCCGCCCGAAGACCGACACCTTGGCCGTGACACTCCCACTGTGCCGGGCCTTCTTCCATCCCACCTGGCCGTGAATCTGGCCGGTGAAAGACGTCACCCAATCAGTCTCGGATAAGACCTCGTCTCCCTCCACCAGGCGGAGGATGGCCCCATCACCCAGGTAATTTCGATAGGCGCCGGTATCCGGGTGAAAGAAGTTTTTCGGGTCCACCATGGTGAAGCTGAGCTGTTTGTCGGACCAGGCGATCTCCGAGGCGTAAGGGGTGATGTCCAGCGGGGTCGGGAGACCGGCGTGAAGATTGCCCGGCGCTGCGGCTACTTGAGAGATAGTGGTCCCGCTGGGGTCCCAGGCATAAATCTTGTAAGCCGGGCGCCGCCGCCGGTTATCCAGCACCCCTTGAAACGCCGCCGAGATGTAGCGCACCGTTAAACCTCTCCGATAATGCGAAACTGGAAGACCACCTCAAAGGGAATAAGCTCACCGCCCAGCATGGCCACAAAGTCAAAACTGACGATGTCCTGCCCACCCACCTGGACGCTCTCGATCTGGATGTAGTACAACTGTTCCGTCCGGTCCTTGGGGCGCCAGGTGATATAGCCGCTCTCCGGCGGGTAGGCGAAGTATTCATAAAGCCGCCGCAGCATGTAGGCGGTCATCCGGGACCGGTTGTCCGAGCCCCGCCAGACCTCCTTGACCGGGCGGTCCGGGAGATACCCCTGCCACTGGACAATCTGGGCCGAGGCGATGGTGAGCTCCGCCTTCACCTGGGGCCGGTTGGTCATGGGCACCGAATCGAAATTCTCCCAGCGATCCGGATTCGACTCATAGATCAGCGGCGGCAGCACGTCACCGGGATAGCGCAACTCCCGGAGGGCCCCGGACCCGGCGTTCTCCGGGTAGAGATAGAGGTCTTCAAACTCCTCGAAATACTCGGGGGCCGCGACAACAGAAAAGGTGGTTTCCGAGGTCAGTTCGGCCATGTCACGACTCCTCCACCGTCACTTTCAGCTTCAGGGTCTCGGTGCAGGCCTCCTCCGGGGCCTGGTACTGAAAACACACCCGGCCGTTCAACTCGGTGCCCGAGAAGGGGGTTACCAGTCTCCCATCCACCGGCTCCAGCATCTCCCCCTCCACGGTATAGGGCGTCACCCCCTCGCCGGCGTCGCCGACCAAATGTGCCGCCAGGAGGATGCGGTTTCCGGCCCTAAGCGAGGTCACCGGCACCGGCTGGGTGAGCTGGCCGGCCGAAACCATCGGGTAATAAAACTCCAACTGGTGCTGGCAGGCGCCATCCGCGGCGTCCGGGCGCTGCCGGAACACCACCACCCGTTTGCGTTTGGTGTCATAGGTGATGAAATATTTCAGCGCGTCCGCCTCGGGGTTTTGGACCGTGGACATCATCTCCCAGCGGGGTATCTGGTAATCAGCCTTACAGATCACCCCGTCCTGGGTGATCACCCAACAGTAGTTGCGCGACTCGTAAGCCAGATAATTGAGCACATTCGGCAGCCTGAGTTGGGCAAAACGTTCCGGCGTGGCGCCGATATTGCGCCAGCAGTCCAACGTCCAGTTCGCCGCCGCCGCCAGCAGGTTGTCGATCCGGTTAACCACGGCGTAGCCATAGATGGACTTGGGATTCCAGGTGTAAGGATCAACCCACCATCCGTTAGTTGCCGGCTCGGCATATTCCCACATGACCTCCCGAATTTTCGTTTCGTTGTTGCGGCAGGCATAAATCTTGTTAAAACTCCCCATGGTGGCTTTTTGGGTATAGGCCGCCCCCCAGATGCCAATCCAGGCCTGCCTGGCCATGGCTTCTTCTCGATTAGACCAGGCGCCATCTTCGGCGTTGAACTCGTAGCGTTGTACGTCCCAACTCGGCCAATAGGTCGTATTCAACACGATATGGGCAATGATCCGATCATTGCCAGGTTCATAAAAGAAATTGGCCACCGAATTTGTGGACTGCCGGTAATGCTTCGGACAGGTAATGAGCTGACCATTGTAGGTCAAGCCAAGAGGTCCCCACAACGCGGGCCCAGGAGGCGGGACACACGACCCCTGGTCAATGTAGCTCATGCACGGCGCGACGGTGTTCAGGTGCCACAGGCCCATCAGGAAAGCACCACCCTTGCCTTGATTTTGCCCGATCCGGGTTGGTTATCATCGGGACCGAAATACCGGCTCTTCGCCCAGCCAGCCGTATCCGTTTTCGTCACATAGTTATCCAGGGAGCCTCTTAATCCCCCGCCGGCATCCGCCAGTTCCCAATGCACCCACCAGCCCGGACAGGGCTCCCCGTCCTGACCGGTGAGCCGGGTCTTCACCAGGTTCCCCTTGAGCCCGCGGACCGTTGGGGGGTCGAAGACCGGGGCGGAGAGCACGGCGGGCCAGGCCTCCCGGCAGTACACCCGGGCCTTGTAGTCCGTGCCGATGGCGAAGAACAGGTGGAAGGCGCTGTCATAGCCTGCCACCTTGAAGGGATCGAGGCGCCCGGTGGCCAGGACCCGGGGGCTGCTGAGGTAGTCCATGATCCTGACCTTGCCGCTGGTGCGGCACAGGCCCGCCACCTGGCCCGGTTGCACCCAGGCGATGGCAGCGAAGTATTCCCCGGCGTTGTGGACGATCTCCCCCACCTTTCGGCCATCCTCCAGGCTGTGGATGTCGATCCGGTTGGCGCTCGGTTGATGCAGATACACCTGGTTGACGTCGTCGATGAATTTGCCCGAAGAACTTGACGGCCCCAGGCTGTAACCGATGTTCCAGTTCGGGTTCAGCACCTCATTGGGATTGGGGAGGCCGTTGATCTCAAAGGCCGGGTGTACCTTGAAGGTCCACTGGCTCCAGTAAGCCGGGAACCCTTTCACCCGCCCCAGCATGGCGTAACTGCCGGAGGGCTTGCCGAACTTCACCCGGGCGCCGTCCCGGAATACCCGTGCCCATTCCCCGCCGGACTGAGATAGAAAGGCGTCCCAGGTGCTGACGTAGCACAGGTGCTGCCAGGAGTCCCCGGCCACAACCGGCTGCGCCAGTTTCGTGCTTTCAAAAATCTTCTCGTACATCAGTCCAGCACCGCCTTGACCGTCACCCGGTCGTAGAGTCCGGATTCCTCGCTGTATCTGACCTCGCCGCACTTGTAGTGCATGCCGTAACGGATCAGGGGTGGCTTCTTGGGCGCCAGGTAAATATTCACCGCATGCTTGCTGGCATCCGTAATCGTGAGCCCCGAGTTTACTTCACTGGCCGGGTGCCAACGGACGATCCCGCCATACGGTATCCTGATGCCATACTGGAACCCCGTGCCGAACCGTATGGGGCTCACTCGATAGCGGGGACGCTGGAGTCTGCCGACCGGGGGCCAGGGCCCCAGGCCGGGCCGGGGGTCGATGGCCTCCAGGAACCAGTAGACCGCCTGGTTGATGCCAGTGCCGACAAATGTCATGACCCCTCCACCCTGTATTCCGGCCAGGAAGGGAACTTTTAAGCGGTTACCCATGTCAGTCCACTGCGGTTATTTCAATGCGCCCGGAGATATTGCCATTGGCCAACACCATCACCGGGTTCATGACGCAGCGCTCTTCTTCCAGGACTTGTTTGATCCGCGCCGCGGCCCGCTGTTCCCGGGCCAGCCGGTCGGCCTGGAGCATGGACTTCATTTCTGCCGGGGTGGGAGCAGACTTCCCCTCACCCTCCACGGCTCTCAGTTTGTGATCAGGCATGATTTAAATTCCTCTTACGTTGAGGCCATGAGGCCCAGGTTTTCCAAGTAAAGGTTGATATTCGCAGCCCACGCAGCCAGGGCGGTAACATCCGCGGCAGGATCGGCCAGATGCGCCTGCTGATACAGTTTGATGGTCTTGCCCAGTTCCGTCAGGAAATGGAAACAAGCATTGCCCGCCGCCTGGTCCTGCACCCACATCTGTGCCATGTCTGCCGGGGCGGTGGTGGGTGCGGTGCCGGCACCCATCCCCAAAGCCTTGGCGGCCGAGGCGCCGAAACTTGTGGTCCCGATGCCGACGTTGCCATTAAGAATCGTGGCGCCGGTCCCGCTCGGAGTCAGGGTGACATTCTGATTGGCTCCACCCGCTGCCAAGACTAATGCCCCGGTCCCGGTAATGGACCCGGTAGCGGTCCCGGTCCCCCCATTGGCTACCGGCAGCACCCCGTCAACGTGGCTGGTCAGACCCACCTTGCCCCAAGACGGAGCCACTCCAACCCCGCCCGAGATGAGGACGTTACCTACGGCCACATCCGCCAATTTGCTCAAGGCGTTGGCAGCAGAGGCATAGAGCAGGTCACCCACCGCGTAAGCAGCCAGCCCCGTCCCCCCGTTTCCGGCCCCCAGAGTTCCGGAGACATGGGTAGTCAGCCCCACCTTGCCCCAGCCGGGGGAATCCCCGGATAACAAGACGTTCCCCGCGACAGCCTTGGTAAGTGCCGCCAGGGTGTTTCCAGCCGAGGCATAAAGCATGTCCCCGGCCGCGACCGCCGCCAAGCCGGTGCCGCCGTAAATAACCGCCAGGGGATTGGTTAACTGCGCGGTGGCCGCCGCCAGCGAACCGACGCCGGTGATGTGGTTGCCTCCCATGGCCAGGTTGCCGGACATGGTATCCCCGGCCTTGGCCACTTTGAGGGCCACCTGGGCATCTACGTAGGTCTTGCGGGTCGCCTCGTTGGCAGCTATGGGATCAGAGGCCGGGAGTATCGGAATGCTCGAGAAGGTCTTGACCCCGGCGATGGTCTGGGCTCCGGTTTTGGCCACCAGGTTTGCACTATCCGGGCCCACGGGTTTCCAGAGGTGATCGGCGGGGTCCCGGAAAAATACGTCCCCGTCAAAACCTCCGGTAAAAGCCCCGGCGGTGTGCTTATGACCCGGATCAGAGCTTGAGGGGTTCCTCAACTTATAATCCAGGCTGTTGGGGTCTATGGAGTTATCCACCCCCACCTTGGCTTCCAGGTTGTTCAGGTGGGCCGCTTCAATTTCGGTCACCCCGTCTATGGCGCCGGTCAACGTGCTGGGAAAC
Source organism: Deltaproteobacteria bacterium (assembly GCA_021813445.1). Classification (GTDB taxonomy): domain Bacteria; phylum Desulfobacterota; class Desulfobaccia; order Desulfobaccales; family 0-14-0-80-60-11; genus SURF-52. The sequence continues at coordinate 18,823 of JAKAKP010000163.1, forward strand.
GACATAAGCTACTCCCTTACCACCTCGAGGTTCGGTCCGTATTTTTCCGCCAGGGACTGAATTAAACCCTCCAACTCAGAACCTTCCGCGGCTTCCATGAGATGACCGCTGCTCTGATCCACCACCATGGCCTGGAAAACTTTTCCCCGCCTGAAGATCTTCACCGTGTAGCTCCAGACCGACAGGTCGTGCAGTCGCTCCAGGAGCATATCCACCACTTCTCCCGGCCGGTACATCCAGGACTGCCAGGCCACAGGAATATCGGCCATAGGTAACGGCAGGGGGCGAGTCCTCGGGTTGCCGGCATTTGCCAGCACATCGGCAATCCCGGTCAGCCATGCGTCCAGTTGAGCCGGGCCGCCAAAAAGCGAGAAGAAGATGGAACGAATACCTACCGCCGTCTCGGGGGGCAGCAGTATTTTCGTCCTGCTTTTACAAAACTGGTCGGAAACCGCGTTCATCTGGCCCCCATGAGCAGGTATTCCCGGAAGTAGGCTTCCATGGCCTCCCGGATGGTCGCCTGGATACCCTGGATATTGATGTTGACTTGACCAGCACCCCCGCCCCCGGAGTTGCGGGTATTGGCCTCAATCTGGCGGAGAATGCTGAGGTGCGGCGCCACGGCCTCGGACAGGGACTCAGACACCTGGGCAATGGGGATGCTGGTCTCCCCGGCGATGATGCCCCGCACCGCCTCGTGGCCGGTGACGTTGCTCTGCACTCCAGAAGACGTGAAAGAGCTTTTGCGGTCACTGGACAGAAACATGCCGACCAGACCGATAACCCCCATCAGGGCATTGGCAATACCTGCTCCCAGGGTGCCGAACATATTCTTGAAGGCCTCGGTAAGCCACTGCGTCAGTTGCTTGATGGCCGGCTCTATGGACTGCTTGAACAGGGACTTGAAAAAATTTTGAAAGGTCTGGCGAAAGTGCGTCTCGCCGGCCATCAGGGCGTCCGTCAGGTCCCCAAAGAACCCGGTGACGAGGTTGGCGTAGCCCTTCATCTGGTCGCCGAAGCGCTTGTTGATCTCCAATTCTTTGGTGGTCTGGTCGAACCCGGCTACCTGCCCCTCGGTGGCCCCCTTGCTGATAAGTTCTTCCCGGAGCTTGAGCCGCTCCCGGAGCAGCCGGTTGATCTCCGCTTCCTTTTCGGCAATGGGACCCAGGGCGGCATCTTCCCGGCCGGCGGCCAAGGTGTCCTCGATCTGCTTGCGGTTCTCGTACTCCTTCTTCAGGAGGTCGACGAGTTCCTTTTGCAGTTTGATCTTGTCTCTGCCGGCCTCCCCCTCCAGTTCCTTGAGCCGGGTGGCGTGTTCCGCCTGGAGTTTCTTCGAAGACAGATCCAAAGCCTCAGGACTGATCTCTCCAGCCTCGGCCCGGGTCTTCAGTTCTTTCTGGGCCCAGTCGTAAGCCTCCTTCTCCTTGGCGATCTTGGCGTCGATGAGTTTCCCGGCTGCACTGGTCTCCGCCTCAGCCATCTTTACCAGGGCCTGCTGATACTCCTGGCCGGTAATCTTGCCTTCCGCCAGATCCCGGTCCAGCTCCGCCTTTTTCTTGTCTTGCTCGGCCTTAAAGGTGGCGTAGGATTCTTCAGCATCCTTGAGAGAAAGCTTCCGCTTGGCCTCCAGGTATTCGGTCAGGTAGCGCAGCAGGTCCTCGTTCAGTTCCTTGGCGCCGCCACCCTTCTTATCCTTGGGCGCCCCCGTATATTGTTCGGCCTCGGCGCGCTCCCTGGCAGCCTTGGCTTCCCTGGCCAGTCTTTCCTCCGGGGTTTCATGCTCGGGCAGTACCGCCGGCAGGACGGAAGGGGCCGTATATTTCTTGTACCGGCCTTCTATGGCCCGTTTTTGCTCTTCCTTGGCGAGCTCAAGATATTTCTCAGTACTGATCCCCCGGCGCTGGGCCTCCCCGGCAGCTTCGGCCCCGGCAATATCCAATTCTTTGCCTTCCCGGGCCCGATCCCGGGCCCGGCCTTCCTGGATTGCCCCGGATACCACACCAGGCTGAGGGGTGAAGCCTGCCTGCTGTCTCAACTGCTGGATCTTGTTCCAGGCTTCATAAAGGCCGAAAAGGGCCACGGTAATTAATATCCGCCAGGGGCCGCCCACCAGGACCTTCAGTTTGCCCAAAAGGGCCGCCAGGATGCCCACCTCCACAGCCGTCGTTTTCAGAGATGCCCCCAGGCCGGCAATCCAGCCCGCCGCCTTGCTGGCAACGTAGATTTCCATGAGGGTCTTGATCAGGTTCTGATTTTCGGCAATAAAAGCCCCGATATCCCGGATTCCGGTGGCCAGCCATTTTACCCATTCGGCGAAGTTCTTGCCCCATTCCTCCAGACGAACGGTGTTGGCCCTGGCCCATTTCTCCAAATCCTTCCAACCCGCGGTCATTTCCTGGACAAAGGCCAGGAACGCCGGCTGAAAGATCGGCCATAAGGCGTTCTTCGCTTCCTCGGCATAGCGGGCCATTGACTGGAGCTGCTTGCCCACGGTTGCATCCGCCGCCGATGCCGCCCCGGCGAACCGGGCGGTCTTCTCCAAAACCTCGCCCAACATCAAGTTGGCTTTGGTGACCGTCCCGATCTCTTCCTTGGTCACCCCCAGGGTCGCGGACCATTTCTTCATCAACTCGTCGAGGTTGCCGACATTGATCATGAGCCGCTTGAGGGTTTCCGATTCGCCGCTGATTACTCCCTGGATGATCCGGCTAAAGGCTTCAGAAGTATTGACGTTGGCGACGACGGCAATGTCCCGGGCCCGGGTGGCCAATTCTTCAAGCTTTGATAAATCCAGGCCCGCCGCCATGAATTTGGTGGCCCCCAGCATGGCCTCTTGTCTGGTGATGCCTAACTGCTGAAGTTTGGTTATCAAGGTATCGAGGGATTGGGCCGACACCCCGGCATTCTTGCCCACCTGATACATGGACACGGCTAACGTCTCGGTGCGGGCCCCGACCATAGCCGCGTCTTGACTGAAGGACTTCAGAGCCCCGGCGATCTCCCATAGCCCCACCGCCACCCCGGCGAAAGCCAGGGTCTTTTTGAGAGACGCTGCGAAGGAGCTGGCGTAATTTTGAAACCCCGCGAGCTCCCCCTTGGCCGTCTTCAACCCGGAGTCCAGGTTCTTCAAGTCCGCCGAGAGCTTGACCAGCAGTTCGCCGATATCAGTGGCCATGTCCTCTGTCCTCGGGTCTCACCGTGAGCGGGCGCAGTATGCAACCAGTGTGCCGAAGCAACTCCTGGGGCGTTTTGGTCCCCGAAAAGCAGCCGTCAGATACGCAACCCGTAGGGGGAAAATACGGGCGTTTCGGAAGGCAAGGTAATTGGGAAGGTGGATTCGTGTTCGTTGAAATACCGGAACCTACGCACCCCGGAAAACGTTGGTGGTATAAGGGTTTGCCGGTTTTGGAGTGTGCAGGCCAAAAAAGTAGGGCAAAAGTGGGACCTATATGGGGGACGCCATCCCTATGCCCACTTTTTTGAGGGGCAAGTGGTGAACCGACAATTTTGTATAAATTGGTTTCCATTTTAGTAAAGTTGCCTGTCTCATTAAAAAAGCTGATTATTTTTTTCTTTCTGGTCTGTCTGACCCCTGGCGGGGCATGCCGGTGAAAAATGAAAAGGCCCGGTCGCTCATCTTGGGTCTTTTTTTTGATGGTTCACCTTGGTTCTCACCCGACACCTCTTCAAGCCAGCGCTCCAGCACCTTCCCCTTGCCCCGGTTAAAGGCCAGGTCCAGGGCCCCAGTCACCGCCACGGCCATGGATACCCCCTGCTCCATCAACCGGTGGCGGCTACGGACCTGGGACGCGGCCATAAGCCCCTGCACCATCAAAGCGGGATAACCGTCGATCAGGCTGTAAAGGTCATGTCCCTGGCTCGCCAACTCCGAGAGGCCGACGGTTATCGCTAACTGGTGGCCTCCGGCCCGATCAGAACTCCCACCTGGCTCATGATCAGGCCGAAGGCGTTTTTTAGGTGGTCGACGTTCATCCTCAGGACCTTGACCGCCAGTTGCAACCCCAGACCCAGGTCGATCTCCTCGGCCTGCTCCAGCTCAATCCTCAGGGTGACGGACAGGAACTCGGGGAGCCGGGGCAAGATTGTCTGGATGATATCCTTGGCAGCCGCCAGTCCCTGACCTTCAAAAACCTCACCCAGGTTGTCCAGGGTGACGCCCTGGGTTTTAAACTCCTGCACCAGGGCGTCCAGGATGGGCATCACCAGGAGAAGCTGCTTGATAGTCCAGGGCTTGACAGTGAAGCCGTTTATCTGCTCTTCAGCCAGATAGCTCGATAGAACCTGACTGTCGGTAATCGGCTCGGGCATCTGTCCCTCCTCAGGCGACGTTTTCATAGCTCACGTAATGACCCAAAGGCGCTTCGGGGTTGTTGGCGGTATCGTCCAGGGCCTCCAGAGTCATGGGGACCTCCAGCCACTTCTTGTCGTCCAGGCCGATACCCCCGTTGGGCTTGAGGATGCACTTGGGGATGTTCACGTCAAAGCGCAGCCCCCGGCCGGTGTCCGGATGTACCTCCAGGCGGGCCGCCCCTTCGATAAAACTCGATCCGGCGATGGCAAACCGTGCGGACGCCCAGGTGGCGTAGGTAAAACTCACCTTCACCTCTTCCCCGTCCACCAGTTTGCCCCCGGAGAGACGGCCGATCCGGCCCGGGAGTCTGCCGTCCTCAGCCGCAAGGCCTGCGTCCAGCATATAGTCGATGTTCTGGACCAGGTTCTGCCGGAAACAGTTCACCGTGGCGGGGGTGGCCACAGCGGTGGCTTTCGCCCTGATCCAGTAGAGACTGTGGCTGTTCACCGTAGTCTTGGCCCAGTCTACCGGGGGCGTGAAGGTGATGGCGCCGTCGGAGTCCAGGCCGTCCCCGGCGCCGGAGGTGACCAGTGCCTTCCACTCGTCTCCGTCCCAGTATTCCCAGGCCAGGCCGGTGTAGGAACCGTTCACCGCCAGGTTGGCATAGACCTCCTTGAACCGGGTGGCCTTCCCCAGATAGAGGAAGTCATTGGCGTCGATCATGGCATCGAAGGGGGTCCCCGCTTCGGTGTCCGCTTCCGACGAGTGGTCCAGGAAGGCTACGCCGTTGTAGAGGAAGACCTTGTCCAGGAACTGCCGCGCCGTGACATTGGTGAGGCCGTAATACTGGCCTACCGATTGCAAAACAGTTCCAGCGAGGGCCAGTTTCAGGTCGGTCACGGTGCCCATGCCGGGGTTCAAGTTCTCGATGTCCCCGCCCTTGAAGTAATATTTGAGGTTCTCGATCACCGGCTCGTCGAACTTGAATTTGAGCGTCAGCTTCTCCTCCAGGACGATGACCTTGTCCTTCAGGCGCTTGCCGGAGCGGTTGCTGAAGTGCTCCAACTCCTCGGTGCCGGTTTCCAGATCCAGTTCCGTAATATTGCCCAGGTCCCGCTCCCCGGTCCCGTCATCGAAATAGAGCTTGACGCCCCCTGGAACGGTGTAATTTTCCACGTTGGCAGGTACAGGCATGGGTTACCCCTCCTCAATAGGTGGTGCTGAAGGCATCGCCCCAGGCGTGCCCGTAAGTTAAGGTGAAGCTCATGAAGAGCACTCCATATTGGTCATTGGGAAACTCTTTCCAGACCCGCTCCTCCTGGAGGTTTTCCACCAGCCCCTTGAGGCCGGCAGTCCCGATCAGGGCATTATGGAGTTTGCCCTGCAGGTTATCGGCCGCATCGTTGAAGGATGCCGCTCCCGAGGGGCTCAGGCGGATGAACACGGCAACGTAGAGCTTGAGCGTTCCCATCGCCAGGCGGTTGCGCTTATCCCGGGTCTCCTCCTCATCCCAGAAGAACACGGCCGGGAGTTTTACCCGGTCCAGGTCTGTGGGGCTGCCCTGCCAGCGATGCACCGAGCCTATCTCCGGAATGGCTCCCAAAACCACGGCCAGCTTTTGCATCACCTGCACCTTGATGCTGTCAGCCATCAATCCACCTTGACGATCTTGGACAGGTCCGCCATGAATTGAGGTTTGGCCCAATCCAGCAAGTGCTCTTTCGGGTGAACCCGTCGGGGCACCACCACCGACCGCTTTAAAACGAAAAGGGGGATAGGGGTCTTGCTCTGCGTCCCCTTGGTGCCCCCGGAGAACCCGAAGATGATCCCTTTGGCGATAAATGTGGGGCCCCAGATGCCGTCCAGGGGCCCTCCCCGAGCCACCCCCGCCGCGGTCTTAGCCGCCGCCAGGGGAATAGCCAGAAACTTCTTGTTCTTGGGCCGGATGGTCACCTGGCTGCCCGCCGGGCCGATATGCACTCCGGCGTATTCGGCTCCGAAGGCCAGGCCTCCTGTCACCTTGTTCCCATCCAACCGCACCTGCAGAGGCCGGGTGGACCGGGCCAGGGCGCCGGTGCGCCGGCCCAGGCGGTCGGCGGCCGTTCCCCCGGTCAGGTGCCGGCTCACCGTGTGGTCCCACAGCCGTTTGCTGTGCTCCTGGACCACCTTCATCACCTTGGGGACCAGCCCTTTGATGATCTGATCCAGGCTCGTGACCGGGTCTTTAGCCATAAGGTCTGATCCGGTAGCGGTCCAACACCGCCTTGACCGAGGGGAGGAACTCCCCGGAGTTCACCTTCTGGATGGAGCCGTCCGGGAAACTCACCGACTCTAGACCGATGTCCTTACGCCGCCGGAAGTCATAAGCCGCTTGCGTCCTGGCCGCCATCTCCAGGTCGTCGGGGGGTGGGTTATAGCCCTCCGGAGGCGAGCCGTCTCCCTCGAAGAAAGCGTCATAGCCCCCGGTGTAAGTCACCTTCAGGGCCTGGAGGCCATAGGGCCAGGCCCCGTAGCGGTAAGCCACCATGCCGGCCGAGAGCAATTGGTAGTCGCTGGCGGGTATCAGGTTCCCCGCGTCCCACTCCCAGGTATCCGAGCCGTAAATCGAATCAATGGAGGCCACCGGCAGGCCCTTGAGATAGAGATACTGCCCGCCGCCGTCGTGGTACTCTGTCCGAGATTTGTTCTCAAAATCCCGGTTGCAGTAGGAGGCGCAGCGCTGGGACACGGCCCCGATCAACTCGGTGATGAGGCCGTCCCAATCGTCTTCCGGCTGTTCCAGCAGCGCCTTCACCCTGGTCAGCGTGGTCAGGTCCATTTACCTGGTGTCCACCTTGGCCTTTTTGATGGCCCGGTCTTTGGGCGGCTTATCCACTTCTTGCGCTTCCAGCCCCGAGACTTTTGGCAGGTCCTGGTCCGGTTCACCCGGGGCCGGATATACCTTCCAGCTTTGATTCCCCAGGACCTCTTGCTCCAGGTCGCCGCTGAGGTCCACCTCTTCGCCGGAATGGACGAAGGCATTATTGGGCAGGTGGAGGCAGTAGCCTGGCCTGATTCGGTATTTTGACATCGCTCACCTCGCCATTAGAGAGAGAAAGCCGCGGGGTTCACCTGGGACACCGGCGCATCTTTGGCTGCCCCCAGGACCACTTCTACCCCGAAGTCGCAGGCCGCGGTTCCCACCACAGCCACCACCCGGAGATAGCGCTTCCTCCCCACCAGGTTAAGGCGCCCCACGTAGACGTTGTTGTCGTTGGCCTCGGTGATCTGGGTGAAGGCCGCGCCGGCAACGTCGGCAAAATCGCTATCCGTGGTGGTGTCCGATTCCTGGACCTTAATGTCCACCGTGCCGCCGGCGGCATTGGCCCCGGAGTTCACCACCACCAGGGCCTCCTCGAAACCCAGGCGATCGATGGCCGAACCTTTGTGCGTGGCGGCACTGTGGTTGTCGGCCACCAGACCCGCCACCGCCTTGAGGAACTGATGCAGACTGAATTTCATGTCGGGGTCTCCTTATGGGAAAGGGGCCGGAGGCCCGGCCCCATCCGGTTAGCTGTTCTTCACCCCAGAGCCCAGACAGAAGCTCTCGGCGTGCCGGAGTCCGATGTCCACGTCGGTGATGATCCGGATCCAGGTCTGGTTTTTGGCGAAGGCGTCCCCCGCCTCTTTGGAGGGCAGGATGGAGATACCGGCCCACTGGCCCACGATCAGCTCCTGCCAGTTGCCCAGGTAGATCTCGGTTTCGTTGGCCCCGACCCCCAGGTTGATGGGGATCTGAGTGGTCATGGCGAAGGGGTAACCGATGTAGGCCTGGAGCTGGGCCGCATCCATGGGCCGGATGATGTATTCGCCCCCGGTGTCTCCCGAGAACTGGGCCACCTTGAGTTTGGACAGGGAACGCTTGACGCAGTGATGGAACACGAAACCCAGCTTGCCCCGCAGGGCGTTGTCCACCGCCAGCTCGTACTCCATGTCGAAGAAGTAATCGAAGTTGGGGCTGTTGACGCTGAAAGCCTTGGTGTTGATGCCGGGGGTGTTGGCGATGCCGGTGGGCTGGCCGCTGGCGCCACTGCCCCGGAGGGCCGCCAGGTCGATGGCCAGGGCCACCACCCGGGCGATGTCGGCCCGCACCATCTGCTCCGCCGAGGGGCTGGACATGCGCAGCAGCCGGTTGGAGAGCTTCACCAGGGCGCCCACCGACTTGGGGGTGAGCTGCAACTGGCCCAGGGTCTGGTCGCTGCCGGTGAGGGGCTCATTCTCCCCTACCCAGTAGGCCGTAGCCCCGCCGGTCTGCTTGGGGATCTCCACCGGGGAGCCCACCAGGTTGTCCAGGAGGGTGGCCCCCATCTGGAACACCACCGCTTCGGCCCGGAGCATCTCGATGAGTTCCGGGATGGCCTGGATCGGGACCAGATAGCCCCCGGAGCTGTCCGGGGTGGTGGCCAGGTCCCGGGTCTGCCGGAACACGTCCGCCTCGAACTGGGCCTGGGACCAGTCGCCGGTGCCGATGGCATAGATGGCCTTGAACAGGGAGAACTTTTCTTTTTCATACTCCAGGCCGGAGACGCCGGCATGTTTGCGCTCCCGGTTCTTTTTCTCCATCTCCTCGAACCGGGCCGCCAGGTCGGCATACTTGGCCGACAACTCCGGCAGGGTCTTGAAAGCCTCGGAGATATGGATAACCTTGCCGTCCTCCCCGGTGTAGGAGAGGGACTTATTGATATCTTCCAGGAGTTCCTGGATGCGGTTGACGTCTTCAGGCATGACTATTCTCCTCTCGTGATCCTGTGATGCAGTTTTTTGGTGGCGTTGAGAATCTCCTTCAGGTCCGGCTCCCCCGCCGGTCTCCCCCCTTCAGGCCCGGGGCCGGGGTTCAACGCCAGGGAGTAATAGTCTGGTGTAGCAGCGCGAAATTTGACGAACTCCTCCAGGGCCTCCATGATCACTGTCTTCAGTTGAGCGCGGTCATCATGGGGAGACCCGAGTTCGGCAATCCGGGCCGCCAGTGCGTCGATTTTGACCTTGAGATCCTCCAGCAGGCCCGCCAGGGCCAGGAGGGTCGATTGCAGGTCGTTTTCGGTGGGTTTGATAGACTCTTCCGGCTCACCTTTCCCATCCCTTTCTGCCTGGTTCAGGTCCGCCTCAAATGGTACGCCGGTGAGATCCTCCACTTCCCCGGGGCTAACCACCCCTTTCTGCACCGCCATGATCAGGGCGTTGGGGTTGGCCGGCACGGGCACTGCCGAGAGTTCATAAAGCTCGTGCTTCATAAAACGCCAGCCGGTCTGTTTCCCCTCCTTGTCGGTGATGGGCTCCCGCTCCAGGTCCTGAAAGCCCACGGAGGTGGCTCGGAGATAACCGCCCTGGTAGAGCTTGTAAACGGTGTCGGCGAAGGGGTATTCCTCCGCCGTGGCGAACTTGACGTGGAACAGCAGGCCCTGGTCGGTCTTGGCTACTTTCAGGGCTTTTCCCACCGGCGGCTGCCGGTAGTCGTGGGCCCAGAGAAAAACCGGGTTTTTCTTGTAGTTTTTGAGGTCCCAGCCTTCCACCTCGATGACGTCGCCGTAGCGGTCCACCTGGGCGGTGGAGCCCACGAACTCCAGAACCCGGTCCTGGGGGTCTCCCACTGCCTTGATCTCAAAGTCCAGGTCCTTACGAATCAGTTCCATGGCCATGCTCCTTCTCGTAAACCGGCGCCTGCCAGACCACGGGCCCGGGCTCCCGGTCCTGCTGGGGGGCGAAGATGAAATAGAACTGCCCCTCTTGGCGGTTATAGCCACAGTCCACCAACTCATGGCCCTGGGGGACGGCGTTTTCCGCCAGCCGAGCCGTAAATCCATGTTCCCCGGTGACCACCGCTCCGATCCGAAAAAGCATCCCCAGGACGTCAGGGGGGATCATGATGCCGATTCTTTCCGCCATCACTCCACCACGGGCGCCGAAACACAGCGGCAGTTGATCACCTCACCTGCCAGCCCGTTGGGATCGCAAGGGAAGCGGCAGCCGTTGGGGAAAGCCTGGCCCCGTTCCACCACCATGCCGCCCTGGTTCTGATGGCTGACCCGGACATGCTCGTCCCCGGCGGTGACCCAACGAACCTTTGCCACCCCCATCTGGCCCATGGCCGCGTCCCGGGCCAGACCCGCCGCCTGGCCGGTCTCGGTGCGGGCGATGGTCAGGTCCCGGGACTGGGCGAAGTTGTATACCTGCCGCACCCGGTGCATGAGCTCGGCGGAGGTTTCCATATGGCTGATCCCCTCCACCAGGGAGTCCCGCAACTGCTCCCGGATGGTCTCGTTGATCCCCACCACCTTGATGAGCTTGGTCGAAAGAGCCGCCATGGCCGGGGTGTCCACCAGGGTGAAAAGCTCCGGGTCCGCCCCCAGTTCCACCAGCAGGCCCTGGCCGGCCTTTTCCCCGATATCCAGGTAGAGCGGCCAGATCAGCTTCTTGAGAGAACCGTTTTCCGTATCCAGGTCCAGGAGCAGGGATTCCACCGCCAACTCCCGCACCACCGCCTTGTCTAACCTCTCCTCCAACCGCCGGAGCTGGCGTTTGCGTTGCTCGTAAAAATACCGGCTGATCTTGCGCCGGAACATTTCCTCCAGGGGGGTGTGAAGCCCCAGGTAAGCCTGCCAATAGGCATCCCCATCGAAACCTCTGAAGGGAAGGGCCGGAACGGCCGGCGGCAAGGGCAAGGCAAAACCGGCCGTCTCGGCGTGGGAGGAAATGAGAGGATAGGGGACTGATTTTCCGGGGGCAGGCGCATCCGAGCCTACCGGCGCCAGGTTGAAGGGAAGGTAGCCCACGTCGCCCCCATCCACCGCCGGGAGGCCCAGGCCCAGATATTCGTTGGCAGTGTTCAAAGGCACCCCCATGGACCAGAGCTTTTGGGCGCACGCCACCAACTCCTGGCGGTCTTCCTGCAGTGCGGAGATGTTGCTATAGTCGAACTCGGCCCAGATGCGTCCCCCGTCAATATGCCGGCACAGCTGGTTCCACAGGACAAACTCAAAGAGAGCCATCTTGGGGAGCAGGGTGTTCTCCCAGAAGAGCTTGCGCTGTGTCTTGGAGGTGGCGAAATTTACGTCATCATAGAGGCCCAGCTCCGGCTTGGGCACCTTGAAGGCCGCCATGATCTCTTCCCGGTTCCACTTGCGCTGCTCCAGAAAATCCATGTCCTTCTGGGAAAGTCCCGTCTGCTTGTAACTGAGGCCGCCTTCCAGGAGGGCGATGGCGTGGGCCTTGGAGGCTCCACCGTGACGGTCCTGCCACTGAGCCCGGACGCGCTGGTATTCCTCGTCGCTGAGGTTCCCAGAGGTCTCCAGCACCCCACCCGGCTGGGCGGAGTTTTTGAAAAACGCGGCGTTGTATTTGCCGGCCCACCAGTCCTGCTCGACTCCCGACTTGGCCGCCTGCAGCGGGGCCAAGCCGCGGTAATCGTGGTAGGGGTTGAAGTAGCGGAAGAAGACCACTTCGTGGGGCTGAAGCGGGATCTTCTTAACGCCCTTCCCGTAGACCCAGCCTGAGATCAAACCGGTTTCGGCGTCCACCACTTCCTTAAACCTCCCTGGATGGCAAACCCAAATCTCTCTGGGGACCTGCCGCTCGCTGTCTCGTTCCACGATAAAAAAAGCCTCGCCGGTCAATCCCAAATAGATGAAAGTGGCCTCCAGGAGTTGGCTCCCGGACATCATGGGGTTGGGCGCCTCGAACAGGTTCACCATAAGGTGCGATTCCACGATCTTAGGGTCTTTCCGAGTCCCGGTCTTGAAGAGCAGGGGGACGCCGCTGATGCTCTGGGCGATGGCGTTGATGCAGGCATAGACCCAAACGTGCTCCCGGTAAGGCTGTCTCAGTTCCCCGCCTGACAGCTGGGTGAGCAGGTGGGGGGAAAGGAAAAATAGCCGGGTAGCCTCTGGGAAATAGGGAACTTCACGCTTTACAGCGCCACCACCCCACAACGCCGCCAACCCCCTTCTGATCAGCCCCAGCAAACCCCATCCCTTGCGCCGCCAAATTTATTGACCTCATTATCTTGTGTCTTTGGGGAGTTACGCAATTCCGCTAATTGACAACCAATGGGGAGTATTTGGGGATTGTTTGGTGCAACTAGTCCAAACAACATAAGCCGGGGCTAAAGTCCCGGCTCGAAAGGTCACATCGTTGTCTCGGGTTTGATTTTAGTGAGGGGGTTCGTCGTTCATCACGATGGCGTTGACGTAGGAGTAGACTCAGACATGATCCTTGTAAGGATGGGTCAAAAAAAGGCGTCTGTTTCGGAAAAAGTAGGCAGGGGCAGGAGTTTCTCTTTTTACCAGGTTGCTTCCGGTTCTGATGAGACGGGTGATTCCCCGGTCGATAAGCGTTTGCACTACCCTTCCTACATTATTTGTGAGTCTTGCTCATCATATAGGGGGGAAGGATATCGTCAATTCTACATCGAGTGCTTTTTCTATGTCTTTGGATATATCGCAGAGACAGCCTTATCACCTCCGTATTATCTCATTGTTTTCGCCAGGCCTCCCAATAGGGAGTGCCTTGGGGATTCCGTAATACTAAAGTGTGGTCCTTATGCTTGACCTCGCCGGCAAGAAGTCTTTCCTGGCCCGCCAGTTTATAGCAGAACCCCTGGATGGTCACTTCGTCCCCCGGCTTTAGGTCGGCCTCCTGGCGCTCCAGGAACCAAAGCGGGCCCAAATGGACGTGCACCAGGCCTTTATCAGGAGTTTGCACCTCCGCTGCCAATCCTGGCTCCATATCTAGCGAAAAAGTTTCCGCCCGGAGGCGGGTGATGCGACCGTTGATCTTTCCCGTTGCGCAGGTATGGACCTCCTGGGCGACCCGGTAGGGTTGCATACGGTATCCCTGGCCTCTGCCGCCCTGAGAGCCGTATTGTTGCAGGTAACTTTGTTCCTTAAGGGAACCGTTACAAGCCATCAGAAAGCACCCCAGAAGTACAATTCTGAAAAGCCGCCAGTGTGTCATATTTACCTCCCGATTAAATATTAGTGGATTGTAAGGTTCATGAAACCCCGAAATGTTCGCCGGTAATTGAAATGCATCCGATTATCGTGCGGCTCGATAAAGCCGCAGGCCGTTTAAAATGACGATGAGGGAGACTCCCATATCTGCAAAAACCGCCATCCAGAGGGTAGCCAGTCCCACTGCACCAAGGGCCAGGAAGATAGCTTTGGCGGCTATCGCCAAGACAATATTGGTCTTGATGATGCGTCGCGCCTGGCGACTAAGCCTTATGGCCACGGGTAACTTGTTCAGGTCGTCGGACATGAGGGCGATGTCCGCGGCCTCGATGGCGGCGTCCGAACCGGCGGCCCCCATGGCGATGCCCAGGGTGGCGGTAGCCAGCGCCGGAGCATCGTTGACGCCGTCTCCCACCATGGCCACGCGGTTTCCCTCTTCCAGCAGCCCTCTTATCACCCCTACCTTGTCCGCCGGCATCAACCCGGCAAAGTAAGAGTCCAGGCCCAGTCGGTCGGCCACGGCACGGGCCGCACCGGGGTTGTCGCCGGTCAACATCACCAGCTTCTTAATCCCCGCCCGGCGCAGTCGGTTCACGGCCTCTGGAGCTTCGGGGCGCAACGCGTCCTCGATGACGATTAAACCCATCGGTCCCTGGCTTGACCCCACCACCACTACGGTCTGCGATTCATTCTCCAGGGCCTCGGCCCGAACGCAGAGATCCTCGCGGCACAGTTCCAAATCGGCAAACAGTTGATGGCTGCCGACATAGAAGGTTTCTCCATTGAGCCTGGCCCTCACCCCCTTGCCGGGGATTGCTTCAAATTCTTCCACCTGTTTGGCAAAACCGACCCCTTCCTGCTCCGCCCGGTTCAGGATCGCCTGGGCCAGGTGATGCTCAGACCTGCTTTCCACGGCGGCGGCTATGCCGAGAACCTCTCCGGCAGTCCGGCCGCTTAGGGGAACCACCTGGGTTACCACAGGTTCTCCCCGGGTTAAGGTGCCAGTCTTATCAAAGGCGATCACCCGAATGGCCCCGGCATTTTCGAGGTGCACGCCACCCTTGATGATGATGCCGCTCCGGGCCGCACCGGCCAGCCCCGAGACAATGGCCACTGGCGTGGAAATGACCAGAGCACAGGGACACGATATTACCAGGAGAACCAGCGACCGATAAAACCAGGGATTGAAGGGCTGGCCCAGCAGGAGCGGCGGTATAGCCATAACCAGGGCCGCCGCGGCAATCACCGCCGGGGTATAATAGCGAGCGAATCGCTCCACGAAGCCCTGTGATGGGGCTTTCTGTGCCTGGGCTTCTTCCACCATGTGGATGATCCGGGCCAGCGTGGTGTCGCCGGCCAGGTGAGTCACCCGGACCGCCAATGAGCCTCGTTGATTGATCGATCCGGCGAAGACCGTATCCTTCGGGCCCTTCTTGACCGGCATCGACTCGCCCGTTATGGGAGCCTGGTTTACCGTGGAGCTCCCTTCGAGAACCTCGCCGTCTAAGGGTATCTTGGCACTCGGGTAAATGACGATCATCTCCCCCAGCCGCACTTCTTCCACCGGCACTATTGTTTCGATCTCCTCTCTCTTCACCGTCGCTTCCTGTGGCGAGAGTTCCAGGAGGGAGCGGATGGCCCGCCGGGTCCGCTCCAGGCTGTAACTTTCCAAGATATTCGCCAGCGAGAAGAGGAACACTACCGCCACGGCTTCCGTCCACTGATCGATGGCCGCGGCGCCGATCACCGCCACGGTCATAAGGAGATTCATGTCGGGAGTCAGATTCCTGGCCGCGGCCAGCGCCTTTCTGGCCGTAGAGAAGCCGCCGATAATAATGGCCAGCACGTATATGGAGTCAACTATGTAGTGTCCGAACCCTGCCTCCGAGAGTCCGAACCCTAAGCCGGCCAGGAGCCCGCACAGGCCCAGGAGAATGATTTGCCTTCTCCCCTTCCAGGAGGGCACCGCAAGCTCCAGCCTCTGGACCTTGGCCGTGAACCCTGCTCTTCCTATAGCCCGGATGATGGCCCCGGTATCGACCAGGGCCGGCTTATACCTGACCCGGAGTGTCCCTGAGACCACGAAGAAGTCCATCTCTTCAATCCCGGCCAGGTCTCCCAAACCTTTTCTGATTAGCTTCTCCTCATCGGCGCAGTCCATGCCCTCGACCACGAAAGTCATAGTGCTTGCCTCGGCAAGGACACCGTAGCCGGCGCCCTCGATGGCCTGGATAATCTCGCCCGGCTGCACCTGTTCAGGGGCGTATTCAACCCGCAGGCTTGACTTGATAAAATCGGCTTGCGCCCCGGCCACGCCTTTAATTTTACAGACGGCCTTCTCCAGCAACTGGGCGCAGTCCGCACAGTCCAGGCCCTGGACCGGAAATTCCCTCACCGCAAGTCCTGCCCCCTCCGTACCCATCTCAGTTGTTGTCCTTTTTCTCATTTCTTATTGACCTGATAGCTTCTCTATCCCTTTCGGCCGTGCGGATGCGCACCGCCTGCTCCACCGGCAAGACGAAGATAACACCGTCTCCGGGGTTCCCGGTATGGGCGGCTTTTTCAATGGTGCGCACCACTTCTTCTACCAACTCGTCCTTCACCACCGCCTCCAGGCGCATCTTAGGGACAAATTCCCGAATGACTTTGTCGCCGGGCACTTTTACCTTGCCCCGGCCAAAGCCTTGGATTTCGATAACGCTCATTCCAGGGAAACCGGCGATTTGCTGCAAGGCGCGGGTCACCTTTGAGAGCATGAAGGGCTGGATATACGCTTGTATCTCTTTCATGAGCCACCTCCTAAATCTCCGGCAAGCGTTCGGCAAAAGTGCGATAGAGCACGGGCAGGATTACCAACGTCAGCAAGGTCGAAGTAAACAAGCCGCTCACCACCACCACCGCCAGGGGCCGCTGCACTTCCGAACCAGGTCCGGTGGCGAAAAGCAGAGGTACCAGCCCCAGGATGGCCACCAGGGCGGTCATTAAGACCGGACGGAGGCGTCGGTTGCAACCCTCCTGCACCGCCTCCTCCAAGGGTAGGCCCTCCTGCCGAAGTTGGTTGATCTGGGAGACCAGGACCACGCCGTTCAGCACCGCCACTCCGAAGAGGGCGATGAAACCCACCGAGGCCGGGACGCTCAAGTAAAGCCCGGTGATGAGCAGGCCCAGGATGCCGCCGATGATCGCCAAAGGGAGATTCAGGATGATGAGCGCGGCATAACGCACTGAATCGAAGGTCAGAAACAGGAGCAGGAAGATGATGGCGATGGTCACCGGAACAATGACCATGAGGCGCCGCATAGCCCGCTGCTGGTTCTCGAAGGCCCCGCCCCAGGAGAGGTAATAGCCGGGAGGCAGCCCCAGGCGAGCTTCTATCAGGGTCTGGGCCTCGGCCACCAGGCCGCCGATGCCCCGGCCTTCCACGTTGAATTCCACCACGATCCGGCGCCGGGCGTCGTCCCGGCTGATCTGGACCGGGCCCTCCTCCTTCGTAATCGTCGCCAGATCCGCCAGGGGAATGCGGCGGCCGCCGGAGGCCTCCACCAGGATATTGCCGATGGTCTGGATGCTCTTGCGCCGGTCTTCCGGGAAGCGCACCTGGACGCCCACCCGCAGTTGCCCCTCACGGATCTCGGTGGCCACCTTGCCTCCCACCGCCGTTTCAATGACTTCCTGGATGTCGGCCACGTTGATGCCGTAGCGGGCGATTTTCCGCCGGTCGATCGTGACATTCAGGTAAGGCTGCCCCGCCACCTGCTCAACTCGCAGATCGGTGACCCCCTTAATCCCCTTAAGCAGGCGGCCCGCCTCCTCGGCCTTGCGCAGCAAGATTTCCATGTCGTCACCGAAGATTTTGACCGCTACCTGGGACTTGACCCCGGAAATGAGTTCGTCTACCCGGAGCGCAATGGGCTGGGTGAGGTTGATGCCCACCCCCGGAATCTTGGCCAGTTCTATCCGCATCTTCTCCACCAACTCGTCGGTAGTGCGGATCGTGCTCCACTCCGAACGGGGTTTGAGCACCACGATGGGATCGCTGATGTTCGGCCCCATGGGATCGGTGGCAATTTCCGCGGCTCCGATCTTGGAAACCACCGCGGCCACCTCGGGAAACTGCATCATTACCTGTTGGGCCTGGCGCTCAATTTCTACGGACTGGCTCAGGGACACGGAGGGGAGGCGGATGACCTGGGGTGTGAGATAGCCCTCATCCATCCGGGGAATGAACTCGGTCCCTAGAAACGGCACCATGGCCAGGGAGATTGCTAAAATGCCCGCGGCTCCCAACACTACGATGCGACGGTGGCCCAGGGCCCAGGTCAGGGAAGGCCGGTAGAGGCGCCGGGCATACTTAAGGAGCAGGCTTTCCCGCTCGACTCCGGGCTTGAGCAGGTAAGAGCAGAGCACCGGAACGGCAACTATGGACAGGACCAGGGAGGCCAGGAGGGCAATAACTACAGTAAAGGCCAGAGGCGCAAACATCTTTCCCTCCATGCCCTGAAGGGTCATAATGGGCAGGAAAGTGATGGCGATGATCAACTCCCCGAAAAGACTAGGCTTTCGCACCTCCAAGACTGCCTCCAGCACGGCGCGCATAAAGCCCCGGCCGGTATCGGGTTCCCCCAGGTGGTGCATGACGTTTTCCACCTGGATGACTGCCGCGTCCACGACCATGCCGATGGAAATGGCCAGGCCGCCAAAGGTCATGAGATTGGCGGTGAGCCCCGTCAATCGCATGACAATGAAAGTCATCAGGGTGGCCAGAGGGAGCGTCAGGGCAATGACCGCAGACCCCTTGAGGCTTCGGAGGAACAGGTAGACCACCAGAATGACCAGGACCACCCCCTCGGCGATGGCCTTGCTTACCGTGGCCAGGCAGTCCCGCACCAGGCCGGTGCGGTCGTAGAAGGCTTCCAACTTGATGCCGTTGGGGAGGATGCCGCCCTTGTTGATCTCCTTCACCTTTTCTTTGACCGCGGCCACCACTTCCCGGCCGCTGCCGCCCCGGATCATGAGGACGATGCCCACTACGGCCTCGCGCTTGCCGTCCTTCACCGTCGCGCCCCATCTAGTGGCCGGGCCTTCTTCGACTGCGGCCACGTCCCGGACCAACACCGGCGCGCCGTCCACTTCTTTGAGGACCACCTCCTCGATATCTTCCTTGCTCTGCATCAGGCCTAAACTCCGCACCATCGCCTGTTCGCTCCCCTGCTCCAGGAGGTTGCCCCCGGCGTTGGCGTTGTTAGCAGACAGAGCGTTAAAAACCTGGCGCAAGGAAAGGTCATACTTGGCCAGCCGGTCGGGATCGACGTTCACATGGTACTGGCGCACCTGGCCCCCGAAGGAATTAACCTCTGTCACCCCAGGTACGGTTTTGAGCAAAGGCCGGACGATGCCGTCCTGCACGGTGCGCAGACGCATCAGGCGTAACTCTTCTTCCCGGGGCGAGGCCAGGGGCGGGGCATCGGGCTCTTCCAGGGTGTACTGGTATATTTCCCCTAGGCCGGTGGAGATGGGCCCCAATACCGGCTCGGCTCCCTTGGGAAGCTTTTCCTTGGCCTCAATGAGACGTTCCAGCACCAGCTGCCGGGCGAAATAGATGTCCACTTGATCCTTAAAAACTATGGTTACCAACGACAGGCCGAATTTGGACAGTGACCGCAACTCCACCATGTCCGGCAGACCTGCCATCTGCACTTCAATGGGAAAGGTGACCTGCTGCTCCACTTCTACCGGCGACATGCCGGGCCAGGTGGTGATCACCTGCACCTGGACGTTGGTTACATCAGGAAAGGCATCCACCGGCAACTTGAGGGCGGCGTAGGAACCATAGCCCACCAGGCCGGCCAGGAAGACGAGGATCAGAAAGCGGTGACGGAGACAGGTTTGAACGATTTTTTCAATGCCCATGCTCCGCCTCCAGGCTTTCTTTCTCCAGTTCGGACTTAAGAGTGAAGGCCCCCTGGATCACCACCCGCTCTCCTTCCTTCAGGCCCTCCAGCACCTCCACCCGGCCGCCCGCCTGCAGGCCGGGTTTGATGACGCGCTTGAGATACAGCCCGGGTTCCTGTTCGATAAAGACATACTGCTCGCCGCCGGTGGCCACCAGCGCGGCTTCTGGCACGTTGAGGACCGTCCGGGTATCGGAAGCTACCATGATGGTAGCGAACATCCCGGCTTTTAGCTCGCCATGGGAGTTATCCACCCTAACCCGGGCCCGGGTCATGCGGGTGGCCTTTTCCACCATAGCGGCAATGTAGTCGATGGCGCCGGGAAACTTTTCCTGGGGCAGGGCACTGACCCTGATAATTACGGCGGCGCCGGTTTTTACCAGGGACAAATCCTTCTCCGGAATCTGGACGTAGCACCACAAGGTGGCGGGGTCCGAGACTGTGAAGAGTTCTTCGTCCGCCTTGACCACCAGGCCGGGAGTCACCTTGCGATCCACCACCTGCCCGGAGATAGGAGAACGCAAGGTAAAGGTGGAATCCACTTCCGCGTGAAAACTTGGTCCCTTCCGCGATTTGCTTCCCCGGAAGAGGCGGGCGATATCGGCGTCGTTCAGACCCAGGAGATGAAGACGGTTCTCGGCATAATCACGCTCCGATGTGGCCAGTTCAAACTTGGCCTGGCGCTCCTGGAACTCGGCTTGGCTGATGGCCTTCTCCTGCCATAAGAGGCGGGCCCGCTCGTAAGTTTTCTGGGCCACCCGGTAGCTGGCCGCGGCCTGGAGAAAGGAGTTTTGAGCCTGACCCAACTCCACGCTGTCGATGACGGCCAGGGCGTCTCCCTTTTTCACCTCTGCCCCATAGTCGGCAGTAATTTTGACCACCCGGCCGGCCAGGCGGGAATTCACCCGTGCCGTTTTCTCCTCGTTAAAGACCAGTTCGCCGGTAAGCTGCACCTTGCTGGCTAATGCTCCGGCTGCTACCGTTTCCACCTTGAGATTGGCCCGCTTCACCGCTTCGGGGCTCAACTTCACCTGGCCCGGCGAGTGGGCTCCTTCTTTGTGATCATCATGCTTATCACCTTCGGGCTTATGGACTTCGGGTTTGTCGCCTTTGGGTTTTTGAGCTTCATGGTCGTGAGCTTCATGTTGTTGGGACTTTTGCCCCCGGTCTTTATCCGGGTCTTTTTTCTGGGCACTCCCGGGAAGGGAAAACCAAACCGCCGCCGCCAGGACCAGGACCACGATGATAATTCTCTTGAGCGTGAAAAAATTACGTACCATGGTTTAGATACCCCCCCCGGCGATACGCCAGAGTTCCGCCTGGGCCAGCCAGTATTCCAACAGGGCTTTGTAATAATCCTGCTCCGAGGCCCGGTAGACGCGGCGGGAATCCAGCAGTTCCAGCAGCCCCGTTTCTCCCTGCCGGTAGGTGAATTCGGCCAGACGCAAAGATTCCGCCGCCTGGGGCAGGATATTCTTTTGGAATGACTCCACCTGGCGCCGGGCTACCGTGTAGAGGCTGTACTGGGCCGCCAGCTTGGTCTCCAACTCCTGGCGGGTGAGGCCGAGGTCGGCTTCGGCCTGGCGCCTGGCGGCCGCGGCCTTATCCACCTCGCCGCCCTTGCGATTCCACAAGGGCAGGGGGATGGAAAGGCCTCCGCCCGTGGCCTTCAGGTCGATGTCCCGGTTATGGAAGACTTTCACGGTCACATCCGGCATCCAGGCCTGCCGCTCGGCGCTCAAGGTGCTCTCAGCCTGGCGAAAAGCGGCGTTTTGGGCCGCCAGCAGAGGATGGGCCACCAGCGCCGCCTCGCGCCAGCGCGCCAGCGGAATAGCCTCATCCATGGCGGTGAACTTGCCGGTTACGGCAAAATCGGCCGGTAGGTTCTCCAGCAAGAATCGGTTTAACACCTGGCGATCCCCTGTGAGCGTCGTCCTGGCCTTTTCGTGTTCCCGCTCCTGGGAGTAGAATTCCACCTGCGCCTTAATCAGTTCTATCTGGCGGCTCTCTCCCAGGCGGACGCGTTTTTCCACCAGGTCGAGAAGTTGCTTGGCGGAATCAAGGTTCTCCCGGGCCACCTTGACGAATTGCTCGTCGGCCAGCACCCGGTAGAAGAGTTCCCGCAACCTGGCAATGACGCTAAGTTCTTCGTTGGTCACCAACTTTTGGGCGCTCTCTATCCCGAAGCGGGCGGCCTCCTGTTTCCTGGCCCGGCGGCCGGGCCATTCGAGGGTCTGGGAGAGCGCCACCGTGTAACCTACGCCGGTTTCAGGTCCCGGAATCTCCTTTTCCCTGGACACGGTGCCTTCCACCTGCGGGTTGGGGTATTGCTTGGTGATGCGCAATTCGGCTTCGTTCTTCCGCACCTCCTCCCTGGCCTTACGGAGGCCGGGATGGACCTTCAGGGTGAGTTCCTCCAACTCCTTCAGGGAATAGGCACGGGTTTCAGCCGCCATCGAGTTCTGCACCCAGAACAGCAACAACAATAATATAGCCAGGGCATACCTTCTCATATGCAAGGCATCCTCCTTATTCACAAGATTTCCAGGAAAAATATTTCTAAGGAATTTTAAGGACTAAAGGGCGCAGATTAAAGATTGAGGCGGGCGAAAAATGAGGGCTACCAAGAGGTTTACCGGCATGGGCAGTGAAGTCGGTGAGAAAAGTGCGTCAGGAGAGGATAGTGACCAGCGGTCAGAGGCTTCGGTCAGGGAAGGCAGGTGGCACGCGCAGAAGCATGGTGAGCCATGCCCCTGGCTGGCGCCAAAGTGGCAAGAGACCTCGCTGGCTGCCGCCAGCGACGTAAGGAGAACGGCCCAAATGAGCAGCAGGCAGCAGAATCTGCGAAGATACCGAGATCGCATATTTATTATTTATCACTCACTTGTCATCAGGTCAACGTTTCTGCGCCGAGTTCCCGGTTTTGACAGGGAATAATCCCATCAATGGCGCCGGCCCAGACGGTTGCGGATGGCCAGGAGAAAAAGAGCGGCTTGCCCCAAAATAAGAAAATGGCTGAGAGCGGCCAATAAATGTCCCCCTTCGGTGACCGGTTTGGGCCATTCCGGCCTAATTAAGCTGGTATGTTCGAGGACGAATATCAGTGATTCCATGAAACCTGCCCAATGTCCTTCAATGGTTTTTAATCCCAGCCATTGGAGCGAGAGCGCCAGTCCCGCCACTATACCCACGAGCCCGCCCAGGGCCCGCACGGGACGCTCGCCATAGCCGCTCAGAGCGCAATAAAGGTTGTACCAGGACAATGGAAACCATCGCCGCCAGAGGTTGGCCCGGCGGTGCATCTCCATCTCGCCGTAGTGGAAGTCCCCCGCCTGCTTGTGATCCCCCTCATGTTCGTAATTGAGCTTCAGATAGCGGTAAAGCTCTCCTATCTTGGCGCAGAGTCTCCCATAATCCGGCGCATGTTCTCCGGACGCCAGGCTGATGAGATGAGGCTCTTTTTTTTTGTTCAACAAAATTTCATCATAGACTGCCTGTCGGCCATGAAATGGATACCAACTGACATTATGGAACTGTATCCTTCGCAAATCAGCACCCAGGAAGCTCACCCGGGCCAAAGACAGGTCTTGAAAGCCCAGATGACCCTGGGGACCGAATTCGAGATATTGAAAAGAAGCAGTAAAAGGCAACGCCCCGGAAACGGCGCGGGATTCGTTGATCTGTTGAAAAATGGCCGGGCCGGCGAAGAAGACTCCGCGAAAATCCGCCTCGCCGGCTATTTCCGTCCCCTTGAACTGGACCGGGCCGCCAAATTTGGCTTTTTCGAAGAGGGCTTCCTTGGCGAAGTTAGCCCAGGAAAAATCAGCCCCTTCAATGAATTCAGCCTCCCGGAAGTCGGCCCAGCCGGCGAACCTGACCCGGTGGAACTTAACTGTTTTTTTGAATGTTTGTTTGGTAAATGATATCGGGCCGGGAAAAAAGACCTCTCGAAAGTCGTAGTCCTCCTGGGCCAGTTTATCTTGCAAGGCCTGGTCAAAAGCGCTCTTATCTTTTTCCGGCTTCAGGGAATGGAGGATGCACAAACCCTCGGGATCTGGTTCCCAGGGGGGATTCTCACAATGCACCCCGTCCCAGGAATATTTCATCCAACTCTTGCAGCCGCTCATAACGATCTTGTCCGGTTTTTACTTGGGAAATTCCAGGATAAAGGTGGCCCCGGCTCCGGGTTCACTCCATGCCGAAAGGCGTCCAGCCGTTTTTGCCAGCAGGTGCATGGTTACTTCCAGCCCCAGGTGAGTGCTGTCCGCCCCTTTTTCTTTAGGCGTCAAAACACGCTGTTGGAGTTTCTCCACCTCCAGGCCAGGGCCGTTGTCATTAATCTCCATCCGCACCCAACTCCGCGCCGAGGCAACGTTAACTCTGATGAAGTCGCCGTACTTCATGGCATTGCTCAGGAGGTTCTGCAAAATAACTTCCATGGTGTAAGGCTCGAAGGGGAAAACCAGGGGTGGCTGCTCGGCTTCCAGGGGTAGGCCATTGATCTCTACCTTTACTTCCTTTTCGCTGAACCGCAGCCCCAGGAGGTCCGTTATGGCATGTTTCAGGAAAGGATAGATGTCTTGCGGCACCGGTGTCAAGGTGTCGCTGGTCAGGGCCCGCAGGAAGAGCAGCTCCTCGCCCAGGGTGTGAGAGAGGCGTTGGGCAGCCTCATCAGGATATTTATATCGCGTTCCAATGCCTCGCAGTCCGGATAAAACCTTTCAAATATAACGGTGTCCTGGCCAAGCTGTTCTTTTATCGTAGCCAGTTTCCGCTTGATCCGACCGGAAAAACCCTTGATGCCGATGGCCAGGTTCTTGTAATGATGTCTTAAAGTGGCGACCTGGAGTTCAAATTCCTGGTGCAGGGTCTTCAAGCGCTGACGATTTTCCTTGAGCTTATAAAATACGAAGCCTAGCGCCGCTCCGTAAATGATGCCGGTCAAAGTGACTCCGGACCATTGGTACGTAAAGAAATCCAAAGTCTGAGCCAGTCGGAAGGGCGCTCCATGCTGAACATATTGAATGCATTGGTAAAACAGGATATTCAGAGGCTCGCATATTAATATTTCAAACCCCGCACCCGCCACCGCGCCGATTAAGAGAGCTCCCCACGGTCTGCCCGGTGATATCCTCATTTCCAGGCGCACCGGTTCTCTTGGCTTAAAATTCATAAGTTATCCTTTGAAACAGACCCATGAACAAAGTCTTTTCGATGTTAAGAGATTCTTTCAAAGGTTAAGTCCCAATCCTCAATCCCCAAGAGCCATCATTGTTTATTCTTTAATTGTCCCTTCAAGGCCTCCAGGCGTTTTTCCATATCCTGGAGTTGTCCCTCAAACAGCGGCTGCATCCGATAGGCCCGGGGGCCGCACATCTGGTGCATCATGGTGCCCATTTGGTTCATCATATCCGTCAGTTCCGTTTGTTGTTTCGGGGTCAGGGGTTGGCTAATCATCTGCTGCATATCGTTCATCATGGCGGACATCCGGCCCATATAATCCGGCATCCAGGGGCAATAAGCCATCGGTCCCCGCATTTGCGGCCATCCTCCCGGGCCGGGATGCTCTTGGGCGGCTGAGACTCCGGCAGACACGACCAGGGCCGCTGCCAACAGGAATACGAGTCCCTGTTTCATGACACTTCTCCTTCGATTGCTGCTATCATAGAAATTGATATATTTCTAATGAATTATAATTAGTGGTCCTAAAGACTTGTTTCGAGATATTTAACACAAGGGGTCCAGGACCGCAGGGGCCGCTTGCAGCCCTTGCAAGACATCTCCCCCTGGCGTTGCTTACAGTAAGTATTGACGACGTATTCGAAGATTTTGGCATTCCGAATGGCAAAGGCGATTTCTTCGGCGATGGAGTCCAACAGCAGGC
This sequence comes from Deltaproteobacteria bacterium, assembly GCA_021813445.1. GTDB lineage: Bacteria > Desulfobacterota > Desulfobaccia > Desulfobaccales > 0-14-0-80-60-11 > SURF-52. The sequence continues at coordinate 43,954 of JAKAKP010000163.1, forward strand.
GCTCTTCGTCCATAAAGGGCTCCCCCCCGGCTTTATTGAGGACTGCCATCACGCCAATCTTTTCCTCACCGGCGGTGAGGGGAATGGCGATCAGGTTTCGGGTGGCAAGGCCATATTTGGAGGCGAAGCTCTTAGAGAATCGCGGGTCGCGTTGGACATCGTTGACGACCTCCGACCTCTGGGTTTGCAGGACGGACCCCGCGATTCCCTGGTCGGCGGGGATGGTCACGGCCAGGAGGCACTGCTTGGCAGGACCCTCGATGCCATAGAACTGGAAGTTCGCTTGATCCTCATCGAGGAGAAGAACCGCGGCTCCTTCCGCAGACACGGTTTCCATGACGACGTTCAAAACAGCGTCCAGGAGTTCGTGGGGGTCCAGGCATTGGGCGACCATGGAGCTAACCGTCATGTAGGTATTGAGGTACCTGTTCTGTTTCTGGAGCTCCTGATTTAAGGCCTCCAAGTGCAAACGATATACTTTGATGCGCCAGTAGAGCAATCCCAAGGGCAATCCGTATAAGATGCCGACAAAAAGGTCCCCGGGGAACCATTCACGGTGCAAATAAACCTCGATCAGGCTATGCGGTTCGAAGAGACGACCGTAAATTAAATATTCCCAAAGATGCTGCACCACTACATCGAGCGGGACGCATATAGTTAATTCGAAGGTAAAACCCACGAGCGCACCGAGCAAAATATATAACCAGGGGTTGCTCCTGCGCGGTTCAACCTGTTTATAATTCATTTATTTTCCCGTTCAGCTTGGTGAAAGACATGAAGAACCATGCCGGTCTCCAAGTGTTATGATCATCGAAATGGGCAATCAGAGAAACTATCCCCCTACGTGGAACGGGACAAGGCAAAAGCCTCGCCCCGGCCTGAGGTTTTACTACTTCTTTTGCAACTGCTGCTTCATGGCGTCCAGGCGCTTTTGCATGTCTTGCAGCTGTTGATCGTGCTGCGGCTTCATCTGGGCGGCCTGGGGGCCACACATCTGGTGCATCATGGTGCCCATCTGGTCCATCATGCCCATCATTTGCTTTTGCTGCTCGGGGGTCATAGGCATGTTCATCATCCCGCGCATGTCACCCATCATGCCTTGCATCCGGCCCATGTAATCCGGCATCCAGGGGCAGCCACTCATAGGCCCGCCCATCATCGGATGATCCCCGCGCATCTGGGCGGCGGAAATTCCTGCGCCCATGACTAGAAACGTCAAGCTGAGAAAAATCGCCATTTTTTTCATAGTCCGCCTCCTTTGGTCGTTGATAGTTAATTTTAATCTAAGTCCTTTAAATTCATGAGCAAGCACTCATCAGGCCCAACTTACCGCTATCCGGGGATTAATACGGCTGTAGGTGGGCAGTTGCCTACCTGGGAAACTCCAGGATAAAGGTGGCCCCGGCACCGGGCTCGCTCCTTACCCCTAAGCGGCCGCCGCACTTGACCAGAAGGTGGAGGCTCACTTTCAAACCCAGGTGCGTGCTTTCTTCCTTCCGGTCTGTGGGGGTTAGGAGATGGCGTTGAAGCTTTTCCACCTCCACCCCGGGGCCGTTATCCTGGACCTCTACCCGCACGCGATCATGCGCTTCGGCCACCCTTATACGAATGTTGTCACCGTGCTTCATGGCGTTTGTCAGAACATTCTGCAGGATGACCTCCATTGAATAGGGCTCGAAGGGGAAAACCAGGCCCGCGGGGCAGCACTCTTCCAAGGGTTGGCCGTTTATGTTGAACCTGATCTCTTTGTCCCGGAAGCGCAAACCCCTGAGATGCTGAATGCAATGAGTCAACAGGCGGTAGAAATCCTGGGGCGTCGGCGCCAAGGTGTCGCTGGTGAGGGCCTTCAGAAACAACAGTTCCTGGCCCAGGGTGTGAGTCAGACGCTGGGCGGCTTCTTCCAGGACATTGACGTTTTGTTCCAGAGCCTCCATCCCTTGGCGCGAATGAGTAAAAGCAGGGCAATCCGGCATCTCACAACTTTTTAAGGCGAGATCCAGTTCCTTCAATTTATTCTTGACCCGGTGAGAAAACCCCTGGATACCGATGGCCAGGTTTTTGTATTGATGACGCAGCGTGGCCACTTGCAGTTCGAATTCCTGGTGCAGGGTGTCCAGGCGCAGGCGATTTTTCCGGAGGTGCATAAAAATCCAGCCGATGACGGCCCAGACGATGCCGCCGAACAGGGCGAAGAGCAGGGTCATGGGCCACATGTGGACATGGAAGCTGTGGATAATGGCTCGGCCAAGGTCCAGGGGCGTGCCTTCCATTAGATGAGCATGGACATTCTGAACCACCATGGCAAGGGGGTGCCCCACCAGGGTTCCCAAGCCCAATCCCACCAGAAGGCCCAACCAGGGATAGACCCAGGTCCTTTCCTTCCGAAGAGGGGCCTCCAGGAATAGCGGTTCTTTTCTCTTAACACCCATACCGCAATCTCAAGTTCGCCCATGGCTAATTATTTGGCCAGGCGCGCGTTTAAATTAGGAAGGGATGTTGCCTTAAGCTTTGTATTTAAGCCTTGGACTCGGTCCCTTGTTGGTACCAAAATGACGCTACAATGCCCCAGACAAAGTTCAGAAGGACAACCAGGGCAGGGGTTAACGTACCGAACTCCAGGCCGAGGATGCCCTTACCCATGGAGGGAAACATCATGAACAGTACCATGGCGGAGGGGGCGAGGCTGAAAACCATTCCTCTTAAGTACAGGCGACTCCGTAACACAGGGAGCAGAAACATAAGACCCCAGATACCGCCCCACACCATCCGGGGATAAAGCCAGGGGGCAGTGAACTCCGGCTGCAAGCCGACGCCCAAAAGAGAAGTTATGCCGGCCTTCCCTAAAATCCAGATGTTGAAGCTGTCAGCCAACGCCCCTATGGCCCCGCCGGTGTAAGCAGCACTCAACTTTCTCACCATGATAGTATTTTCCCTTTAGGGGGTTGCCGGCCATCCCCATTAAAGCTTATCTAAGCCAAATCATTCATTATCTGGGAAATTATCGCCTCTACCTCCTCAGCCACCGGCTTGAGTTCCGGGTTGGGAAACAGACCCAGAAGAGCGGTGGGTTTGATGGCCGCGATTTTGGCCTTTCCACCTTCCTGGAAAACCGCAATGCGGCAGGGCAGAACTGTGGAAATAGCGATGTTCCCCTCCAGGATTTTATTAGCTTGCTGCGGGTTGCACACCTCGAAAATCAGGCATTCCCGATCGAAGGGGATGCCCTTTTCGTTCATTTTCTGTCGGAGGTTATAAAACCCCAGGACGCCGAATTTGTGCTTGGCGCAGACCTCCGGGAATGACTTTTCTATTTCCTGAACCGTTTTTGTACTTTCCACTTCCAAAAGCATCCGGCTATCCTCCGAAGTGCGCTGGGGGAAGGAGGGGGCTAAATTTTTATAGCCCCCTCCACTCAAATTACTTTTTGGGTGTGGGCTGTGCCGGCTGCTGTTGCTGCTGCTGCATCTTCATCATGGGACACGATTGCATCCACTGCGCCATTTGTTCCTGCATCTTCTTCATTTCCTCCGGGGTCATCTGCTTCTGGGACATCATCATCGCCATGCAGGGACACATCATCATAGTGGGCTGTTGCGGCTGCGGAGCCGGAGCCTGTTGGGCCAGGGCCATGCCAGAGCCGGCAGTCAACGCCAGTGCCAATAGAATAACCACCATCTTTTTCATGTTTGCCTCCTTTGGTGTGGCAGATTTTAAATCAGAGGATAGACCTCTCCTTCGGCAACCTAGGCGTAAGTCGAGATAACCTGCGGTTAAAGTTTAAAGTTAAGTCTTCCTTGATGCTTTTCAATTTACACATTCTTTCGCCCATATCCTGGTTAGCCTTAAACGCCTTTGTAATCGGGCGATCGATATTTTGCCTAAGGCTTTGGCCCGACCCTGGATAAGGCCGGGCCATAAGGTCAGGTCATGATCCTTGCGTATGCCTTTGCCTCACCAGCAAGAGCCCCAGCCGCCGCGATAGGCACCGGCATAGCCGGAGTTCCAGGAGCACCGAGCGCCTTGGTAGCCGCGTCCCCATGTCCGGGAACCGGAATTCCGGTAGTCCCGATTGACCGGAGCGGAATACCCGTAGGCAGGACCCATGGGGCAGTAAGCATAGCCGTTGCCGTCATAGCCATAGTAACCGCCGGCCTGGTCTTGCGCCGCAGGACCATAGGAAGCCGCAGGGTCGTTTTGCTGCTGGGCCTGGGAAGCGCCGGGGAGACCCACCGTCAGGGTAAAAGCCAGCACCAAGGCCAGGCCAAGAATCGACCAATTCCGTACGTTCATGACATAACTCTCCTATTTTGGATGGATTTATTCATTTAACCCAACATGCGCCATGTGCTCGCAGGGGTGGTGGAAGTCCATATCTTGAAAGTGTTGCCTAACTCTTACTCCTGAAAACCGTGGCGGTTTTCAACCGGAGCAAGGCAAGCAAATGTGGCTTAAGGAAACCTTTGGTGAGTTAGGCGCGGGGAGGATGGAAAAAAGTGGAAACCAGGAGCACCGGTGCTGTCGTAATCGGAGCCTGGAAATATGTGGTCACGTGCTCAACGTGGATAATTGGACTAGCGTGAACCACTCCGGCGACGTGGCAGCAGATACAAGGGAGCAGACAGTTGCCGTTTTGATCAGTCTTTATCTGACAAACCGCCGCATCCGCCAAAGCTGCCATTGCGAAGAACGCCATCAAAATGAGCGCTCCCACTCGCAGGTAACGATGCTTTCGCCAGCCACTTAACATATTTTCATTATAAACATTAAAATGGTTAAGTCAATGCCACAACTAATGGCCGTGTGGTGAGCTCATTTTTCACAGGGCATGCCGCAGCAAGTGCAGAGCTTCTCCTTTTTCAGAGCTTCATAGCCCTCCCGGATCAGCACGGCCACAATGAAAAGACTGATGATGGATTCCTCCTGCCAGATGCCGTAAAGTTAATTCAGATCAAGTCCAATGAAGAGAGCCAGGGGGCCCTTCTCTTCGGCTAAAGCCATGCTAAAGCCGATAATCAGCGCCATTGCCAATGCCAGTACGATTACTTTTTTCATGACTACCTCCCTTACCTGAGGTGGTTTCACTTACGGGCCAAATCGGCCAATTCCCGCTATTCGATCAGGATCAGGGCGAAGTAGTTCCATCGGCCAAAGGTCTCTTTTCTGGTGTCGATGTCAAAGTCGTTGTGTCTGGCAGTTTTAAACACATCAATACCGCAGGCTTCCATCATGGGCCTGATCCTGAGTTTGGTTAGTTCGCTTCTCTGAGGCCCAGGCTGGGCCTCTGCTGCTGCTGTGGGGCAAGTACCGCCAGGGCTGGGAGATGGTTTAACCTCTTTGGTTTTCAAAGGCTCACCCGGAGCCTCCGCCTGCTTGGAGGGTCAGCCAGCGCCAGGGTTTGGTTTGACCTCCTCCACCCTTACAGGCTCCGCCGGAGCCTGGGTCTCACCGGATGGTCAGGTGGCCCCCGGAGCGGAGGCCGGCGCACACGCAGACAAACCACTGGGCACCAGGGCGACGAGAGCGAAGGCCTTATAGTAACCCCGATGGTAAGCTTCGCCTTCCAGCTTAACCGCCGCTTCGCTTAGCGTCTGCCCATTGGGACCATTGAGAAGGATGGCCTTGGTATATTCTCCGAGAACCCTTTTTGTGCTTGCCGCATCCGGGGCGAAGGGGGGGTGGAAGGGGGCTTTCTCGAAGAGAGGGCAACCATACTGGCACTTCCATCTCACCCATTCCTCCACCGCCACCGTTTCCGCGTCGATGATTTTGGCTTTCTCGGCCCCCAACTCCAAGGCCCGTTTTAGCAGGTATTCCATCTTACCCTCCCGCATTCCCGCCTCTCCGGTTGGTTTTCGCTCCCAAACACCCGCCTCCACGGGCGGCTTGACGGCTCGAAACAACACTCCCTTGGTTACCGGAGAGCTGTTGAAGCCGGTTTCCATTGCCAGTTCGGACTCTTCAAACCCCGCCTGTTCTAACAGTGCCAGGAAAACCTTTCCCGGTATGGCTCCGCCTTCTCACCTGGCCCAGTTCTCCACGCGAGCTTTGGTTTCCTTGGGCAATTCCCCGGCCAGCACCTGGTCGGCCAACATGAACCGCCCTCCCGGCTTCAGAACCCGGTAGACTTCGCCCAGAGCTTTGACTTTATCCACCACCAGGTTAAAGACGCCATTGGAGATCACCAAGTCAAAGCTGTTATCAGGGAAGGGCAACCGTTCCGCGGATGATTCCTGGAAAGTGACGTTATCGACGCCTGCCAGGCGAGCATTCTCGCTCGCTTTGGCCAGCATCTCGGGAACCAGGTCAATTCCCGTCACTGCCCCCGAAGGCCCCACCAGCTTTGCGGCAATGATGGAATCGACCCCGGCGCCGCAACCGATGTCCAGGACCGTTTCACCTTCCCGAATCGGCCCTAAGGTAAAAGGGTTACCCACCCCACAATAGGCAGCGGCCACGGGCTCCGGCAGCCCACGGACCAGATCCGGAGCATAGTTCAGCGCCTCCAGCCCGGCCCGGCCGGTGGGGTACCGAAAGAGTCCTTCCGGGCTGGCGGCAACCTTGAGGTATTTCCCCCGGATGCTCGCCTCGATCCGTTGCTTGTCTTGGCGGGTTAACTCGTTTTCCATCCTTGTACCCCTTAACCCTGGATATTCCTTCTCATCTGCTCGAATTCATCTTTGGTGATCTCACCCTTGGCATACCTGGTCTTCAGTATGTCTAAGGGGGATTCCAATTCTCTGCCTGGGCTGTAATGCCTGTCAGCATTGTGCCAGGGCGGCCTGAACCCGCCCCGGCCAAAGATAAAGTAGAGGCAGAGCAACAAGACGACCAGCATGATAATGGGCATGAACATGGGGAAAAACCACATGGGGCTCCACCAAACATAATCCGGGTGCATTTTATTCTCCTAATTCAAGTCTTGAGTTTACAACTTCACCCCGGTTATCTTGAGCTTGCCTTCTCTGACCAGCTTGCCGATTAGGAAGTGGACGCTCTCTTCGGAGAGCTTGAGTTGGGCAGCCAGGTCAGCAGGGGGGCAACTTCCCCTTTCCTTAAGAAATTCAATAACCTCACCTTCCAACGCTTTAACCCACTCCTCAAACAACCCTCTCAATTCCGGGGAGGCAAAACCCGCCAGCCTGCCGACCTCGACGACCGTACCGGTCATCTGCTCGCACATCTGCATTCACCTCTCCACCATGGGCAGCATGGAACCGCCTTGACCCTCCAGCATCTTTTTCATCATCTCCATGCCCATGCCCGGGCCGCAACCTTTCTCTTCCATGGTAACCTTCCCTCAGTTATATTGTTGATCTTAATTATTAATCATCGAGGCTCAACATCTCTCTCTTGGCCCTGAGTTTCTTATAAAAAAAAGGTATTAGGCCGACCAAGGCCACCAGGATGATCCCCACCGCCACGCCCCAAGTGAGCTTTCCCCGGACCAGGTCCAGGAGGTTGGCGGAGAAATAGATAATGGCAATGGTCATGGGAAGCATGAAAATGAAGGTGCTCACTGCGTAGGCCAGCAGCGAAATCCTGGTGAGGCCGAAGGCATAGTTTAGCAAGTTATAAGGGAATAAGGGCACGAGCCGGGTTAAGGCCACGATCTTCCAGCCATGCTGCCCCACTTTCTCGTCCAGGGTGGATAGCTTGGTGCCCGAGAGTTTGGCGGCCACCCAGTCCCGGGCCAGGTAGCGGGCCACCAGGAAGGCTAAGGTGGCGCCGATGGTCGCTCCGAAGATGGTATAGACCACCCCCCAAAAGGGGCCGAACAAGATGCCGCCGGCCAACCCGATGGGCAATCCTGGCAGGAAAAGCGGAGGAGCGGCTACCCAGATAAGCGTGTAAATCACCGGCCCCCAGGTGCCGTAGCCTGCCACTGCCTGGCGCAGCCTCTCCTTTTCCAGGTATTGATCCAGCTGGAAATAGCGCACTGTAAGGATAATTGCTCCCAGAAGCGCGAGAAAAACCAGGGGCCGGATAACGGAAGGCTTCGAAGGAGCGGACTCCTTATCTTGCATCATGTTCTCCATGGGTTTATTTCATCCACCTCTGCATGAACCGCATCGGTGGGAACATAAAGGTTCCCTTGTCTTCGATCTCACCCTTGGGGGAAACCCCGGCAAGGGAAATCAAAAGATCGATTAAACCCGGCTCCGAGACGCTATAATAGACAAAAGGCCCTTTTCGCTCCGTCGCCAGGAGGCCGCTTTCCCGCAGCGGCCTTAAGTGAAAAGACACCAGGGTCTGCGACAATGAGGTCTCATTTATTATTTCTGAGACTGATTTTTTCTCCTTGCCTATTGCAAAGATTATCCTCAACCTGTTGGCATCGCTTAAAAGCTTGAATAGCTTAGCGAGCGAATCCAGTATTTTCTCATCTAGCAGTTTCATAAATGAGCCATCTTTTATATGAGTATAAGCTCATATAATTGCTTGTCAACCCCTGTAGATGATTTGCCATAAAATTCTATGGGTCTCTAAAAAAGTGCTATTTGGGCCGCTGATTTCTAAGGAAAGATCAAGGTGAATTGGAATCACACCGGCATCCATCTCCTTTGCAGGAGGGGCCTGCCGGGGCGGGATCAGGCGAGGGCTGGTGCCGGTTCATCCACCACCAGGCCCCGATAATGGAGAGTGTGGTGACCACGGCCACCAGGGGCTTGGCCAGGGGGAGAAACCCGGCACCGAACAGGCTCAGGTAAACCACCAGCATGGGGGAGCCGCAGCAGCCCACCAGGAAGCAGCCCGCCAGGGCCAGGAAGCCCGAGAGCACCCCGCCGAAAGCCAGGGTTTTGGCGGAACAGAAGCGCTCTTCCCGGTAACGCCGCAGGGCCGCGGCCGCAAACGCCAGGGACAGGGCGTAGGAATAACCCAGCCAGTAGCCCTGGGTCTCCAGGTAGTGATTCAGCCAGGAGGCATCCGAGGCCGAGGGGGAAGCCCATCGGGCCTGAGCAGGGTCCACTTCCGGGAACAGGCCGGACCATACATAGTGCGCCGCCGCCACCCCCAGAAAAACCGCCAGGGGCAACAGAAAGCGCCATAATTTCTGCCCCAAAGAGGTCATGGGCGAGTCACCTTCTCCAGCTTCTCAGCCACAAACATGAGCTTGCCTTGGACTTCCTGGGCCTGCCCTTCTACCCGCACCAAGTCGCGCACGGCGGGCATGGGGCCGCGCCATTGCACCGGCAAGGTCAGTTGGGCGCAGGTGGTAACGCCGCAGGCCTGTAATTCACCGCTATCGATGAGGGAAATCGCCTGCTGCTCCGGGGTTACGGCGCTTACCACCCCTTCCAGACTCACTTTTCCTTTGTAGCGGTCCACATTTTTCATGAAATCATCGACTCCCAAAACCTTTTTAGGGGACGCGGCCACCTCGCCGGCCTGGAGGCCTTGGCTCAGGCTAAAGACCACCAAAAAGGCGATCGTCATGGCGGTAATTACACTAAATGTATTAGGCTTGGCACATCGTTGCATTTATCAACTCCTATTAGGGGAGGGAATTGGTCTAAGGGGTTGACAATCCGTGCAGCCGACCGGCTGCTTCTCAGGTCCCTCAGGCTCCGGCCTCATTGCAGGCAGGGTCGCAGGCGACGCTTGCCAGGGTGAGAGGCGGGGCCAATTCCGGCGCGGCATCCTGCACGAACGGCTCCCCGACACGCAAACTCTCCTCGGCCCGGGCCAGTTCCCCGCCCAGATAAGCGGCGTGATCCAGGCGGGAGATAAGGCCCCGGTCAATGGCCGGAGTATAAAGCTCTGCGGCGGTGGCGCCCTCAATCACTACATCCAGCAACCCGTCATTGAGGTAATGCTCCAGAGACAGTATTCCCCGGCCCCGGTCCACATAAATGACGAAGTAACCGGCAGGGTCGCTCACCATACGGGTGGGCAGATAGCCGGGGATCGGCGACACGACGGGGCCGGCGGCAAATGGCTGGGCTGTCCCCGGATTCCGGGCGGCGCACCGTTGTGCCGCCGAGAGCACCTTGCAGGCCTCGACTTCTCCGATGAGGTCAATCACCTCCACCACCTCCCGGAAGTGGGCCACGGCCTCGGGGCTGAGGTTTTTTAGGAGGGGCCGCCGTCCCTGCGCCCCCACGATGCGCCTGCGGTCATCCATGCCATACTGCGCCAGGGCCACCAGCGATTGCCCCGGATAGTGCCCCACGGCTTGCTGGGAGTCGGGGCCGCAGACAATCACAAAACGCAGGTGGGGGTTGGCCAGGACATTCTGAATAAGTCGCTCGATCCCCAAATTTTCGGTATGCAGCGTCCCCACCAAAGCGATTTCCGGGCCGCCCTCCCGCACCACGGCAGCAGCCAGGTCCTCAGCCGTGATGCAGCATACGGCCAACGGAGCCTGGTAGCGCAGCACCCGGTAGGTTCCGGGCAGAGGCGGCCACCCCCGGCGTTCTTCCACCTTTTCTGTAGGGCAAACCTCAAGGTCGGCCACGGCTTCGCCCAAAGCCTGGGTTAAAGCGTTCACTACCAGGGGCGGGATGCAGACTTCGCACCCCAGGCAGTCATATTGGCGCTCCACCAAACATAGCTTCGCGGTTTCCACCGTTTCCCGGAGTTCCTGTGGGCCTGCCCCCGCCGGGAAAGCCTGTTCCAGCGCCACGACAAGTTGATGAAAGCAGCCGCAGGCCCGGCATTTCTCCGCGGCCATGGCCTCTTGCAAATACGTCAAGGCTTTCTTAAGGGCCTGCTCTTTTTCTTGGTTTAGGTTCATCTGCTTCTCGCTTTAGCATCTTCGCTGAGGCAAAGACCATGATCCAGGATTTCGATGACGCACCGGTCTACAATCCGGTAATAGATATTGTTGCCGTTGCGCCTGTGTCCCAGGAAGCCGCGATCCACCAGTTTCTGGAGCTGGTTGGAGACTGCCTGGGGTTTCATGCCCAAGAGATCGGCCAGTTCGGTCATGCGCATCTCTTCCGCCCGTACCAGCGCATGGATGAGCCGCAAGCGCGTATCATTGGCCAGGACCTTGAACAATCCCACCATCTCGGCGGCTTGCTCCCCCGTCAGCAAGGGGCGATCCTCCAATCTGGGCTTGGGCAGGCAGGTTTTGGGAACACTTTCAGCTTTCATTTGGTAATATAGTATTACATGTATTAATGTATGTCAAGGGGGTATCTGCAGCTCCTTTTGCTGTTATCCCTTAGCTTTCAGGAATTCGATCTTTTCCGAAACTCTTGGCGTTCCGGTCGAGAGAGCCAGCTCGATCAGATCCTTACGGCGCAGTTTTCGAAGACCTTTCTCCAGGTTGGTTTTATTGACGGAGAGGAGCGGCCAGACTTCCTCCCGGCCAAGCCCTGCTTCCAGCAAAGTCATGGCGACCAATTGGGGGTCCAGGTCGTAAGAAGTGGCCTGGGAAGAACTGAAAACCAGATCTCCTGCCTGGATTGGGCCATTTTCTCTTACCCAATCCTTCAGCCGAGCAGCAAGGTCCTTCTCCATTTTCTGCAGAGTCAAGAGTAGAGAGGCAGCTTTCTGGGCCTGTTCCCGGGTGACCGGGGCCATAACCTCCACCGGCGTCAGGGCCTGGGCCATTACCGGACAGTGTGCCGTAACCCCGCACCAGCCACAGAAAGACCCTGGGGTAGGAGTGAGGGTGTGGTCCGCCTCAATAACTTCGATACGGGCCTTAAGCTCATCCGGAACCGCGGCCAGGTCCAGGTGGGTAAGCAGCACTTCCCGCTCTTTGCCGTAGCGCAGAAAATGCAGCCGCAGCAGCACCTCTTCAATGTCGGGATAGAGGGCCTGCTTCAGGTCCCAGCCATAAGTCCGAAGTTGGAGGTCTTTCTCCACTGTCTGTGGCATCGCCCGGTTAGTCTTCCAATCGATGATTACCCCCAGGGCTTCCTGGCGAAAATGGAAATCGATAACCATGCGAAAGTAGGCCGCCTCAGAGAAAAACTCGCAGGGCTGCCAGTCAGCGTCAAATGCCAGCTTGTTTTCCACCCCGGGGCTGTCCATGACCGGAGGTAGGGTGAAGGTCTGGTAAAACCTTTCCCACATCTCCACCATTTCGGATACCTGGGTAACGGGTTTTTTCGGACTGGCGCCTTGGGCCCATTCCCAGTCGGTGAGCTGAGTTGAGGCAATGAGCCGTTCCAGGTAGTCGGCGACCAACTGGTGCATGACGGTACCGGTTTGCAGGGCCTCGCTTTTGGCCCGGGGGATTTTGTCAATGTGGACCGTCTTGTAGGCCCAAGGGCATCGCTCATAGAGGTCCAGGCGAGAAAACGAGTATTGCGGGTTTTTCATGGTGTCCTCCTGAATATTGAGGGACCCACCCCGAAATCAGTCGCATGAGAACCCAGCGAAGGGCTGATCTCGGGGTGTGTAAGGGGTTTTTATATAGAGGTTCAAAAGAGGGAGAGCTTGCCCTCGCCGTCGGCCTGAACAGGCTTGAGGTGCGTCTTTTTGCCATTGGGGGGAGATTGCGGCGGTTCCGGCTCCTCCGGCCCGATCTGCACCCGCATGACCCCATTACTTTCAGAGGGAATTTCGGTCGCCTGCAACCCTTCACCGCAGTCCGGCCAGTCATAGCCCGGGGAGATGGTTTCGCCGGCCTGGGGGTCCGCTATTTTAGCCCCACCGCTTTCCATTTCGGCCTCCTGGGGTTGGTCCTGGGAAGTTGACGGGGTCCCCGGGTTCGCCTCTCCGGTGGCTGAAGGTAGGGCTGTATCCGGTTCCGGGCTAAACATGATCCTCCCGGCCTGGACATTTGGGTCCTCTACCGCCCCTTCCGGGAAAAACTCCTGGGCTGTTTCCGCCTGCTCCAGGGGCGGTTCCTGGTGCGGGGCCACCAGCTGCTTCTGGGCCAGCTCTTCGACGGTCTCCATCCTGACCCGGTGTTCCACCCGCCGCCGGGCCAGTTCATACCCCAGTTCAGCCAACTCATTTTCCGGACCCCGGTACTCCAGGGAAATGATAAAGACCACCATGTTCTGTCCGCTCGTAGGCACAGTGACGGTCTTGGGAGATAGGACCATCCAAAGGGGGATGCCCGCAAGGGGGCCGCCGGTAATGGTCTTAATGAGGGCCAGACTTGAGAGGATGGCGTTCACCGTGTTCCAACTGGTGGTCCGGAACTTCCAAACCCCGCCGATGCGGTCCACCCCCTCGATGAGCACTTGCAAGGTCCCTAAGGTCTTGCACTTGTCTTGCCCATGATAGAGTGGGTCCTGGCGCTCACAAGGACACTGGACTTCCTGGTATTTGCCGTTCTCTCCGGTGAGACGCTGAGCCACTTCCCCGTCGCCGGTACACCAACACCGGGTGCCCCGGTAGCAGGCATATCGAGTCTGGAAGTTCAAGTCGATGTCGTCATAGAGCAGCCGCACCGGGATCTCGGTGATCTTGCCGCCCTCAGGTTTGAGCCTGGCCAGAATAGGTGTATCCTGC
>JAKAKP010000095.1 GCA_021813445.1 Deltaproteobacteria bacterium
CCGCTCCAGGGCCCTGCCTTCCGGCCGCAGGGCCCTTTGCTTTGGCAGGAACATGGTGGTAAATTGTCAGGAGCAGCACCAGCATCCTTTCCATGAACAAACTAAGGCGCATTCCCGGGGGCTTGCCATCTCGTCAACGCCGCCTGGCCGAGATTGCCGGGGATAATCCTTTTTGATAAGCCCCCGAACCGGGAGCTTCTGAGGATGACGAAATAGGTTACTCTTTATGGTGACAATTCCGCAGAGGATAAGATTATGTGTTGCGTGGCCCGAACTCTGACTTATATTGCCGATATTACCGGCTTCGACCAGGGGGAATATTTTCAGGACCCCGAACAGGTACGGGCTTATTTCCGAGTTGAGGTCATGGAGCAGACCTCCCCCGGCTGGTCCCGAAAGACCGGCCTGACGCAGGCCGACCTGGATGAAATGGCGGGGGCCGTGATCCTGCATCACTGGCATTGTCTTTTTTAACCGAAAGGACTTTCCCTGTTTCTATTGTGTGCCGGGAAAAACAGGAAGAACATGGGCTGGAACCAAAGAGAGCGGCGGCTATATCTTAATCTCCTCAGCGCCATTATTCTGCTGGCGGGGTTGGGGGGCGCGGCCTGGATTTATCAGCATGCGGGCCAAGACGAGGCCGGCGTTTACGGTTACGAAGCCGGGAATGGCACTCTCTATCCGCTGCGGCCGGAAGATTCCAAGGAATATCTACGGGAAATGGAACTTATGGGCGGCAAGGCCAATGTCCTGGTGGATAAGTTTCGGCGCTGGTTTGCCGGCTTATGGCAGGGCAAAATCCCTGGCCGTCATCATCGGCTGCGCCACCTTCATCATCTCTTTTGGCTTCTTCTATGCGGCTAATTACTCGCAACCTTCCTAGAAGGAATTAAGTGAGCTGAATCCGGAATTTTTCGACCAAACGCAGGGGGTTATAAGATAATTTGGCGGTGCGCAGCCCGGGTACGCCCAGGTCTTGTTCCCGGTTGACGAAAGGCACTTGGGACCAGGAATGCCGGCTAAATTCCTGATTGATCACCGCATATAATCCCGGAATTTGGGGACTGGCCTTTTCGATATGGATCACCGCAGTGTCCTGATTGAGCATCTCCCCCAGGGTGAAGGCCGCCACTTGCTGATTAATCAGAATGACTCCTCCCTCCAACTGGAGGTTATGGAAGTTTTGCAAACTGGCCTTTACCGCCTCCCATTCCCCTGAAAGACTCAAATCTTCCGCACATCTCTTAGAAGCGCACCAGGTTTCCGCTAACTCCAGGCAGGCTGCGAGATGTCGATCTTGCAGCGTTTCATAGGCATAAGCATAGGCGCGCTGCACCTGGTGGATATGGTTCCGCTGCCCCTGATAGTGATGGCCCTTGAGCTCAATGAGGTCCGCAGAGCGATAGACGTAATCGAAATGATCCCTTAAGGGTTCGATCAAGAAACCGGGAGTATCCGCCAATTCCTGCACCAGCCGGTTGTCGGCGCGCTCAATCCGGGAAGCTTCTACCCCTTTTTCCCCTTGGAGCCATCGGAGCAATTTCAGGCAGATTGGCGCCCTGAAGGGCGGGCCGATGGGGGGAAAGGACCAGGTGCCGCCAGAGGCGGAGTCAGTGATAATCAACAGCCAGGCGCCATCTAAGGACCAGGACAACTTATAGTGATCTTTCCAGATCAAAAGGTTGGTAAAGGTGAGTTCGGAAGTCTCCGGCTGATACTCCCAAAGGCGCGGCTGGAGGAGGCCCCGATCTTCCAGCTCCAGGGGCTTGAATTTCGGAAATATCGGCGGCTGGCTAGAATTATTTTCCATATAGCAGAGATTATGCAGGCGCTGGAGTTCAAGTCAACCCATACCTGGGAACCTAACCACTGGCAGCAGGGAGATCAAGCAATGCTTTTGCTCGAACCCATTTCAAAAATTATTTCGAGGCCGCAGATAGTTATCAACCAGCAAAGGTTTGAAGAAGGATTCTTAAAGTCCCCCCTTTCTAAGGGGGGATTTAGGGGGATTATCAGGCGCTTATTTAATTCCCCCAGCCCCCTTTAGAAAAGGGGGGAGAAATCCTTTTTACATTAAAACCCTCCTGGATGAGCCAAAAAGATACTTAAATTTGGATTTGAAATAGCTTATGAGATCAAATCCCGGGGTGCAGGATCCGCTTCTTTACTCGGGCAGATAATGCTAATATGATCAGTCGATAAAAGCAAATATGCCATCTCGTGCAAGGCGGCAGACATGGAACCAGCGCCGTACCCCGGGGCATGCCCACAGGAGACCATCCGGCGGGTCATCTGGCGGCTTATCCCCTTCATGATGCTCCTATATTTTATTGCCTTCCTGGACCGCGCCAATGTCGGTTTCGCGGCCATGGATATGAACCGGGACCTCAATATCAGCAAGACCCTTTACGGGTTTGGCTCCGGCGCGTTTTTCATCGGCTATTTCTTTTTTGAATTGCCCAGCAACCTCCTGCTGGACCGTTTTGGCGCCCGCAAGTGGATCGCCCGCATCATGATCAGTTGGGGTCTGGTCGCGGCCGCGACGGCCTGGGTGGTGGGGCCCAAAAGCTACATCGTTAACCGCATCGTCTTGGGCTTGGCCGAGGCCGGGTTCTTCCCGGGCATGATCCTCTATTTGACCTACTGGTTCCCCAACGCCATCCGGGCCAGGATGACGGCCCTCTTTGTGATCGCCATACCCCTCTCCGGCATCATCGGTGCGCCCCTCTCGGGCTACTTGCTGGAGTTCCACGGCGCGGGGGGCCTGGCCGGCTGGCAATGGATGTTCGTTGTGGAAGCGATTCCCGCGGTGCTGCTGGGCTTCGCGGTGCTCTTCTATCTGCCGGACCGGCCCCAGGAGGCCGGCTGGCTGAGGCCGGAGCAGGCTGCCTGGCTACAGGAGACGCTGGCCGCGGAAGACCACCACAAACCCCACCTGCCGTTGCGGCGGGCCCTGGTCCACCACTCCATCATGGCCCTGAGCGCGGTCTATTTCTGCATGGTCACGGGGCTCTATAGCTTGAACTTTTGGATGCCCACGGTGCTGGGAAGGGAAGGCGTGGGCATTGCCGCGCCGCAATTGAAATGGATTCTGGCCATCCCCCCGCTGTGCGGGGCGCTGACCATGTTCTTCTGGGGACGCCACTCCGATCGCAAACAGGAGCGGGAATGGCATGTCCTGGCGGCGCTGCTCACTGGGGCCCTGGGCTTCGTTCTGGTGGCCGGCGCTACGCACCAGGACTTTGCGGCCCTTTTGCCCCCGGTGATTAACCAGACCCTGGCCACCCTGGGGTTCGTCTTAGTAGCCGTGGGCTTCTTTTGCGCCATGCCTACCTTCTGGCCTCTGCCCCTGGTGCGCCTGCGGGGCACGGCTGCGGCCGGGGGCATTGCCGTGGTCAACTCCATCGGCAATTTAGGGGGATTCGTCGGCCCCTACCTCATCGGCGCGCTCAAAGATTCCCATTACGGCTATACCGGCGGCCTGCTGGTCAGCGCCCTGTTCATGGCCGCCGGCGGGATTTTGGTGGTAGCCACCAGGTCCAAGGCCCCGGTGCCCGTGCCCGGCGTCGGGGTGGTGCGAACCTGAGCCCCTGGCCATGGAACAAAAAATCAAGGAAACCCTCACCACCATCTTCCGGGCCGGTCTCCGGGCCGTGGACCCGGGGGAGGCGGTGCGGCGGCACGTGGCCCTGGCGGGAGGCCGGTTGCGGGTGGGGGAGAGCTTCTATCCCCTGGAGCGCTTCCGGAGAATTATCGTCACCGGCGCCGGTAAAGGCACGGCGCCCATGGCCCAGGCCCTGGAAGAGATTCTGGGGGACCGGCTCACCACCGGCTGGATCATTGTCAAATACGGCCACGGCCTGCCGCTTAAAAAGATTAGGGTGATGGAAGCCGGCCATCCCGTGCCGGACGAGGCCGGCTTGATCGCGATCAAATATATTCTGGGACAGTTAAGAAAAAGCCATCATGAGGATTTGGTCTTATGCGCCTTCTCCGGGGGCGGCAGCGCCCTGACCCCCGCGCCTTTGCCGCCCCTGAATTTCAGCGAGAAGCAACACGCGACCCAACTCCTGTTGGAGTGCGGGGCCAGCATCGATGAACTCAATGCCCTGCGGAAACACATTTCTGCGGTGAAAGGCGGGCGGCTGGCCGAAATCGCGTATCCGGCCACGGTGGTTTCGCTGCTCTTGTCCGACGTCATCGGCGACCGGCTGGACGTCATCGCCTCCGGACCCACGGCGCCCGACCCCTCCACCTATGGGGAGGTGCAGGGAATCATTGCCAGATACGGGCTAGGGGAAAGGCTGCCGCCCCGGGTGCGGGAGCTCATCACCCAGGGGGTCCAGGGACTTCTGCCGGAAACCCCGAAGCCGGGAAACCTGGTCTTCCGCCAGGTCCAGAATCTCATCATTGGCAGCAATACCCTGGCCCTGGCCGCGGCCCAGGAAGCGGCGGCACGCCTGGGGTGGGACGCCAGGATTATTTCTGCGACTTTGAGTGGCGAAGCTGCGACCGTGGCCGGGGACCTCGCCCGCCAGGCCTTGGAGGTCAAGGAGACCCTGGCACCGGGGCGCAAAGTCTGCCTCATCTCCGGCGGGGAAACCACCGTCACCGTGCGCGGCTCCGGCCGGGGCGGCAGGAATACCGAACTGGCCCTGGCCTTTGCTCTGGCGATCGGCGGAGTTCCCAATATCAACCTGCTCTCCGGGGGCACCGACGGCAGCGACGGCCCCACGGACGCGGCCGGGGCCCTGGCGGACGGCCAGACCGTGGCCCGGGCCGGGGCCCGGGGCCTGGACCCCCGGCATTATCTGGCGGACAACGATTCCTACTCCTTTTTTCAGCAGCTTGGCGATCTCCTGATCACCGGCCCCACCGGCACCAATGTCATGGATATGCAACTGATTTTGATCGAAGGTTGACCCACTTCGAAAATTTTTTCTTGGTGGTGCAGGCGTCTCGCCTGCGCTAAAACTGGCCGGCGAGACGCCCGCCCGTTTTCATGCTTTCTGGGTGGGTCATATGGCCCATGTGGGACTGCCGGATTAAATCCCCTATTAACTATACTGCCTCGCTGTTGAGCGCATCAAAATCCCCCCTTCCCCCTTTTTCAAAGGGGGTGCCCCTTTGAGGGGAATTTTGGGGAATTTTAATACTGCTGCCAAGAAGGTATCTCAGTTCAAAGACTTGTCCTGTGACTCATTTCTGTCTTTGACATGGGCGGCCCGCGTGTTTACCAATATAATATACGGCTGGGAATTCTCCTGGCATTCTCCCCAAAACATCCAGGGCAGTGAGGACTTTATGCTGGAGCAGGTTTTAGATAAGCTACTGTGGCTGGGGCATTCGGCCTTCGTCTACGAAGGTGAGCCCTTAATCTATTTTGATCCCTTCGCCTTGCACCGCCTCAGGCCCGCGGACATCATCCTCGTGAGCCACGACCATCCGCACCATTGTTCCCCGGTGGATATCGAGAAGGTACGGCGGACGCACACCGTTATCCTGACGGATGCGCATGCAGCCAAGCATATTTCTCCCCCTGTCATCGCCATGGCCCCGGGACAGCAGGAAACCATGGAGGACTTCTCCATCGAAGCCGTGCCTGCCTATAACCTCCACCTGAGCTTTCACCCCCGGCGGCAGGCCTACCTGGGTTTCATCGTCACCTTGGAGGGGCTGCGCGTGTATTATGCCGGGGACACGGATTTTATCCCCGAGATGCTCGATCTCCGCGTGGACATCGCACTGCTGCCGATTTCCGGTTTCAACGTGATGGGGCCCGCGGAAGCGGCCCAGGCAGCCCTGGCCTTGCACCCCCAGGTGGCCATTCCCATGCATTACGGCACGGAATATGGCACCCTGGAGGACGCCGAGCGCTTCCGGGCCCTCCTGGACGGCAAGGTGAGGGTGGAGATTTTGAGCAGGAGTTGAACTTCAGCCCCCGCCTTCCCGGTTCGTTTTCTTTCTGATCTAAAATTCTGAAATCGCAGGCTGGCGGCGCCGCAGCAGGTCCCGGGCCTTGAGGCCGCAATTGCACACCAGGTCAAAAGTGGAGAGGTTAGGGAGGAAGTCGCCCCAAAGCTGGGGATAAACGGGGGGGATATATTTATATGAGAGCAATTCGATTCCTTCTTCCTGGAAGAGCTTGGGGTCCAGATATTTTTGGGCCTGGCTCTGGACCAGGAAAGTCGAGGCCCCCAGGACCCGGCAGATTTCCAGGAGCAGCCGGCTGCCCCGGCCTGGCACCGCCAACTCGGAAAGGAGCACCAGCCGGGTGGGCAACTGCAGGAAATCGAAGAAATAGCGGATAACGGTTAAGTTCAGGTCGATGAGCCGGGCAAATTTCCCGGTAAACATCTCCTCCGCCAGGGGGAGATGGTCCTCCAGGTAAGGGGCATGGCGATATGCGCTCTGGAGGCTTTCCAAGTGTTTGCGCGGCCAGCGCCCCTCATAGCAGATTTCCAGCCGGTTAATCTTTTGTAAGCCCAGGCCTTTCTTCCAAACCGGGATGGTCAGCCACAGGGGGCCTTGATCATTCTTGAAGCGGTTGCGGCTGACCCAGGTGGTGCCTTGGGGGAATTGCACCTCGTCCAGGATGACCAGGACGTCGGCCAGCCACGCCTTGTAGAAAAAGCCGGGGAAAGGGCAAAAATAGGGTTGATTGGCCGCGATAACCATGGGGTTAAATGGTCCGCCGGGGAGCAGTTTTTTGTCTTACAACCTGCCCCCATAACCTTATGGATAAGAAGCCATTTAAAAACCTCAAATAGCCCTGAATTGTCATTCTGAGCGTAGCGAAGAATCTCGTTTTTTCGAGGGGTTGAGATCCTTCACGGCGTTCAGGATGACAGAACGGCAGGTTTTGAAATGGCTTCTAGTCAACGACGACGCCCTGCCGCCCTTCGATCTCCCGTTCCGCCAGTTCCTTTTCCAAGGCCGCGACCCTTTTTTCCAGGGCTTGCAGGTCCGCAAGCCGGGCCAGCTTCAATTCCTGCACCACCTGCGCCACCGCCTCCTTGACCTTGGCAAAGAGGGCTGCCTGCGCGGATTGCATGCGGCCTAAAATCTCTTCCACGGTTTGGGACTTTTCCTGCTGGTTGATTTCCCCCCGCTTGATCATCTCTTCCACCAGGGCCTCAATTTTGGCCTTGGTGAAATTCGCCACGCCTAAGCCGAAAAACCAGGCTTTCCGCCAGAAATCTTCTTTTTCCATGTCTTTTCTCCCTGCCTCTTCGCTCACCCCTCCAAGACCACGCCCATATAGCCCACGAAGCTGTCCCCGGGCATGATGTCGTAGGAAGTGTAGTAGTCCACCAACTGGGCCTTGGTGGCGCCCAGCTTTTTGGCCGCGGCCACCGCGGCCACCGCCCCCCCGGCGCTGCAGGCGCTCTGGTGCAGGGCCGCGTCCTGGAGCATTCCCGTAGCATCCAGTTTCAGGGTCAGGTCTATAAATCTTTTGTCGTTCACTTCTTTGACCCATTTCACCGCGTCCGGGCCGTAACCCTTGGGGGCCCAGCCGTAGTTGGGTCCGTAGTGGGTCAGGTCCGTGGAGCCGAAGGCCAGCAGCGAGAGCTTGAGTTCCTGCGCGATGGCCGCCACCGCCTCGCCCAGGGCCACGGCCTGCTGGGTTTGGGGGCTGCGCACGGCCAGGACTTTGGCTTTGGGAAAGAAGTATTTGACAAAGGGGAGCTGCACTTCGATGGTGTTGTCCCCGGGATATTCTTCCTTCAGTGTCAGGCGCGTCCGCAGGGGCTCATAGAACTCCGTGGCCAGGGGAATGTCCCCTAGCGGGGTTTCCCAGGCTTCGTCCGTGACCAGCAGGGGCGGGGAGTCGCCCAAGTGGCCGCCGAAGACGCAAACTATTTGCGGCTGCATCGCCTTCGAAGCCAGACAAAAAACCCGGGCCGCGAGTTTGCCGGAGAAGAACCAGCCCGCGTGGGGCATGATACCCCCGTAGACTTTGGTGCCTGCGGGCAGGGGCTTGACTCCGGCAACCATCTCTTCGATGGTGGTGACGCATTCGCTTCGGCTGAGGGGGTACCAACCTGGGGGCAACATCCGGGAACGGATACGCATGGCGACCTCCTGGAAGTGATTTACCACAGAGACACAGAGAGCACAGAGTTACACAGAGAAAATAATAACAAAAAAGAGAGTGGGCCAGAGGCCTACCCGCTTTATTTTTATTCTCTGTGAATCTCTGTGTCCTCTGTGCCTCTGCGGTGAATCTTTTTCATTCAGCTTTTTCCCTTCTCTGCCGGTTCTTTGATGAGAAACTCTTCCATCTGGCCGTTGATTTCCAGGAAGACCGGGGTGTATTCCTGTTCCTTGGGGAAGGTTTTGCTGATCCGGATGCGGTAGGTGTCGCCGTGGAAGGTCACCAGGTAATCCCGCTGCCTGCCTTCCCCGGGAATGAGCTGCACCTCGATCTCTTCGATGTGGTCCTGGATATTGATGAACAGCACCTGCTTGCCCTTGCGCACGGCTCCCACCCCCTCCAGGCGGGTCTGCACTTCATCGCCTTTGTGGCTGAGGATGAGATGGGGCGCGGAAAAGGCCGCTCCCAGGGGATAAGGCCCGGGGGCCGCAGGCGCAGGCGCAGGCGCGGCGGCCGGCGCTTTGGCATCAGCCCGCTTATAGAAAAAGGCCTCGGCTTCCTCCGGAAAGAGGCTGTAGGTGAGGACGTCCTCTTCCAGCTCCAGGCCGGGGAGGGTGCGCATGGCCCCTTCTTTTTCCAGGGTGGCCGGGGCCTCGCCGGCCATGGCCAAAGCCCGGCTTTGCAGCTCCAGGAGGATGGGGGAGTGGAGCCGCCCGTATTGGCCCCGGATGAGGTTTTGTAAGCTGGGGATAATCTTTTCGTAGCGCCGGGTTGACAAAATATTTTCCACGGCCTGGAGCCCCACGATCTCCAGGATGCGCCCTTTGAGGATGGGGAAGCCCAGGTCGCTCCAGACCTGCTGGGCCTCTTTGCACACCACATTCTGGCGGTCCCGGGCGTCCCGGCGCACTAGTTCCTCCCGGATGAATTCCTTTAACGGCCCGGGCAGGTAATCCGGGCCCAGGCGGTCGTCCATCTTCCAGGGCGGGGGCTCTTTGTAATGGTACTTCTCTTTCAGGTGATCCAGGTACTCGGTGACCTCGCCCAGGACGTCCAGATCGATGTGGGGGTCGAACTTTGACCCCCCCAGGGAGAACATCAGGGATTCCACCGGGGGCGGGCCGTAGGACCAGGCCAGGGCGGCCAGGGTGGTGTCCACCAGGGCCGCGCCCTGGTGCACCCCTTCCTGGTACGACGTCAATGCGGCTTGGTGGTTATTATGGAGGTGCAGCCGCAGGGGCTGATGGAAATAGCGGCGGAACGCGGTGATCAGGGTCTCCATCTGGTGGGGGGTCATGACCCCGAAGGAGTCGTTGAGGCAGATCACATCCGCGCCCAGATTCACCAGGCCGCTGGCCATCTGCAGGTAATCGTCCACGGTCATGTGGGGGTTGAGGGAAAAGAGCACCGTGGCCTCCACCTGTTTGCGCAGTTCCTTGGCCGCGGCTATGGCGGTCTGCATATTCTCCACATCGTTCAGGTTGTCGTAGATGCGGAAGATATCCACCCCCAGGTTGGCGGCCCGGGTGATGAATTTGCGGATGACCTCGTCTTGGTAGGGCTTGAAGCCCACCAGCATCCGGCCCCTCAGGATCATCTGGATGGGGGTGCGGGAGAGGGCCCGGCGCATCTTTTTCAGGCGCTCCCAGGGGTCTTCCTTGAGATCGACCAAGGCCGCGTAAAAAGTGGAGCCGCCCCAGCAGTCCAGGGAATAGAACCCGGCCCGGTCCAGCAGTCCCACCAGCCGCCCCAGATCATCCAGGCGCAGGTGCCTGAGAACAAAATCCTCCAACCCGTCCCGGAGGCTGACATCAGTGACTTTTACGGGATTGAACATAGTTTTTTATAGTTGTCAGTGGCCAGTGGCCAGTTGTCAGTAGTTGTAGGGCGGGAAAGCGCAGCGCATCCCGCAATAGTTGTAGGGTGCGTCTCACGCACCATTTCCGGCGCGTAAGATGCGCCCTATAAGAAATATCGTCAGTTCGATTCGTAGGGCGGGAAAGTGAAACGCATCCCGCCTTTGGCAGATAGTGTCTGTTAATTTTATCATCTCGTTCCTAAGCTTTGCTTGGGAACGCAGATAGAGGGCAAGCTAAGCTTGCCTGGTACCTGCGTTCCCAAGTACAACTTGGGAACGAGAAGAAGATTTAGTACTCTTAATTATTTGAAGATTGTTGATTTTCAATAAAGTTTATATGGCCTTCCATCATTTCAATCATTTCGTTTAACATCTGATTTTTTTGCTTTAATATTTCAATTTTATGCTGGATCTGCATAAGTCCTATTAGTTTATCCTTGGTTTCATTTAGCTTTTTTATTTTCTTAAATATACCTGGAAGAAGTAGTTTTAATTCTGAATTAGGCGAAGATGAATTCATTACCTCATATATAGAAGCTTTTTTATCATCAGAAAAACTAATTGAATTGTAATTATCAAGAGAAAGCATAATCTTCGGTGTTATACATAGTTGATAGAGACTATTTTCCGCATTATGCTTAAAAATACGATTAATATCCTCTGGCAAAAAGCAAAAAACATGCCTTTTGCCTGCATATTTTATATAAAGAAATAAAACAAACGCACCGACTACATATTTGGAATCGATTTTGATAGATATTGATTTCTTAAGCTCTCTATACTTACATTGAATTCTACAGAATTTTCCTTCATCATCAACCGATGTAAAACCGATCAAATCAGTGCCCAAGCGGTCAAAGCGAGGTTCGGCAACTAATATCCCGGAATCTTGTAGAGTGCTGGATATAAAGTCTTTTCCAATCTGTTCTAAACGTTTAGTGTCCATCTTTATCCATTTATTTCCCCTCGTTCCCAAGCTTGGCTTGGGAACGCCTTGCCCGCCAAGCTCAGCTTGGCAAATCATTGCCGTTCCCAAGTACAACTTGGGAACGAGAAAGTTGTAGGGTGCGTCTCACGCACCATTTTGGCGCGTAAGACGCGCCACGATCTATCATCCGTTAGGAATGATAAATTAATATATTTTTGCGTCTTTCTTTGCGCCTTAGCGTCTTTGCGTGAGTCATATCTTTTCGGGCCAAAGGCGGGATGCGCTGCGCTTTCCCGCCCTACATGCTACTTCTTCGCAATCTGATTCAATTCACAAAATAAAGTAGCCCCGGCCACGTAAAACAGGTCCCAGGGTTCGTGGACGTCTTTGTAGGCCAGGGAGGGCATCTTTTCCGCCAGGAAGTTGGTGGTGAAGAGGCCGGAGCGGAAGTCTGCGTGTTTCAGGACCTGGCGGTAGAAGGGGATGGTGGTCTTGATGCCCCGGATGATGTATTCTTCCAGGGCCCGGTCCATGCGATTGAGGACCTCCTCCCAGGTGTTGCCCCAGGCGCAGAGCTTGGCCAGCAGGGGGTCGAAATAGGGGGGCACTTCGTAGCCCCCGAAGACGCAGCCGTCCAGGCGGATGCCGATGCCGCCGGGGGACTGGTAGCGGGTGATGCGCCCCGGCGACGGGAAGAAGTTGTTCCGGGGGTCCTCGGCGTTGATGCGGCACTCGATGGCGAACCCGTGCAGGCGCACGTCGTCCTGGGTGAGGGTCAGCCGTTCCCCGGCCGCGGCCTTGATCTGCCCGGCCACCAGGTCGATGCCGGTGATGAGCTCGGTGATGGGGTGCTCCACCTGGATGCGGGTGTTCATCTCCAGGAAATAGTAGTTGAGGTCCTTATCCACCAGGAACTCCATGGTGCCCGCGGAGTGGTAGCCGAGAAGCGCCGCGGCCCGCTTGGCCAGCTCCCCCATTTCCCGGCGCTTCTCCGGGGTGAGGACCAGCGACGGCGCAATTTCGATGATCTTCTGGTGGCGGCGCTGGATGGAGCAGTCCCGCTCCCCCAGGTGGATGAGGTTGCCGTGCTTGTCGCCCAGGATCTGGATTTCGATGTGTTTGGGCTCTTCGATGAGTTTTTCCAGGTAGACCGCGGGGTCCCCGAAATTGCGGGCCGCCTCCTGGGACGCGCCCTGGAGGCTGTTGAGCAACTGCTCCAAGGTATCCACCCGGCGCATGCCCCGGCCGCCGCCGCCGCCCTTGGCCTTGAGCAGCATGGGAAAGCCGATCTTGCCGGCCCAGGTTTGGGCCTCCTCTGCCGTCCCGATGACCGGGGAGCCGGGCACGGTGGGCAAACCGGCCTCGTCCGCCAGTTTCCGGGCCAGGACCTTGTCCCCCATCTGCCGCATGGCCTCAGGCGGGGGGCCGATGAAGGTGAGGCCCGCGTCCTCGCAGGCCTGGGCGAACTGCCAGTTCTCGGCGCCGAAGCCGTAGCCGGGGTGGATGGCGTCGGCCCCGGCCCAGCGGGCCACTTCGATGATCTGGGCGTGGTCCAAATACCCAGCCACCGGTCCCGGGCTCACCAGGATGGCCTGGTCGGCCTTGGTGATGTGAATGGCATTGGCGTCCTGCTCGGTGAAGACGGTAACCGTGGGAATACCCAGCTCTTTGCAGGCGCGGATGATGCGCACCGCGATTTCGCCCCGGTTGGCCACCATGACTTTTTGAAAGAGGCCCATATGGAAGAAAACCCTTTAAAAATGCGGGATTTTGAACCTATTTAATCTTATGGGCCCGGCTTTGTCAAGCAGAGTAGGGGAGGGGAGGGGGGGTGGACGGCCGGGAAGCAAATAATGGGTAATGGCCAGGGCGCGCCGGCTGCCCGGCTGTATCTCCCGGCCAAAATTTTGGTATGATGGCGATGCAGGTCAGGATCAAGCTCTGGGTGCGTGCGCTAGAACCTAGTACCATGTAACAATTATAGTTTCGGATAAAGGTGCTTAAGCTTTATCCTGGCATCGGCGGTAGAGAAACGCCAATTTATTTTTGATTGTCGGTTGTTCCG
>JAKAKP010000057.1 GCA_021813445.1 Deltaproteobacteria bacterium
ATGGGGCACGCGCCCCCGGTCTCCGCCAGGATGCAGCGGCCGCAGGCCTGGCAGCGCTCCGAATACAGGCCCCGCTCTTCGTTGACCCCCAAGAAGCAGGTGTCCACTCCCGGAAAGACCAGCTTTTTGTCATACATCTCCGCCAGGTACTGGATGCCGCAGCCGCAGGCCAGAGACACCACCGCGTCATACTGGTCGATCCGGTCGGAGAGCTGCGCCAAATACTCCTTTTCGCACTGGCGGGTCAGGCTGGTCTCATCCACCTGGGCCTGCTTGCCGCCCTGGGTGAAATAAAGCCGGAGCGCCGCGGCCAACACCTTGGCCTCCTTCAGGCCCCCGGCCTCACAGACGGTGACGCAGCCGTCGCAGCCGGCAATCAGCAGCCTGCTGAAGTCCTTGACATTCTCGATAATCTCTTCCATAGGTTTCGGTTTTGCCTTGATCATGCGGCTACCTCCCCGGCGGCTCTCACAGCCGTGCCCTTGGCGATCCTGATGGGGCTGGGCCCCAATTCCATAATCTTCGCGGTCATTTCCCGGATGATCTCCGCAAACCTGGGTCCCATGCCGGAGGAGAGGTTGTACATCCCCACCCGCTCGCCGCCCAGGCCCACCCGGTCCAGGATTTCCTTGACCCTTTGGACCCGTTTCTTGGCGTAGAGGTTGCCCGCCATGTAGTGGCAATCCCCTTCCATGCAGCCCACGACGATGACGCCGTCCGCGCCCTGTTCAAAGGCCAGGAGCAGGTGCAGGATGTCCACCTTGCCGGAGCAAGGCACTTCGATGATCCGGACGTTGGTCGGATATTGCAATCGCATCGAACCTGCCAGGTCCGCGGCGCTGTAAGCTCAGTAGTGGCAGCAAAACCCGACGATCTTCGGCTCAAAATTATCCATCTTCGACTCCTCAAAATAAGGTTTTGATCTTTGCCTCTAACTGGTCGTCCTCAAAATGGGCCACCTGGATCACCTTGGCCGGACATTCCGAGGCGCAGGTGCCGCAGCCCTGGCACAAGGCCGGGTTGATCTCCGACACATTATCCCGGTTGATCTGGGGCACGTGGTAAGGACAACTGCGCACACAGACCAGGCAGGCGGCGCAACGCTCCGGCGACACATGCGCGGTGACGCCGCTGATGGTCTGCCGGGTGTCCGCCAGGAAGGCCCCGGCCCGGGCGCCCGCGGCCATGGCCTGGGCGATGGACTCGCTGATGAGCTTGGGCGAATGGGCCAGGCCGCAGAGGAAGATGCCCTCCGACGCAAAGTCCACGGGCCTGAGCTTGGCGTGAGCCTCGATAAAGAAGCCCATGGCGTTCCTGGGGATCTTGAGCAGGGAGGCCAGTTCCTCGGTATCGTTGGGTAGGGCTGCGGCGCTTAAGATGACCGCGTCCACCGGCATCTGGATGGGCCGCTCCAGCACGTGATCCACGAAGGTGACGCTCAATTTGCCGCCGTCGGTGGCTACCCGGGGCAACTTCTCCAGGTCGTACCTGGCGAACATCACCCCCTTTTCCCGGGCCTCCCGGTAGTAGTCTTCCAGGAAGCCGTAGGTGCGCATATCCCGATAGAGGGTCATGACCTCCAGCTCGGGATTGAGTTTTTTCAACTGCAGGGCATACTTCACCGCCCCCTGGCAGCAGATGCGGCTGCAGTTGGGGTTCTCCTTATTGCGGGAGCCCACGCACTGGATCATCACCACCCGCTGCCACTGGCCTACTTCGCCGGGGCTCTCGTGGAGCAGGTCCCCCAGTTCCATCTGGGTCAGCACCCGGGGATGCTCGCCGTAAGCGAACTCCTTGGGGCGGTATTCCTGGGCGCCGGTGGCCACCACGGTGACGCCGTGGTCGATTTTCCGTTCATACATGGCCGGCCCCACCAGCACTTCCGTGGTGAAGTTGCCTTTATAGCCGCTGAAGCCCACCACCAGGGCCCCGGTGAGGACCTGGATCTTGTCGTGGGCCCTGACTTTTTCGATGAGTTCCTGGAGATACGCCTGGACGTCCTGGCCTTCGATGGTATGGTGGATCCGCCAGGCATTGCCGCCCAGACGGTCTTCCTTCTCCAGGACAATGGTCTCGAACCCCTGGTCCGCCAGGTTCAGGGCCGCGTTCATGCCGGCGATGCCGCCGCCGATGACCAGGGCCCGCTGGTTGATGGTCAAGGGCGTTTCCGCCAGGGGCTTCAGCAGCGAAGCCCGGGCCGCGGCCATGCGCACCAGGTCCTTGGCCTTCTCCGTGGCCTTGTCCGGTTCCTTCATATGCACCCAGGAGTCCTGGTTGCGGATGTTGGCCATCTCGAAGAGGTATTTGTTCAAACCCGCATCGATCATGGTCTCCCGGAACAGGGGCTCATGGGTGATGGGGGTGCACGCGGCCACCACCACCCGGTTGAGGTTCTCCTCCTCGATGATCCTGGTCATCTGCACCTGGGTGTCCTGGGAGCAGGTGAAGAGGTTGTCCGCGGTGTAGACCACATTGGGCAGCGTGGCCGCATAATCCCGCAGTTCCGGCACATTGATGATGCCGCCGATGTTGATGCCGCAGTTGCAGACGAAGACGCCGATGCGGGGCTGGTCCTCCGGGCTGATGGCTTTCTCCGGGGGAATCTCCCGGGTTTTGGTCTGGGTCCAGCGGGC
Source organism: Deltaproteobacteria bacterium (assembly GCA_021813445.1). Lineage (GTDB taxonomy): Bacteria > Desulfobacterota > Desulfobaccia > Desulfobaccales > 0-14-0-80-60-11 > SURF-52. Next base: position 2,634 of record JAKAKP010000057.1, read on the forward strand.
TTCGCCCAGCGCGGCGCTCACCGCACCCGCGGCCGCAGAAGCCTGCATCACCGACTCCGGGATGTCTTTCGGCCCCTGCATGGCTCCGCAGGCATAGATGCCCGGCCGGGACGCGGACACCGGCGTAAAAGGCGCGGTGGCCGCGAAGTCGTGGCCGTTTACCTCCACTTCCAGGGTCTGGGCCAGCTTTTTGGCCGCCGGGCTCACCTCCATGGCCACGGACAGGACCAGCAGGTCGAAGACTTCCGACTTCTTCTCGCCGGTCTCGTCCAAATAGGTGATGAGCAGACTATCGTCTTCTGCGGGGTCGATGGTATGGATGCGGGAGCGGATGAACCGGACGCCGCTCTCATCCTTGGCCCGGTTGTAGTACTGCTCAAAGTCTTTCCCGAAGGTGCGCATGTCCATGAAGAAGATGGCGGCGTCCAGGTCGTAAGGCGCATGCTCCTTGGCGATCACCGCCTCCTTGATGGCGTACATGCAGCATACGGAAGAGCAATAGGAGTGGTGCTTCACGTCCCGGGAGCCCACGCACTGCAGCCAGGCGATCTTCTTCGGCTCTTTGTGGTCCGAGGGCCTTACCAGGTGGCCGGCGAAGGGGCCGGAAGCGGACAGGATGCGCTCGAACTCCAGGGAGGTGACCACGTTGGGCAGCTTGGCATAGTGGTAGGATGCATATTTGGCGGCGTCGAAGGTCTGGAAGCCCGGGGACATGATGACCGCACCCACCTGCACCTCTTCCGTCGCCGGCTTCTGGCTATGATCAATGGCCCCGGCCTGGCAGGCCGCGACGCACTGCAGGCATTCGGAGCAGACGCCGCAGTTGAGGCAGCGGGACGCCTCCCGCTTAGCCTGCTCCTCGGTAAAGCCCTGGGCGATTTCATCGAAGCAGGAGCAGGAGTACTCCGGCGGCAGCGCGGCCATGACCTCCCGGGGCCGGCCCTCCTCGTCCTTGGGGATCTCGGCCCAGCGCTTGTGGGCCTCTTCGCCCTCGGTGCGGCCTTCCCGCAGGTCCAGGCCCTGCAAATAGCGGCTGATGGACTCCGCGGCCTCGATGCCGCCGCCCACCGCCTCCACTGCAATCCAGGGGCCGGTGTGCACGTCGCCCGCGGCAAAGACCCCGGGCCGGGAGGTCTGATAGGTGACCTGGTCCACCTCGATGGTGCCCCAGCGGGAAAGATTGATGCCGCAGTCAGATAAGGGGCCTTTGGCCGCTTCCTGGCCGATGGCCGGCACAATCATGTCCACCGGCAGCTCGAAGGTCTCGTTGGGGATGGGCACGGGTTTGCGGCGGCCCGAGGCGTCGGGCTCGCCCAGCTCCATCTTCTGACAGATCAGCCCCACGGCCTTGCCATCCGCGCCCACTACCACTTCCAGGGGCGCGGCGAGGTAAATGATCTTGACGCCCTCGCACATGGCCTGTTCCACTTCGTGGGCGAACGCGGGCATCTCCTCCCGGGAGCGGCGGTAGACGATGGTGACCTCGGAACCCAATCTGCGGGCGGTGCAGGCCACGTCGATGGCCACGTTGCCGCCGCCGATGACCGCCAGGGACTTGCCGATCTCCTGGGGCTCGCCCAGGTTGTGGCGGCGCAGAAACTCCACGCCCTGGACCACGCCCGGCGCGCTTTCGTTGGCAATCCCTAAGGGTTTGCCCACGTGGCAGCCGATGCCCAGGAACACGGCCTTGTAGCCCTCGTCAAAAAGCCCGTCCAGGGTGAAATCCCGGCCCAGCGCGGTGTTGGTCTTGAGCGTCACCCCCAGGCGCAGGATGTTGTCGATCTCCTGGTCCAGGATGCCCTTGGGCAGGCGGTAGTCGGGGATGCCCACCCGCAGCATGCCCCCGGCCTTGGGGAGGGCTTCGAAGATAGTGGGCCGGTAGCCCTTCAGGGCCAGATGATAGGCGCAGCTCAGGCCCGCGGGCCCGGAGCCGACGATGGCGATTTTCTCGGGCTTGGCTTCCACCAGGGGCGGGGCAAAGCTCATCAGGTCCACCTGGTCCGCGGCAAAGCGCTTTAAGCTGCAAATGGCGATGGGCTCGTCCATTTCGGCCCGGCGGCACTTGGACTCGCAGGGGTGCGGGCAGACCCGCCCCAGGACCCCGGGCAGGGGCAGCCGCTCCATGATGAGCTTTACCGCTTCCTCGTATTTCCCCATCTTGATGAGCTGCACGTAGCCCTGGACATTGATCTCCGCGGGACAAGTCAGGGTACAAGGGGCCCGGTCCAGCTTCTTGATGCCGAAGGCCGCGGGAATGGCCTGGGGATAGAGGCGGTAGGCCGCGTGCCACTCGGCCAGGCCCATATTGAAGGCGTCGGGCATGGTCACCGGGCAGACGTTGGCGCACTCCCCGCAGCCGGTGCATTTGGCCGGGTCCACATAGCGGGGCTCCTTTTTCAGGGTCACGGTCAGGTTGCCCGGCTCGCCGCTGACGCCCTGCACCTCGGTTAGGGTGTGAATATTGATATTCAGATGACGCCCGCATTCCACCAGCTTGGGCGAAATAATACACATGGAACAGTCATTGGTGGGGAAGGTCTTGTCCAACTGGGCCATAACCCCGCCGATGGCCGGCTTGGCCTCCACCAAGTGCACGTAAAAACCGGAGTTGGCCAGGTCCAGGGAAGCCTGGATGCCGGCGACGCCGCCGCCCACCACCATTACCGCACCCATAGGGGCAGCCGCACCTTTGCCGTTGCCGCCCTGGGGGGATTTTTCCTTGGCTTTGATCTCTTTCTCTTTGGGCATGTCTTGGTCCCTGTATCGCTCAAACCCCGGCGCTCGCCAGGATCGCCGGGAGTCGGTCTTCCCAGCCGATGGTGGAAATATTCACGCCCGGGCAGCCCTGCTTTTTGAAGGCGGCCACCAGTTCCCCGGCGATCTGCACGCATTCCCGGACCCGGTCCGGCGCTTTCTGGATGCGGTGGATAAATGTCTCGGAAATCTTCATGTCCATAAAGCGGTTAATGTACTTGGCCATGCCCACGGACTTGAGAAGCAGCACCGTGGGAATCACCGCAGCCTGGCGGCTTTCCAGGCTCTCCTGGAGTTTGGCCAGGGCCCCGGGGTCAAAAATGGGTTGGGTGACAAAAAAGCTGGCGCCTGCGCCCATCTTGGCATCCAGGTTCGCCAGCTCTTGGTCCCAAAGCTCACCCCGGGGGGTCACCTTCAGGGTGGAGCCTACCAGGAATTTGGGAGCCCCCTGGAGATCCACGCCCGCCAGGTCCCGGCCGGATTTCAGGGTCTCGATAGCCCATAGCAGCTCCATGAGATCAAGGTCATTGACGGGCCGGGCCTTGTGATGATCCCCGTGGGTAATTTCCTCCCCGGCCACCACCATGACGTTGGGCACCCCCAGGGCCTGGGCCGCCAGCAGGTCGCCCTGCAGGGCCAGGCGGTTGCGGTCCCGGCAACAGACCTGCAGCACCGTTTCCAGTCCCCGGCTCTGCAGCAGGAGCGCCCCGCCCAATGAGCTCATCTTCATCACCGCGTTGCTCATCTCCGGGATCACGTACGCGTCCACCTTGCCCTTCACCGCCCAGGCGTTGGCGATCATGGCCACGACATCGGTGCCCTTGGGCGGCTCCATTTCCGCTAAGATTACGAATTCCTTGGCAGTCAGTTTCTCTTGTAATTGCATGAAACTCCCCTTTGGCATTATTGAGCCGCGCGCACCAAGGCGTTGGAAATTGCTAAGATGAGTTCATCCAATCCGAACGAATTCACGTGGTAATAGAAAATGCCCTTCTGGCGGATGCGGCTTTCCTGCTCCGGGTTGTTCTCATCCGCGGTAATAATGATGGGCAATTTGCGGTGGAGCCCCTTGATGATGGAGATGGCCTCGTAGCCCATGTCCTCCGGCAGATGCACGTCCATGACCAGGACCGTGATCTTTTCATTCTGAAGGGTCATGAGTACGTCTTTGATGTTGTCCACGGTCTTACATTGGTGGCCCTGCTCCTGCAGCCAGGGAGACAGGCCCTGGGCCAACTCGCAGCCACGCTCGGCAATCAACAGCTTGCTACACTTTTCTGTCATCACTGAACCTTTGCTGCTCTTAAGGGTTAAGTGGCTCCCCCTCGCCTCTTGTTGCCGTTAATCTACTTAAGCAAGGCCTGTGCCTGGGGAGGGAAGTGAGTAAGTGGCGCAAATCACAAATAATTTAAACCGGGAGTGAAAGGACCCAGAACGCAGGAATGCGTAATTCTTAATAGCGGCATAGATAATTTATAAGTAAATATAACGTGTTATCCTAAATGAGTAAAAATGCCACAAAAGTTACTTCTTTACGCGGGTAGGAGGAGGGATAAGGAAAAAGGGGGGGGTGCCGGGGCTTTTGCCCGGGCAGTCACCAATGCAAAAGGAGCAAAAACCTACTTCTTATCGGGCAATTCCGCCTCCAGGGCCGCGAGGCGCTCCCGCAGGCGCTTTTCCTGCTGCCAGCGGGCGGTGACGTCCCGGATGATGGCCCCGGTGCCCAGAATTTCGTCCTGTTCGCCCCGGACCAGGACGATGGTGAACTCCACGGAAATCCGGGTGCCGTCCCGGCGCCGCGCGGGCACGGCCAGCAAGTCCCGGGCATATTTGGTCGTACCGGCGGCCATGACCTTTTGGTAGCCCTGATGGTGCCGGTCCCGGAGATTTTCTGGAATAATCAGCGCCAAGGGCTGTCCCAGGGCCTCCGCGGCCGGGAAGCCGAACATCTCCTCCGCGCCCCGGTTCCACAACCGGATGATCCCCTCCCGGTCCGCAAAGATGACCGCGTCCTGGCTGTCCGCCACGATGCGGCGGCAAAGATATTCCGGGGAAGGGGGTGAATGGCGAGGCATGCTTTTAACTCTGAACCCTCAGGGTTATGGCCTTCTCCGGACAAATCTCCTGGCAGCAGAAACAACTGATGCAAATATCGGGGTCCACCCGGGGGAGGGAGTCCTCCAGGGACAGGGCGGAAACCGGACATTGCTCGATGCAGGTGCCGCAGCCGGTGCACAATTCCGGATCGGCCTGGGGCCGCACGAGCGTGCGCTGATGGAGGGCCTCCTGGATGGTCTGGTTGTGCAGAACCGCTTCCCCGCCCAAGGGGGGCAGTTTGAAATCGGGGATGGGTTTTAAGGGGCCGATGACTTCGATCTGGCTGAGGTCGTAGTCCCCCAGCCCCACTTCCTTGGCCTTCCGGAGGAAGCGGAGCAGTCCCGGTTCCACACCCATCATCGTCGCCACGACGGCATCCAGGGCCACGGCATTGTCGGAGGCCAGAATCAGACCGATCTCCCGCAGATCAGGGGAAGCCGGACCATTACCCTCCATGCCCACCACCGCGTCCATCAGAAAAAAGTCGGGCACCCGCAGACGGAAGACATCCACCACCAGTTCATGGAAGCGTTCGGGGCTGCCCGCCACCTGGTGCAGCTTGGCCTTTTGGGCGCCGGGTAAAAACCCGTAGCTGTTCTTTATAGCCCCGGTCATCACGGTCAGGCCGTGGGTTTTGAATTTGGGCAGGCTGATGATGACCTCGGCTTCCTGAACGATGCGGGAGATACTCACCGCGGCCAGGAAATCCGGATTGAAATCCACCTGCACGGAATCGTTGCCGATGTTTTGGTAATACCCTTTGGCGGCATCCAGCAGGCCGGTAGTGCGAAAACTCTCCTCGTTGGCCCCATAGCTGAGCAGGCCGGGATTATCGCCCACCACCAGGCTGGCGGGGCCCAGGGATTCCACCTTTTCCACCACCGCTTGGAGCACCGCGGGATGCGTGACAATGCCTTCGTGGGCCTGCGAGGACCGCAGCACGTTGGGTTTGATTAACACCTTCTTGCCCCGCAATTCCAGGGGAAAGAGCTCAAAAGCCCGGGCCACGGCCTGGCGCACGTTGTCATATCTGGCGGGGTGGATCATTACCTTCTGCATCACTTAACCTCCAAAACCAAGAAACCCAGCATTTGAATGCTGGGTTACCTTGTCCACCTGAAATTGGTGGAGGCGGCGGGAGCGAACCCGCTGCCCGATTAAAAATATACTATATTTAAAGAAGTTAGCAAATTATTTTTGACCCTGACCCTGTTTTGAGCCTGAGAAGGGCAGGACCTTTCTTTTTAATTTTGCCTGGACTTGGCGGACATAATCAAGGTCCCGGTGGAAATATCTTTCAAAAGCGGCATCGGTGCTGTGGCCGGTCAGGGTCTTGAGGGTTTGGGCCCTGAGCAATCCTCGTCTGGCTCTGATTGGACAGACCACTCCCTTGTGGCCCGGAAGGAGCCCTCTGGCCGCAAATAAAATGCGGCCCATTCCTTGGGTTAAGATAAGTATATCGAAGCCCAATTTCGTTTAATTGAGGTGTGGATAACGATCAGTTATTTTGTTATTTTACGCTCTAAATTGAGCGGCCGCGCATCATCAAATGCGCGGCCGCCAAGAGCCCAGATGACGTTATTAATTGCCGACGAAACCCTGCCGCCGGACTATTAATAATTGGTACCGTCCTATTCCGGCACCACTTCCAGCACCTTGTCGCTGAACTCGTCCAGCACCGGAGTCTTTATCTTCAGGAGCTCAGCCCATCTTAAAAAGGTCCCCACGAAGACGATCACCATGAGCACCATGATGATCACGGCCAGGCTGCCCAGCAGATAGAGCCCTTTGGGGAAGAAGTTCATGACGTTCTCGTAGCCCGCCCACATGGTGATAAAAGCCATGATGCACCCCGGCACTGCGGTGATCCAGGCGAACTTGGCCTTGTTCATGCGGATGATCATGGTGGTGCAGATGATCAAGCCGCTGGAAGCCAGCAACTGGTTGCTCATGCCGAACAACGGCCAGATGGTGGTAATATCCCCGGTATAGACCAGATAACCCCAGGAGAATACGAAGATGAGACTGGTGATAATGATGCCGGGGAGCCAGCCCCGCTCCATAAATTTGGGGTGGAATTTGCCGAAAATTTCCTGGAGGAAGAAGCGCCCCACCCGGGTGCCGGTGTCCACCGCAGTGAGGATAAAGACGGCCTCGAACATGATGGCAAAGTGGTACCAATACGCCATCAGGTGCTTCATGAAGGGGATGGAGGAAAAGATGTAGGCCATGCCCACGGCCAGGGAGACCGCGCCGCCTGGCCGGCCCTGCACCTGCTCTCCCACCTCCCGGGCCAGTTCGGGCAGGTGGACGGGGCTCATGCCGAGTTTGGCAAAGACTGCGGGGGCGGCATTGATGGCGAAGTAGTCCGACGGCACCAGGACACAAGCGGCGATCAGGGCCATGATGGCCACGAAGCCTTCCACCAGCATGGCGCCGTAGCCCACGAAAAGCACGTCCCTTTCATTGCCGATCATCTTGGGCGTGGTGCCGGTGCCGATAATGGCATGGAAGCCGGATAAGGCCCCGCAGGCAATGATAATAAAGACAAAGGGAAAGACCGAGCCGGGGAAGATGGGGCCGCCGCCATGGACGAACTTGGTGATGGGCTCCATCATGAAGACGGGCCGCACAAAGACGATCCCCAGGGCCAAGGCCGAAATGGTGCCGATCTTCAGGTAGGTGGAGAGATAATCCCGGGGGCAGAGGAGCAGCCAGACCGGCAGCACTGAGGCCACGAAACCGTAGATGGGGATGAAGATCGAAATCTGTTTTTTACTCAGGGTGAACAGCGAGGCCAAGGCCGGATGCGCCACGACATAAGGCCCCGCCAGGACCGCGGCAAACAGCAGGACCACGCCGATGATGCTGGCGCCCAGGACGTCGCCGTCCCGCCAGACATGCAGATAAATTCCCATAAAGAGGGCGATGGGAATGGTGGAAAAAACCGTGAAAGTGCCCCAGGGGCTGGAGAACATGGCGTTGACCACGGCCAGAGACAGACCCGCCAGGGTGAGGATGAGGATGAAGAGCACCGCCACCGAGGCGACGTTGCCCACGGTCTTGCCGATCTCGAACTCGGCGATCTTTGCCAGGCTCCGTCCTTTATGGCGCACCGACGCGAAAAGCACCACCATATCGTGCACCGCGCCGGCTACCACGGCGCCGATGATGATCCACAGAGCCCCCGGTAAATAACCGAACTGCGCCGCCAGCACCGGCCCCAACAGCGGCCCGGCCGCGGCGATGGCCGCGAAATGATGGCCGAATAAGACAAACTTGTTGGTTTTGACATAATCGATGCCGTCGGCCATTTTTACCGCCGGGGTCAGCCGGTCGATCTTTAGTTCCAGGACCCGGTTGGCGATGAACAGGCCGTAGAACCGGTAAGCTAGGGCGAATACGCATAAGGCCACAAAGACTAAGGTTAAAGCATTCATTCGTAAGTCCCTTCCGCTATTTATTTATCCCTTAATTGATTCGTTTGCGTCCATAAGAGCCGGCTACATGGAAAAATAATCGAGTTCGCTCTTATGCTCGGGAGGTTTCGGCAGCAGCACCCGGATTAAGAGAACCGGGACCGGCGCGTGGCTGACTACCTTTTCGGCCACACTGCCCAGCACCCAGGCGATCTCGCCGGCGCCATGGGTGGCCATGACGATGAGATCTACCTGCCGGTCGGCCGCATAAGCCACGATTTCCCGCGCCGGACTGGCGCCTTGTTTGTAAGTCCAGGTGGCATTTAAGTTTTTAGCCTTTAGGGCCGCGACGGTCTGCTCTAGATACTTCACCGCCGGCAGCCGGGCCACCGCCTCGTTTGCTGCCTCCGGGGAAGATTCGCCGACTTCGCCCACTGCCGCGGAACCAACTGTCATCAGGACCAGCTGTGCGTTAAAGGCCTTGGCCAAATCCTCCGTTTGAGAAATGACTTTGGCTGCCAAATTTGAGCCATCCAGGGGAACCAAGATCTTTTTAAACATGAAAGCCTCCCAAAAAATTTTGTTTCATTCTGCCCACTTAAAACCTTTTAAATCTGGACCTTGCCTCCTTGCCAAGGATATCCCATCCCCTTTCTTTCTTGGTAACCTGGTTTATGAAAGAGTAAAAGGAAAATCGGTCAGCGGGCTTTATTGCGGGATGAGTGGTTGAATTGAAGGGTTAAATGGTTTTAAAGATGAAAGTGCTTTTTTAATTCCTTGGCCTTATGCCGGCTCACCAGGATTTCGGTCATTTCTTTATCATTCATAAGCAGTTTGTAACTGCCATGAAACCAGGGGATGATTTCCACTACCTGGTCGGTATTTATCAGCGAGCTGCGATGGGCTCTGATAAACCCGCAGCCTGCCAAAATATGTTCCAGTTCGTTTAGGGAAGACCTGGTAAGATATTTCCCCTCCTGGGTATGCACCCAAATGTTACCCTCCACCGCCCTGGCAAAAACGATCTTTTCCGGGGACATCGGAAAGATTCGGTCTTTCTTGTACAAAATAATCTTTTTGGCACTAGCAGCAGGTTTTCGTTTCTCAGCCGCAGGCTGCCTTTCCTGCAAGACTCGGGCGACCTTATCGATGGTTTTTTTCACCCTGTCCAGGGAGAAAGGTTTCAATAGATAATCAAAGGCCTCTACTTCAAAAGCGCTTAAGGCATACTCCTCAAAGGCGGTGGCAAATACCAGCAGCGGTTTCTCGGGCAATTCTGCCAAAAAGCGGGACAATTCCAGGCCGTTTACACCCGGCATTTGAATATCCAGAAAGACCAGGTCAGGTCTGGTTTCTCGAATGCTCTTCAGCCCTAAGGTGGCATTGGAGGCCTCCCCCACAATGTCAATATTGTCCAACTGCTCCAGCAAATAGCGCAACTCCCGGCGGGCCGGAGCTTCATCATCGATGATAAAGATCTTCAGGAACACGGTTCAAGCCAGTGGTATGGAAAAAGAGGCCGTAGTCCCCTTCTGCAGAGTGCTTTCAATGGTCAGGGGATGCTCGGCTCCATAAAGCGCGATAAGCCGGGCATTGATATTTTTTAGGGCTATGCCGGCTCCTTTGGGGGACTTATCGCGTGGATTTCTGGAGAAAATTGAGTTGATCTGGGCTTGGGGCATGCCGATACCGTTATCCTTGACGAATATTTTCATGAAGCCGTTATCCTTAAGAGCGCCGACTATGACTTCTCCACCTTCTTCCCGGGGAAGAATGCCGTGCTTCAAGGCATTTTCCACCAAGGGTTGCAGGATCAAGGGCGGGAGCTTACAATCGAGAAGTTCATCATCAATCTCATAGTTGACCTTCACCCGATCTTCAAATCTGGCCGATTCTATGGCGACATAGGCCTGGCAATGTTCCAGTTCAGTGGCCAGGGGAACAGA
>JAKAKP010000087.1 GCA_021813445.1 Deltaproteobacteria bacterium
GCATCGACCAAGCACTTTTATGGGTCATGCACCGGCCAGATGGCAATAAAACCACCTGTTCCCTGGAAAGATTCACGTGATGCTCACTCACTCCTCTTGAGGAAAAAATTTTCGGCAAACGCTATAAGCTTGGAAACAGTTGTTCATGAGCTCTTGGCTCACCCGTAAATTATGAAAAGTTACCGGCAGTTAACCTTGAACTTTGAACCTTGAACCTTGAACTTTGAACTTTTCAGGACAGATTCTAATGGTCATGGGCGTTATCCGCCAGGGTCGCGGCTGCTAAAGGGACGGTCAAGATGACGTGGGTGCCGGCACCCGGGGCCGACTGCACCTCCAGAGAACCGCCGTAAGGCCGCAGGCGTTCCCGGATGCTGAAAAGGCCAAAGCCGCAAGGCTCCTCCCGGGCAGGACCCATCCGGGGCACCTGGAAGCCCACGCCGTCGTCCCCCACTTCCACCTTGAGGTTGCCGTCCTCCCGGCGCAGGGAAATCTCCACATTATGAGCCTGGGCGTGTTTCACCACGTTGACCAGCAGTTCATTGACCGCTTGAAAGAGGAGCACCCGCACATCGTCGTCCAGGGGCAGAGGCGCGGCGTCGGCGTGAAAGCGCACGGCCAGGCCGTGGTCCTGGTGGATTTGCTCCGCCAGGGACTCCAGCGCGGCCTCCAGACCCAATTCATAGAGTATGGGGGAGCTGATCTTGGATGTCAATGACCGGGTGTCCCGGATGGCCTGCTCCAGGAGGCTTCCGGTCTTCTCCAGCTCCCCTGCGGGAAAGCCGGGAAACTTAAGGGGAATCGCTTTTTGCAGTTCCCCCAACTTGATGTTGGCCAGGGCCAGGGTGTGGCCGATCTGGTCGTGGAGATAGACCGCCAGGCGCCGCCGCTCCCGCTCCTCGGCCAGGGACAGGGCGGAGGCTAGAGAACGGAGGTTTTCCTGGTACGCGGCTACCTGGCTTTCCGCGGTTTTGCGCACCCGGATCTCCTGATTAAGGAGATAAACCACCAGGGACAGGAAGGCAAAGCTGGCGCAGGTGCTGCCGGTGAGCACCCACAAGATGATCCTGGTCCGCCGTTTTTCCTGGGTCCACTCGGGATTCAGGAATTTCTTTTCTTTATCTTCCAGCTTCTCCAGGCTCTTGCGGATACGGTTCTGCAACCTGGCTCCATCCCTGGCTACGGTCTGTCTTTGCTGCTCTTCCACTCCGGTTTGCCGGGCCAAGTCGATGGATTTCTGGAACAAGTCCTGCCGTTTTTTGATCAGGGGCCGCAGCTCCTCCAGAATCCGCCGGGTGCCGGCTTCATCGGCAGAGAGCAGATAGAGTTCATCAAAGGCGCGGTCCATTTCCTTGACGGCCTCCTGATAACGCGCCAATTGCTGTTCGTCGCCGTTGAGGAGAAAGCCCCTGAGCCCCGAATCGGCGTCGGCCAACTGGTTTTCCATATCGTAGGCCAGGGATAGGATTTCCCGGATATGCGCCACCCGGTCCAGGTCCAACCGCAGTTTTTCCTGATAGGTCACCAGGTAAATAGTGGTGAAAATCGCCACCGCCAGGCAGATCCAGACCGCGACGATCCTTTTGCCCATGGCTGCAACCAGGGAATCGGAGATTCCTTTTCTGGGCGCGGTATTATGCCCGATTTCTGAAGCCATGCCTGCCTGCATCCCCAAAAAGCGCAGTTCCACTCCCCGGGGCCGTGGCTTTTTTATTGACCAGTCTCGTCCGCCTCCACACCCTCCCGGAGGCGGATAAAATACAGGGTGCCGAAGGCCTGGGGCTCCAAGCGATGGGTTTCGCCGTTATATTTCTGGACGCGCTCGTCGTCGTAGTCCGTGTCCGGGGAGAGGCTCAACACCCGGTCCATGCCGCCTTTGCAGGCCATGAGCATGGCCTGCAACAGGACCGCCCCGCCATTTCTGGCCGTGGGGTCATGGGCGTAGACCGCGCCGCAGGCGCAATACCCGCCCCGGAAGTCATACCACTGGCCCCCCCTAATCTCTTGGGGCGGGAGGATCTCCCGGCGGCAAAAAGGGCACCGTGCCGGCAAGGTGCGGTCATCAAATAATTTCGGCATGTTTCATCCTTTCTCTCCAGGTCCCGGGGATGGCATCTTCCCCGCCTGTTCCCAGAAATTATCACCTTTTTTTTCCGGGATGGCAATTGACTCCATTTACGGTTGACACCCGCCCCGGCCAATCTTAAATTGTTTTCACCAGACGCGAAAGGAGACCTACCTATGGCGGATAAGACCATCATCTTTTCTGATCAGGAGCAGATGCAGATAGAATCCATGCTTATCGATAAAGATGGGGAGGCAGCCTTGCAATATCTGGCCAACTTGCTGGTCCGGCTGAAACCCCATTTCGGCCATGCCTGCGGCCCGAAAGCCGCGGAAGGCCCTCCGGGCCAGGGTTGATCAGGCGGAAAGCAGCCCTTTCCCCGGAAGCACTGCTTCTTCTCAACCCGACTCCTCAACTAATCAAGAGAAAGGGGAATAGTCATGGCGGATAAACAGATCGTGTTTACGGACCAGGAGCAGATGGAGATCGAAGGGATCGTCATCGACAAAGACAAGGAGGAGGCCCTCAAGTATCTGGCCAAGCTGCTGGAGGCCATCAAAGGCCATGCCGGTAAGGCTTGCGGCACCGGGCCCATTAAATAATCCGCGGGCTTGGTGGCTCCCATAGAAGCAGTGGACAGGCTGGCTCTGGTGGCCGATACCCACGCCTATCAGGCCGGCCTGCCCCAACTCCTCGCCTTTTTCCGGCGCCAGGGCATTCGTCACCTAGCGTGCCTGGGAGATTGCCAGCCGGAGCCCTTCCGGGCCTGGCTGGAGATGGACGGCGGCCACCGGCTCTATTGGGTCTATGACGTTTACGGGCCCGAAATGTCGGAGGCTACTGCTTGCGGCGAGGCCCTGGCGCTTTTGGACCGCATCTTTCTGGCCCACACCCGGGCCCTGGTGTGGACCCATTTTAAAGACCAGGTCCATGCCTACCACCAGGGCCGGGCCACGGCCCGGCCGCCTTTGCTTCTCTGCCACGGGCATACCCATGTGCCCGCGGTGGCCCGTTTCAGCCCCCCCTTCAACCGCCTTCTGTATATCAATGACGCGCTGCGGCCCCAGGAATTCCGGCCCCGCCAGGCCTGCCTGACCCTGTCTCCGGACACCGCCTACCTCATCGTGCCCGGCGCTTTCACCATGGAGGAAGGCCGCTATCCCACTTTCAGCTTTGCGGTGCTGGATGCCTGGGAATCCCGGCTGGCCATGGTTTCCCTCAAAGATCTGGCAGCTCTGGAATCAACCGAGCTTTTCCTTGCTTGAGCGCGGCCAAGACCATCTCGTCGGTGGGGAAGGCGAGGGGGGCCGGCGGCATGTCCAGGGGATAGAAGCCCACTTCGTCCAGGTCATCCCCGGCCTGCAGGATTCCCCCCACCACCTTGCCGGCGAACCAGACGCCCACGGTGAGGCGCTCCGGATCGTGGAAATTGGAGTGCACAGCCAGCACCTCCCCCACTTCCACCAGGAGGCCCGTTTCCTCCCGGAACTCCCGGGCCGCGGCGGCCCGCAGGTCTTCCCCCCACTCCACGTAACCGCAGGGGAGGCACCAGGTCCCGGGATAGGGCCCCCGGTTCCTCCGGCCCCAGAGGATCCGGTCCCCCCGGCGCACCACCACCGCCACCCCCACCGCGGGGTTGACGTAGAGCACCCGCTGGCATTGTTGACACACCAGGCGTTCCCGGTCGCGCCGGAGCCGGGACTCCAGCGGGCCGCCGCAGCAGGGGCAGAAACGGTATTGGGGAGGAGTGCAGGACTTCGTCATCTCAGGTTAAATTCCCATGAACCACACTGTCTCATGGTTGGGGCACCTCAAAATCCCCCCTGCCCCCTTTTTCAAAGGGGGAGTAAGAAAGTGCCTGAATTAAGGTACTCTTTGGTGGCGCAGGCTTTCCAGCCTGCGCAGTTTTTTGGCGCAGCCTTGAAAGGCTGTGCCACCGGTTAAAAAACTTGTGGGTAAAAATAAGCCTTCGAGGGGAAAGGGATGGGGTGTGGGGTGCCGTCTTTGCCATATGGTTTTTCATGCTGTGCCCCCTACCCTGATACATTAACCTTTTTCCACGACATTGCCAGCCTTGATCCCCTGCCTTATCCTTGATCGACCGCCGTTACCAAACCAGTTTCTTCTTTTGCCGAAAACCGGAAATTGAAAACCGAAAACCCGCCTTTTAATTAAGGGTTGAAACTCAGAGCAATTTCATTTACAAAAGTCGAGGTCCTATTTCGGATTTTCCGGAGAACTGCGTCGTGACCACCCCCAGGCTCAAAGCCATCCGCAATATCGGCATCATTGCCCATATTGACGCCGGCAAGACCACCTTGACCGAGCGGATTTTGTATTATACGGGCCGCACCCACAAGATGGGGGAGGTGCACAACGGCGCGGCCGTCATGGACTGGATGCCCGAAGAGCAGGAACGGGGCATTACCATCACCGCCGCGGTGACCACCTGCCAGTGGAAGGGCGCGGTGATCAACATCATCGACACCCCGGGCCACGTGGACTTTACCATCGAAGTGGAGCGCTCGCTCCGGGTCCTGGACGGGGCCATCGGCGTCTTTGACGCGGTCTCCGGGGTGGAGCCCCAATCGGAGACCGTCTGGCACCAGGCGGATAAATACCGGGTCCCGAAACTGGCCTTCATCAACAAGGTAGACCGCCTGGGCGCCAACTTCTATCAGGCCGTGGACTCCATGCGGGAGAAACTGGGGGCCCACCCCCTGGTCCTCACCATCCCCATGGGCCAGGAAGACCAGTTCCGGGGCGTCATCGATCTCCTGAAAATGCAGGCCCTGGTCTGGCAGGAGGAGACCCTGGGCTCCGTCTTCGAAGAGATGGAAATCCCCCCGGAATACCGGGAGGAAGCCCAAAAGGCCCGGGAGGTCTTATGGGAGGCCCTGGCGGAAGTGGACGAAGTGGCCGAAGAGGCGTATCTGGAAGAGCAGACCCTGCCCCCGGAGGAAATTAAAGCCGCGATACACCGGAGCACCGTGGCGTTGAAGGGCGTGCCCACGTATTGCGGCGCGGCCTTGAAAAATAAAGGCATCCAGCCCCTGCTGGACGGCATCAAGGATTTTCTCCCCAACCCCACGGAGGTGCCTTCCATCATCGGGCATCACCCCCAGACCGGGAAGGAGGAGGCCCGGCCCCCGGATGATCGCGGCCCCCTGGCGGCCCTGGCCTTTAAGATCATGGTGGACCAGGCCCAGCGCCTCACCTATGTGCGCCTCTATTCCGGCACCTTGAAGCCCGGCCAGGAAATCTACAACCCCATTAAGGGGGTGACGGAAAAGGTGGCCCGGGTCCTGCGCCTCCATGCCAACAAGCGGGAACCCCTGAACGAAGCCGCATCCGGCAGCATCGTGGCGCTCTTGGGCCTGAAGGCCGCCACCACGGGGGATACGCTGTGCAGCCAGAGCCGTCCCATCATCCTGGAGCCCATTTCCGCGTATGTGCCGGTGATCTCCCTGGCCATCGAACCCGCGACCCGGGACGACCAGGAGCGCCTGGGCCCGGCTTTGGCCCGGCTGGCAGAGGAAGACCCGAGCCTGCGCCTCCACACCGACGAAGATACGGGGCAGACGCTGCTTTCCGGCATGGGGGAGCTCCACCTGGAGGTGATCATCCACCGCCTGGAGCGGGATTTCCACGCTCAGGTCCGGGCTGGCCGCCCCCAGGTGGTCTACCGGGAGACCATCTCCGGGAGCAGCAAGGAAATGGGGGTCTTCGATAAAGAGCTGGCGGGCAAGGTCCATTTCGCCCAGGTGGAACTGGGCTTCTCCCCCCGGCCCCGGGGCGCGGGCAACACCTTTACGCCGCTTTTGCCCGAGGACCATCCGGCCCAGGCCTTTGTGCCGGTGGTGGCCCAGGCGGTGCAGGAAGCCCTGGACGGCGGGCCGGTCTACGGCCACCCCGCGGTGGACGTGGCCGTGGCCTTGCATGACGCCGCGGTCAAGGAAGGCCAGTCCACGGAGATGGCCTTCCGCATCGCCACCATGGCTGCGGTGAAGCAGGGTCTGGCCCACGCCCAGCCCCAGCTTTTGGAACCCATCATGCGGGTGGAAATCATCGCGCCCGAAGAATTCACCGGGGAGGTGCTGGGGGACCTCAACGCCCGCAAGGGCAAAGTGGAGCAGCTTCTGGCCAAGGGGCCGGTGCGCCTCATTGCCGGCCTGGCGCCGCTGTCCGAGATGTTCGGCTACGCCACCCAACTGCGGTCCCTGACCCAGGGCCGGGGCACCTTCACCCTGCAATTCGACCATTACGGCTACGTGGAGCGCCGGGAGGAGAAGTAGGGTGCGCCCTGCGCACCGGCCGTCAGCTTTTAGCTATCAGCGGTCAGCTAAAAGATCTGGGGCAGCCTGGGGCCCTCAGCGCTGGAATAAAATCTAGAAGTTATTTTAAGACCTAATTTTAGCAGTCGTTTTGGGTCCAGCATGGTGGTTTAACTTGAGAAAAGATTCTCCCCCCTTTTCTAAAAGGGGGCAGGGGGATTATGTCAGCGCCTGTAATCCCCCTAAACTAAATCCCCCTTTAGGAAAGGGGGACTTAAAAACCTCTTTTCTCTACTTTCTACGGGCTAAAAATGACCGCAGCTTTAAATCGGGTTTTGAAATAGGTTCTAATGACAAAATGACTGTAAGGGCGGACCCGGGTGTCCGCCCGCAGACGCTCGCAAAAACAGGCGCGTCCATATTCGAAGAAATAACGCAGGAGACAAGCTATGGCAATGGAACAAACCTTGTCCATGATCAAACCTGACGGGGTGAAACGTGGCCTCATCGGCGAAGTGATCGGTCGCTTTGAAAAGCAGGGCCTGAAAATCAAGGCCATGAAAATGCTGCACCTCACCCTGAACCAGGCCCGGGCCTTTTACGCAGTGCATAAAGAACGCCCTTTTTATGACAGCCTCACCGGTTTCATGAGTTCCGGCCCCATCGTGGCCCTGATCCTGGAGGGGGAAAACGCCATCCAGGTGAACCGGGACCTCATGGGGGCCACGGATTACCGCCAGGCCGCACCCGGCACCATCCGGGCCGATTTCGCCAAAGACATCGAAGCCAACATCGTCCACGGCTCGGACGCCCCGGAGACGGCCAGGACCGAAATCGCCTTTTTCTTTAATGCCTTGGAAAAGGTCTGAGCCCTGGAGGCGCCAGGTTTTGAGGCCTGGGCGAATTATTAGTGTCCCATGGATACCTTACATAACTGAACTTGTAATTCTCCCTCCCCCTGCGAGGGGGGAGGGTGGGGGTGGCGTCTTTGGGACAGGGGCAGCGCCAAAAGTCGCCTCCCTCCCCCCCACCCCCCTCGCAGGGCTTATCATTAACCACAAGTCTTAATTTGGCGGGAGAGCATTTCTGATTGTGTTTAGGTTCTGCCAGGGCTAAATTCTTATGAACCACGGGGTCTTAGAGTTGGGGCGCCTCAAAATCCCCCCAGCCCCCTTTTTCAAAGGGGAGGTAAGAAAGTGCCTGATTTAAGGTATTTTTTGGTGGCGCAGGCTTTCCAGCCTGCGCAGTTTATTGGCGCAGCCTTGAAAGGCTGCGCCACCGGTTAAAAAACTTGTGGGCAAAGATAAGCCTCGCAGGGAGGGAGAGTTTATCAGTCCCGCGTCCGGGAATATTGATAGATTAAGGAAAAAACAAATGACGTTGTGATATAAATGGTGCGTGAGACGCACCCTTGATTACTCGTTCCCAAGCTCCTGCTGGGGAACCAGATGATGCTAATCCAAGGTCAGGGAAGGAAAATTTCTTCGGACGGCGGCACCCCTTGTGCTAAAAGTCCTTAGATAAAAGTTGAATTTTTCTCACAAGCTGGTTAAATAGTCGAAATGGGGGACTTATGGTCCTCCTTCTTTGCCCTGGGAACCATTTTGCAGGGACAGAGCTTGCTAGGCCCCTGAGGGCGCTGGCGCTAGGCCCATGCGGGCACAGCAAGCGGGCACAGCAAGCTGTGCCCCTACGGGGATTTTGCCCTGGGGCCGGCCATGAGGCCGGTTGTCAGCCGGTACAGGGAAGGTTATTTTTACTCGGACTTTTTCCTCTTGTTAAGGAGTAGCCATAATGTTTTTAGATCCCATCTTGGGATGGTTTTCCAACGACCTGGCCATTGATTTGGGAACCGCCAATACCCTGGTATATGTCAAAGGTAAAGGCATTGTCTTAAGTGAACCTTCGGTGGTGGCAGTGCGCAAGAATGCCCGGGATCGCAACAAAGTGCTGGCCGTGGGCCGGGACGCCAAGATGATGCTGGGCCGCACCCCGGGAAATATCATCGCCATCCGTCCCATGAAGGACGGGGTCATCGCCGATTTCGAGATCACCGAGGCCATGCTGCGCCACTTCATCCGCAAGGTGCACAACCGCCGCTCCCTGATCCGGCCCCGGATCATCGTCTGCGTGCCTTCGGGCATCACCCCCGTGGAAAAACGGGCGGTGCGGGAATCCGCGGAATCCGCGGGCGCCCGGGAGGTCTATCTCATCGAAGAACCCATGGCCGCGGCCATCGGTGCGGGCCTGCCCATTACCGAACCCATCTGCAACATGGTGGTGGACATCGGCGGCGGCACCACGGAGGTGGCGGTCATTTCCCTGGCCGGCATCGTTTATTCCCGCTCCGTGCGGGTGGGCGGCGACAAGATGGACGAGGGCATCCTGCAATACGTCAAGCGGAGCTACAACCTGTTGA
Organism: Deltaproteobacteria bacterium; assembly: GCA_021813445.1. Taxonomy (GTDB): domain Bacteria; phylum Desulfobacterota; class Desulfobaccia; order Desulfobaccales; family 0-14-0-80-60-11; genus SURF-52. The sequence goes on from JAKAKP010000087.1 coordinate 8,759, forward strand.
TCGGCGAGCGCACCGCGGAGATCGTCAAGACCACCATCGGCAACGCCTTTCCCGGCGAAATGGAGACCATGGACGTCAAGGGCCGGGACCTGGTAACGGGTATTCCCAAAATCATCAGCATCAATTCCGACGAAGTACGGCTGGCCATCCAGGAACAGATCGACTCCATCGTCGCCACCGTCAAGACCGCCCTGGAGCAGACCCCGCCGGAACTGGCCGCGGACATCGTGGACCGGGGCATTCATCTCACCGGCGGCGGCGCCTTGCTGAAGAATCTGGACGTGTTGCTCCATCAGGAGACCGGACTGCCCATCAAGATCACCGAAGATCCCCTGGCGACCGTAGTTCTGGGTTCCGGCCGGGCCCTGGACAACCTGGATATCCTCAAGGAAGTGATGGTGGATTGAGGCGGCTGACGTGCGCCCCCGTACGCGCTTTCGCACCCCGCTCATCATCGCCGCCACCTTTTTACTGGTCATCTCCTTACTCTCGCTCAGTCTGAAACGCTCCCCGGTTCTGAAAAAGGTGGAGGCGGTGATGGTTTCCCTGACGGCCCCGGGCCTGAAGGGACTCTACTATGTGGGCAGCACCCTGAAAGGGGTCTGGGACCGCTATTTTTACCTGGTGGGAGTGCAGCGGGAAAACGAGTCCTTGCGCCGCCGCCTGGCGGAGTCTCAGCAGCGGGAGGTGCAGTATCAAGAGACCCTGCAATCCCTGAACCGTCTGGAAGCCTTGCTGGAGCTGAAAAAACAGGTGGCTCTACCCGTCACCGGCGCCCGGGTGATTGCCTATGACCCCTCCCTGTGGTCCCGGTGCGCCCTCCTGGATCAGGGGCAGGATCACGGCGTGAAGCGCGGGCAGCCGGTGCTGACCGCGGGGGGCATCATGGGCCGCATCGTGGAGACTTATCCCCATTACTCCAAGGTCATGCTCATCGTGGACCGTAACAGCGGCGCCGACGCCATGGTGGAACGCAACCGGGTGCGGGGCGTCCTCCAGGGGAAAGGGGGCAACCGCTGTTCCCTGGATTATGTCCCCAAGAGTGCGGATGTCCAGGTGGGCGACTTGGTGTTGGCCTCCGGCCTGGGAGGTGTCTATCCCAAAGGCATGATCTTCGGGAAGGTCAGCCAGGCCAATAAAAAAACCCAGGGAGTCTTCCAGGACATCGAAGTGACGCCTGCCGTGGATCTATCGGCCCTGGAAGAGGTCTTGGTGGTAAAAGTGGTCAATATGGCCCTGACTCCTTGACCTATGACTGTACCGCTGCTTCTTTTCAGCCTGGTGGGTTTGGGGCTCTTCTATTGCCAAACCCTGCTGCTCTTTCCCCAGATACACCTGCGTCTCCTGGGCCTGCTCTTGTTTTTCGTGGGCTTGCGCCCTTCTTTTTCTTTGGCCTTTTGCCTGGCCCTGATCCTGGGGGTGCTGCAGGATAGCTATGCCACCACCCCCTTTGGCCTGCATCTGGGGGGGGCGCTGCTGGTGGTGGGTATGGCCCGGTTTTGCCACCGCCGCCTGTTGCTGCAGAAAACCGGTCCCCAGGTTATCGCCAGCCTGGGGGTTTTGACGTTGCAGGAAATCGCATTTATGGTTACCTTGCTGCTCCTGGGGCTCCAGCCTTTCGCGTTCAACGATTTGCTGGCCTTCCGGGGCCTGGAGCTCCTGGCCACCGCGGCGCTGGCCCCTTTGATGTACGCCCTGGTGCAAGGCTTGGAAAAATTCTTGAGCCGCTATGGCTGGCGCTCCTCCTGGGCGCAGGAATAGAACAAGGAGAATAAACCATCAACCGTCTGGCCTCCCGGTTCCCGGGGGAAACCCTGGGGGGGTCGTTATCCGCAGAAGACCAGGAGCGGCTGCGCTGGACCTTCTCCGTCACGGCCCTGATCGTCCTGTTCCTGGCCGGTCTCCTGTTCCTGCGCCTCTGGTTTCTACAGATGGTGGAAGGGGAGGAACTGCAGGAGCGCTCCGATCATAACCGTCTGCGCCTCCAGGATCTGCCCCCCTGGCGGGGGATGATCATGGACCGGAACGGCCAGGTCCTGGTGGCCAACCGTCCCAGTTATGATCTGGTGGTGGTCATGGAAGACGTGACGGATATCCCTTTGCTGGCCCGGCGCTTGGGCAAGCTGCTGCATCTGGAGGCCAAAAACGTCCAGGCCCAATTGGAAGCAGCCCGGACTTCGGGGCTGGCCCAGGTGCGGGTAAAGGGAGACCTCTCCTGGGACGAAATGGCCCTGGTGGAGACCTTTCAGCCGGAGATGCCCGGGGCCTTGATCCAGGTACAGCCCAAGCGGGAATATCGCCAGAAGGGACGGGCCTGTCACGTCCTGGGCTATCTGGGCGAGATTACCGAATCCCAAATGAAAAGCGGCCGTTTCCCCAACTACAAAATGGGGGATGCCCTGGGCAAATGCGGGATTGAGGCGGCCTGGGAGAAATACCTCCGGGGCCAACGGGGCTACCGCCGCATTGAAGTGGACGCGTATGGACGGGAGTTGGGCCAGTTGGACCGGCAGTTTCCCACTCCCGGGGGCAACGTCGTGCTCACCCTGGACAGCCGTCTGCAACAGGAGGCCGAGGATTGCCTGGCCGGTAAAGCCGGGGCCATCGTGGCCCTGGACCCCCGCTCCGGCAAGATTCTGGCCATGGCTTCCTCTCCCACTTATTCCCCCGAAGCCTTTGAGCGGGGGCTCACCTCCTACGAATGGCAGACCCTGAGCAAGCGCAAAGACCACCCTTTGGAAAACCGCGTCATCAAAGGCCAGTATCCCCCGGGATCCACCTTCAAGATCGTCATGGCCACGGCTGCGTTAGAGGAAAAGGTCGTTACGCCCAGTACCACCTTCGATTGTACCGGCACCATGCCCTTCGGCCAGCACGAGTTCCATTGCTGGCGCAAAGGAGGGCACGGCACCGTCAATCTGCACCGGGCCCTGGTGGAGTCCTGTGACATCTACTTCTACCAGGTGGGCCGGCGCCTGGGGATTGACCGCATCGCCAAGTGGAGCAAATTATTCGGACTGGGCTCGCCCACGGGCCTGCACCTGGACCGGGAAATGCCCGGATTGGTGGGCTCTCCCGCCTGGAAGCTGGCCCGCTTCCACAAGCCCTGGCATGAAGGAGATACCCTCTCGGTGGCCATCGGCCAGGGCTATAACCTGGCCACGCCCCTGCAGATGGCCCAGGTGGTCGAAGCCATTGCCAACGGCGGCCGTATCTATGAACCGCGACTGGTGGAAAAGGTGGACAGCCCTGCCGGCGAGGTGATTTTCCAACCCGCGCCGGTGCTCAAATCCCAGATGCACATCAGCCCGGGCACCCTGGACCAGGTGCGCAAAGGCCTCAGCGGGGTGGTGAATGAGGAGCGGGGGACCGGCCGGGGCGCACAAATCCCCGGCCTGGAAGTTGCGGGCAAGACCGGCACGGCCCAGATAGTAACCCTGGAAAAGGAAAAACGGGAAAGGGACAGGCGGGGCAAAACCTCCTACCACTACGAAAACCACGCCTGGTTTGTCGCCTTTGCCCCCGTGGAGGACCCGGAAATAGCCGTGGCGGTGCTGGTGGAGCATGGGGGCGGCGGCGGCGCGGTGGCCGCGCCCCTGGCCCGGAGAATCATCGCCGCCTATTTCCCGGATAAGATGAAGCAGGAGACCGCGGAAAAGGACCAAGGAAATGAGGCCGCTGACACATCCGCCGAACCGTCGGCACGCGAATAAGGCCTGACTTGTGTATCTTTATTATCGGTGACATTTATGAAAATAGCTACTAATTAAAGAAACATTACGGGTTTGTTAAATCGCTCTGTCGCAAAACACGGAACTTAAAAAGTGGTTGATCTTTAGAAAGGTAACTTATACCAAGTTGCGATCTATCAAGTAACATTCAGGTATGGGAAATTTGTCATCGAACGAAGTTTTTCCGGGTCTTTGGCGAGATCATTCAAGCCCCGACAGAGGTTGTCTTCTACCTCATCCAGAT
>JAKAKP010000153.1 GCA_021813445.1 Deltaproteobacteria bacterium
GTCCCGGGTTTCGGCCGCGAAGCCCACCACCACCTGCCCTTTCTTGAGCCTGGCCACTTCTTTGAGGATGTCCGGGTTCTGGGTCAGATGCACCGTCAATTCCTGGGCCCCCCGCTTCATCTTGTGTTCGGCCCGGCTGGTGGGATGATAGTCCCCCACGGCCGCAGCCATGAGCAGAGCGTCAGCCTGGGGGAAGCGAGCCAGGACTGCGTCCAGCATTTCCCGGGCCGACCGCACTACCACCCGTTCCACCCCATGAGGCGCAGGCAATTGGGTGGGACCGCTGATCAGGCAGACCGCCGCGCCCCGGCAATAAGCCGCCTTCGCCAGGGCATAGCCCTGCTTGCCGCTGGAGCGGTTGGTCAAAAAGCGCACCGGGTCCAGGTCCTCGTGGGTGGGGCCGGCGGTGACCAGAATCCTGCGGCCCGCCAGGTCCTGGGGGCTGATCAGCTTACCCAGGGCATCCAGGATAGTCTCCACTGCCGGCAGCCGGCCGTAACCAGTTGCGCCGCAGGCCAATTCCCCGGCCTCCGGTGGCAGCACCGTGAGACCCCGGGCCCGGAGCCGGGCTACGTTCTCCTGGACTGCGGGGTGGGCCCACATCTCGCAATTCATGGCCGGGCAAACCAGGATGGGTTTATTGGCAGCCAGGAGGATGGTGGTGAGCAAGTCGTCGCCGATCCCCGCGGCCATCTTGCCGATAAGATTGGCCGTGGCCGGGGCCAGCACGATGGCCGCCACCTGCTGCCCCAGGGCCACGTGCTCCAGGGGCTCGCTGCCGGGGCCGAACATGGCCGCGGCCACCTTCTCCCCGGTGAGGGCCTGAAAGGTCAGGGGCGTAACAAACTCCTGGGCCGCCCGGGTCATCACCACCTTGACCTTGGCGCCAGAAGAGACCAGCCGCCGGGCCAGTTCCGCGGCCTTGTACGCGGCAATGCCGCCGGAGACCCCCAATAAGATGCGTTTGCCGGTGAAGGCCATCACGCCTCGTCCTTTGCAATTTGAGTGAGGTATTGGTGGGCAGTGCCCACCCTACATTCTTGATTAGTGAGCAGTGAGCTGTCAGCAGTAAGCAGTTAAAGACTACGACTCTTCGGGGTTTACTGCTCACTGCTCACTGCTCACTGCTTACCGCTCACTGTTAAAAAAACGGGTTATACTTCCGTTCCTGGCCCACGGTGGTGACGGGGCCGTGTCCCGGGAAGACCGTGTAGTTATCGCCCAGGGGGAAGATTTTGGTCTTCACCGCGTTGATCAGGTCCTCGTAGGAGCCCCCGGGGAAATCGGTGCGGCCGATGGAGCCCTGGAACAGGAGGTCGCCCACGTAGACCAGGGTGTTGCCCTCCATTACCAGGCTGATGCCCCCTGGGGTGTGGCCCGGGGTGTGCAGCACCTTCAAACGGTAGTTGCCGAAGCTGATTATGTCCCCCTCTTTGAGGAGGATATCCGCGGCCGAGAGACGCAGGCGGTTGCCGGTGAAGAACATGGCTTCCGCGGAGGGTTTGGCCAGCATGGGTGCGTCCAGTTCATGGATGGCGATGGCCGCGCCGGTGGCGTCTTTGAGGGGCTGATTGGCGTCCACGTGGTCGAAGTGGCCGTGGGTGTCAATGATGGTTTGGAGGGTCAGGCCGTGATGCTTCAAAGCCTCCAGGATCTCGTCCTCATCGCCCCCGGGATCGATGACCACCGCTTCCTTGGTCTCTTCGTCCCCCAGGATATAGCAATTGACTTCCAGCAACCCCACCAACAGGGCTTTTTGGATCATTGTGCCTCCGGATTAAAAAATCAATACAATATCATATAGTTGTAGGGGCGCACCCGTGTGTGCGCCCGGCAGTGCCCGAAAAAGGGCGGACACGCGGGTCCGCCCCTACATTTCCTAACCCAGCAAAAACATAACTCCCTGGAAGCCGAAGTAGCCGCCGAAACCCACCAGAAAAAGGCCGCAGCAGGCCAGGAAGCCCTGATAGAGCCGGTCGGAGATAAAGCGCCGGCCCTGGGCCACCGCGCCGGAGACCAGGCTGTACCAGGCAAAGTCGGCCAGGATGTGGCCGCCATAAAACAAGGCCACCCCCAGGATGCCGTATTTCACGGAAAAGAGCACATAGCCCAGGCCGATGGTAAGCCACCAGAGGAGCCAGTAGGGGTTGGCCGCGCTCAGGAGAATCCCGGCCAGCACCGGATGGAGGCCGGCTTGATCCTGGGCCTTAAATTCCAGGCGGCTGTGGCGGGAGGAACGCACCAGGGCCAGCCCCATCCAGCCCAACATGCCCGCGCCGGTAACCCCCACCAGGCCCAGGACCACGGGGCGGTGCAGCCAGGCCCCCACTCCCGCCAGGAGCAGCACCACCAGGGCCAGCTCCAGCAAGGCATGGCCCACCATGATCAGGGGGCCGGCCCAGAAGCCGCGGCGGGCCGCCTCCCCCACGGTCACCGTCAGGAGCGGGCCGGGCATCAGGGCCCCGGAGAGGGCGACAATAAATGAGGTGGCAGGCACTCCGGCCAGCACCCACAAGTCCATAAATTCCTTTCCTTTACACCTGGACCTAAATATAGTAATCGTAACATATAGGCCCCTGACAAACCAAGGGAAATTCAGGGGTTGGGGAGACAGTGAGCTGTAAGCGGTAAGCAGTAAACAACAACCTCCTTTAACTGCTTGTTGCTCACTCAAGCAGGTAGGGTGCGTCTCACGCACCAGCAAATGCCGGCATGGCAAGGGGACCCGGGCTGCAAGTTTTCTAGAATGGTGGCCCAGGCTTTTCAGCCTGGGCGGGTGGCGGGGCGGGCGAGGACGCCCCCCCTACGGCTTTTCATGATTTCCGGCCAAGCCCGCGGATCATGGGAAACTGCTCACTGCTCACTGCTTACTCAAGCTGTTTGCGGCCAACTCAGATAATTTTAGAACATGATCTTTTCATGAAAAATCTGTCCCTCAGAAAAAAGACCCGCACCAGTTCCTTCGGCACTCCGGGCCGGATTTCCCATGATTCCTCCAGTTTTTATGCCAGTAAATTATATGCCCGGATGCCCCAGGAACAGGAGATTGCCTATCAGGAGAACCAGGTGCCCCCGGAGTACGTAAATCAGATTTTCTGCAAGTCCTCGGAAGAGATGGCGGAACTGCCGGATAACAGCGTCCACCTGATGGTCACTTCGCCCCCCTACAACGTGGGCAAGGACTACGACGCGGACTACACCCTGGAGGAATACCTGGCCTTCCTGCAACGGGTCTGGCGGGAGGTCCACCGGGTGCTGGTCCCCGGGGGCCGGGCCTGCGTCAATATCGCCAACCTGGGGCGCAAGCCCTATCTTCCCATCCACTCCTTCATCATCCAGAGCCTGGTGGAGCTGGGCTTTTTGATGCGGGGCGAGATCATCTGGAACAAGGCGGCAAGCGCCGCGGGCTCCACGGCCTGGGGCTCCTGGAAGTCCCCGGCCAACCCCACGCTCCGGGATATCCACGAATATATCCTGGTTTTTTCCAAGGACGGCTTCAAGCGGAAGAATCCCCGGAAGCGCCAGCCCACCATTTCCCGGAAGGAATTCCTGGAGTGCACCAAGAGCATCTGGACCTTTCCCGCGGTCTCGGCCCGGAAGGTGGGGCACCCCGCGCCCTTTCCGGTGGAACTGCCGCTACGACTCATCCAGCTTTACACCTACGAGGGGGAGGTGGTCCTCGACCCCTTCATGGGCTCCGGCCAGGCCGCCATCGCCGCGCTCCAGGCCGAACGGCAGTATGTGGGCTATGAGATTGAGGAGCGCTACTGCCGCCTGGCAGAAAGAAGAATTAAGCAGTTTGTCATGGAATTCAAGGCTCAGAAGGTCTTGGATATGATTCTCGATGATCAATAAATGGTTCAATCAGGAGTTCCAAATAGATAGAATTCTCTGCCTGGTTCTGGGAGCAACGTTGCTATGCTTCTTAGCCAGTCCATTCTCTCTCTCCTCCATCGGTGTTGAAGCGGCTTCAGCCCAACCGGCCCAGCCTGGGAAATCGAATTGAAAGACGGCAGCAAAAAAACCGTCTTCTTTGACATCACCGAGTTTTTCGGTAAGCTTTAAGGTATTCCTTGGTGGCGCAGGCTTTCCAGCCTGCGCAGGCTTGCGGCGCAGCCTGGAGAGGCAGCGCCACCGAATTGCAAAACTTGTGGGTAATAATAGGCGCAATGGGAGGGGCCACGCGGATAAGTCCCTGTAATCGGCCCAAAAGACGCCACCCCCACCCCCACCCCGACCCTCCCCCCTCCAAGGGGGAGGGAGAAAGACTGGGCGGTTAAGTAAGGTATTTTTGGCAAGCCCAAAAAGCCTCGAAGCCATTTCGGAACCTCTTTTTATGTCATCCTGAACGCAGTGAAGGATCTCAACGCCTCGAAAATACGAGATTCTTCGCTGCACTCAGAATGATAAATTTAGGATAATTGAGGTTTTGGAATGGCATCTAGGCATTAAGGCGCAAAGTATGGTAAAAATCTGATATGGATAAAATCGTTATTGACGGCGGCGTGGCCCTGGAGGGCGAAGTGAGCATCAGCGGGGCCAAGAACGCGGCCCTGCCCATCATGGCCGCGACCCTGTTGGCCCCCGGCATGCACCGCCTCCACAATGTCCCCAGCCTGGCGGATATCCGCACCATGAAACGGGTCCTGGGACTCATGGGGGTGACCTTTGAAGAGCCAGGCGCGGAGAAGGGCGGACACACGGGTCCGCCCCTACAGGGAGCGCCCTTGCCAGATGAGGCACTTGCGGTGGACACCAGCAACCTCACCGGCTGGATGGCCCCCTATGAAGTGGTGAAGACCATGCGGGCCGCGGTCCTGGTCCTGGGGCCGCTCCTGGCCCGGGCCCGCCAGGCCAGCGTCTCGCTCCCCGGGGGCTGCGCCATCGGCGCCCGGCCCATCAATATCCACCTGAAAGGCCTGGAGGCCATGGGGGTGAAGATCACCCTGAACCAGGGCTACGTCGAGGCCAAGGCCAGGGAACTCAAGGGGACGGAGATCATCCTGGACTTCCCCACGGTCACCGGCACCGAGAATCTCCTGATGGCCGCCACCCTGGCCAAAGGCACCACCAGGATCGTCAATGCCGCCCAGGAGCCGGAAGTGGGGGACCTGGCCCAATTCCTGGTGGCCCTGGGCGCTGAGATCGAAGGCATCGGCACCGACGTCCTCACCATCCACGGGGTGGAAACCCTGGTTCCGGCACCCTACACGGTCATGTCCGACCGCATCGAGGCCGGCACCTATCTCGCGGCCGCGGCCATTACCAAGGGCAAGGTGGCCGTCACCAATGCGCCCGTGGCCCATCTCACCGCGGTCCTGGAGAAGTTGCACGAGGCGGGGGTGCGCTGCACCATCGCAGGCGACTGTATCGAGGTCCAACCCGGGGGCGGCCTGACAGGGGTGGACGCCAAGACCCTGCCCTACCCCGGTTTCCCCACGGACATGCAGGCCCAGTTCATGGCCCTGATGAGCGTGGCCAAGGGCGCCAGCGTCATTACCGAAACCATCTTCGAGGACCGCTTCATCCACGTGGGGGAGCTGAAACGCCTGGGCGCGGACATCACCATCTCCGGCAACCAGGCGGTGGTGCGGGGCCGCCGCCATCTTTCCGGCGCGCCGGTCATGGCCACGGATCTCAGGGCCTCCGCCTCCCTGATCATCGCCGGCCTGGCCGCGCAGGGAACCACCGAGGTCCACCGGGTCTACCACCTGGACCGGGGCTACGCCAAACTGGTGGAAAAGCTCTCGGCCCTGGGAGCGCGCATCAAGCGCGTGCCCGCCTGATAAAAGACTTCACCACGGAGACACAGAGGGCACAGAGATTCACAGAGAAAAATTTAGCCCTTGGCGCTCTGCGCCAAGGGCTAAAATAATCCTCTGTGTAACTCTGTGTTCTCTGTGCCCCTGTGGTGAATCTTTATTCCATCAATTCATGGAAGCTTTCGATGGAGGGGAAGTCCGGGTGGGACTCGGGCTCCTGCCGGGAACTGGATTTGGCCTTGAAGAGGAGGTATTTGATGCCGTAGCGCCGGGCCGAGTCCAGGACCTCGGCGTTGTCGTCCACTAACAGAGTATGCGATGCCTCAAAGTTGATTCGACCTTGTAAAATCTTCCAGAAACCCACGTCTTCCTTGGGAGTGCCCAGGTCGAAGGACGAGATCACCTCGTCGAAATAGTCCAGCAGGCCCACGTGATTCATCTTCAGGTTCAGGGTCTTGTAGTGGGCGTTGGTCACCAGGGCCACTTTTTTCCCCTGCTGCCGCAGGAACTTGAGAAAGTCTTCGGTGTCCGGGTGCACCTCGATGAGGTGGCGGATGCCTTCTTTTAAGGCCGGGATATCCAGGTCCAGTTCCCGGGACCAGAAATCGATGTCCGTCCAGTTGAGGGTGCCTTCCTCCTGCTGGTAGCGGGCAAAGACCAGGTCCCTGGCCAGGGCCAGGGGCATGCCCTTCTTGTGGGCGTATTCCTTGGGCACCAGGGTTTCCCAGAAGTAGTCGTCGAAATGTTTGTCCAACAGGGTGCCGTCCATATCCAGGAGCACCCAGGTAATGTCCTGCCAGTCAAGAGCCATGATCGATCCTTCCCGCGAATTTGCACTCCCTTTATTTATAGAAATCTCGGAAAACTTTCAACCCATTAGCCCCTTGACCCGCCTCCCCTGAATGATTACCAGATTTGAAGAAAATAAAAAAAAGGAGGAGGCTAACCATGCCTATATTCACTTTTCGAGAACCTGGTTGGTCCCCCATGCAGGAGATGGAGAGCCTGCAGCGACGGATGAGCCGCCTCTTCGAAGATACCTTCGGTCCTGTGTCCGCCCTGTGGCGTCCCGGAGTCTATCCCCTGGTAAATATCTCCGAAGATCATGATTTTCTCTATGTGCGGGCCGAGCTGCCGGGGATCAATCCCCAGGAGTTGGAGATCACCGTGCATGAAGGAAACCTCATTCTCAGGGGTGAAAGGAAGATTGCTGGGGAAGAGAAAGATGTCAACTACCATCGCCGGGAACGGGAATCCGGTTATTTCCGCCGGGTGCTGAGTCTGCCCACGCGGGTGGCTCCGGACAAGGTGCAGGCGTCCTATAAGGAAGGCATCCTCACCGTGAAACTGGGTAAGCCGGAAGAGATCAAGCCCCGGGTCATCAAGGTAAAGAGTGAGTAAGGAGACAATCCATGACTGAGAAAGAGCTGAAACCCAAAGCCAAAGAAGAGGTCCCGGCCAAGGTGGAACGGGTGCGGCCCGGCCTCGTCTTTCTGCCGGCGGTGGATATCTTTGAGACCCCGGAGGCCCTGACCCTGGTGGCGGATATGCCCGGAGTGCCTAACGATAAAGTGACCATCGATATCAAGGACAACCACCTGGTCATCAGCGGGGAGATCTCCCCGCTCCTGGGCGAAGGGGAGACTATGCTGCTCCAGGAGTACCGCACCGGCGATTACCAGCGGGAATTTCACCTGGGGGCCAACATCGACCAGGCCCGCATCGAAGCCAACATGAAAGACGGGGTGCTCCGGCTGCTGCTGCCCAAGGCGGAAAAGGCCAAGCCCCGGAAGATCGAAGTAAAGGTTGGGTGAAGCGCAGTTTGAGATGAGGGGGTGAGGAACCGCAGGCGAGACGCCTGCGCTACCGGTCCCTGCCCCCTCCCCTCAAACTTCGTTTTTCGTTTCTCATTTTTCGTTAATCGAAAGTCCCTAACGAGCACGAGTTCACCGGACTTCAGTCTTTTGGAAGACGACAGGGTCAGTCAGTGCTAAAAGGCACCGGCTGACCCTGTTGCTTTATCTTTATTTCTTTTTCTAAAGAAAACGAAAAACGGGTCTTTAAAAAGTCAGGGGCTGTTCTTCCTCCGTCCAATCATTGAAACGAGTAAACTTAGACATGAAGGAGAGCTTCACCTTACCGGTGGGGCCGTTGCGCTGCTTGCCGATGATCACCTCGGCGATGCCTTTGTCCGGGGAGTCCTCCCGGTAGACCTCGTCCCGGTAAATGAAGAGGATGACGTCTGCGTCCTGCTCGATGGCCCCGGATTCGCGTAAATCCGCCAGTTGCGGCCTTTTGTTGGGCCGCTCCTCCACCCGCCGGTTGAGCTGGGACAGGGCGATTACCGGCACCTGCAATTCCTTGGCTAAGGCCTTGAGCGACCGGGAGATTTCGGAGATTTCCTGTTCCCGGCTGGGTGCGTCCCCCCGGCCCCGCATGAGCTGCAGATAGTCGATGATCACCAGCCCCAGTTTGCCCTCAGCCTTGAGGCGGCGGCACTTGGCCCGGATTTCCAGGACGCTGGCCGCGGGCGTATCGTCGATATAGATGGCGCAATCGATGAGGTAGCCCGCAGCTTCCTGGAGCTGGGCCCATTCCTGGGTGGTTAGAAACGCGGCCCGGCGGATCTGAGAGGCGTCCACGCGGCCGATGCTGCTCAGGAGGCGGCGCACCAACTGTTCTTTGGACATTTCCAGCGAGAAAATAGCCACCGGCGTCTGCGGCTTATTATAGGCGGCATTAAAGGCGATGTTCAACGCCAGCGCGGTCTTGCCCATGCTGGGGCGAGCGGCGAGGATGATCAGGTCGCTGGGCTGGAAGCCCGCAGTATAGATATCCAGGTCCTTAAAGCCGCTGCGGACGCCGGTGAGGGCGTCATCCTTGCGGCCCCAGATGGCCTCCAGGGTGGCGATCTCCTTGTTCACCAGCCCTTCGATGGGTTGGAAGCCCTGGCGGATTTTGGCCTCGGCGACCTCGAAGATGCGATGTTCGGCCCAATCTAAAAATTCCGCCACGTCCTCCTGGGGGGTGAGGCAGGCCCCGGCGATCTCCTGGGAGCATTCCAGGAGGCGGCGAAGCACCGCCTTGTCATGCACCAGGCGGGCATAGTGGTCGGCGTTGGCGGCGATGCCCACGTGCTCGCTCAGGCCGGAGAGGAAGAGCGGCCCCCCCACCTCCTCCAACTGGCCCCGCTCTTTCAGGAGATGGTTGACCGAGACCAAATCCACCGGTTCATGGCGGTTATAGAGGTCGATCATCACCTGGTAAATCTGGCGGTGGGCCTGCCGGTAGAAATCCTGGGGGGTAAGGACGTCGGCCACCAGGTCCATGACCTGGGGCCGCAGGAGAATGGCCCCCAGAACCGACTGCTCCGCCTCGGGATTGACAGGGGGAGTGGGACCCTGCGGGGTGCTGACCTCCATCGGGGCTGCGGCCATACGCCGGGTGCTTCTCTGCATCATGCTCTCCAAAAGATGGGGACGGTTTTAATATGTTATAAGTATAGAGAAATTATTGATAATTTGTTTGCTACGGCCCCGGCGCCACAGTTGGCCGACGATAGATTTCGGAGAAGAACATATCGAAGACCTGTCAGGATTGCAAACCGGATGGAGGGGAATTTGAACCAGGCGGACACGACTGAGGTGGCGATACCATGAGGTCCTGATACATTTTTTGAAAGGACTTTTTGAAGGCTATCTATCAATTTTAGGGGTTAATAGATTTTTACTCCCATGCCTTTAAATGCCTGTATGTAGTGGCATAGAGCTCCATCAATACTGCCTGGACCGTAGGGCGGGAAAGTGAAACGCCTCCCGCCTTCAGCCAATTAAAAGGCGGGAGGCGCTGCGCTTTCCAGCCCTACATGTCAACTGACCCCATATTCCTGATCAGGCGCTTTCGGACACCACTTCCACGTTGATCCGGGCCTTGATTTCCGGGGCCAGGCGCACCGCGATTTCATAGGTGCCCAACTTCTTGATGGGTTCCGGCAAGTCCAATTGCTTGCGGTCCACTTCGAACCCCTGGGTCTCCAGGGCCTCGGCAATCATGGCCGCAGTGACTGAACCGTAGAGGCGCTCCGCCTCCCCCACCCGCTGGGCGATGGTCACGCTCACCCCTTCCAGGCGGGCCGCCTGATCTTGGGCGGCTTCATCATGCTGGCGCTGGGCCTCCAACAGCTTGGCCTTGGTTTGTTCCATCATGGCCAGGTTCCCGGAGGTGGCTTCCAGGGCCTTACCCTGGGGAATCAGGAAATTCCGGGCGTAACCCCGGCTCACTTCCACCACATTACCGATGGAGCCCAGGGCCGCAATATTTTCCGCTAAAATAACCTTCAAACCAGGATCCTCCTCACGCATCCAGGGCCTGATGGAGTTGCCGGAAATCCAGCCAGATATCCACCAGACCGATGATAATCACCAGGATAAAAATGGGATGCAAAAAAAACATGACGTAGCCGACGCATCTAATGGGCCGGGGTACCCGGTAGCGCTGGAACCAGACGGAGATCACCGCCACTCCTTGACAGAAATAAAGGAGGGACAGAATCACCAGCACATTCAAACTGACCAGGCGCACGCCGGGCACCGGCGCCAGTAAAAGAAACCCTGCGGCCAGGACCGGAAAGATGAGCCACTCCGGGGTTGACCAATGATACAGGGGCGGCTCCGGCTTACCCCAATCCAATGCCATCAGCAATTGCCGGCCCAGCACCATGTTGAGCCAGGCGACCAAGCCGGTGTTGGTAATCACCAGGGCCGGCAACAGGTATCGGATCAAATGCTTTAACTTGTCCAGGGGAGCCCCCAAGACCTGCAGCTTGGTGGACGCATCCCCACCGGAAAAAACTCCGGTCAACATCTCGGTAATTTCCAGGGTCTTCTGGGCAAGGACCTCTCTAGGGGTCACCCCGGAAGCATAAGCCTGCACCGATAAAAACAAGAGGCTGAGCGTGGTCAGGGCCACGACGGTATAGATAATGGCCCATTCGGCGGTATAGCCCCGGGATTCCAGACCGCTCAGCAGGAAGCCCATGAGGAGAAGCTCTCCAAACCCCAAAAATTCTACTACTATCGCCAGACCCGGCTGGATGGCAAAAACCAGCAAGAAAACCGCCAGGGCCAGCAGGAGGGCCGCCAGGCTTCCCAGGCGGCGGCCCACCAGATACACCGGCAAAGGCGTCAGGCTCACCGTCACTAGATAGACGGCCGGGCTCCGGCGACCCCACGCAAAGGAAACCACCAGGACCGCCAGACAGAAGCACCAGATCACGAGTTTGCGGACCACTGGAGGGCTCCCCCGTCCCCGGTTCACGGGGGCGGCATGGTGGGGATATAAGGCATCAGGGCCAAGAGCCGGGCCTGCTTGATGGCCCGGGTGACGCGGCGTTGGTGACGGGCGCAATTCCCGGAAATCCGCCGGGGGATGATCTTGCCCCGCTCCGTCACAAATTGACGCAGGGTGTTGGCATCCTTGTAATCAATGGGCAGCGTCGAGTCCACGCAAAAGCGGCAGACCTTGCGCCGGACATAAAATTGTTTCCGCTTGCGGCGAGGCATTACCGGCACCGGTTATTCCTCCTTTGCTGGGGTTGGGGTCGGTTCTTCAGAAGCCGCCTCTGCGGGCGCAGGCGCCGCCGGCGCTGCTTCCGCCGGCGCAGCCTCGGCTTCTGGAGGGGCAGCCGCCTGGGCCCGGGCGGCGATTTCCGCCTGCAAGGCTTCCAGGTTGACTTTGTCGGATTTCTTTACGGTGTGGTAGCGGATGATGCGGTCATCGATGCGGTAATTCCGCTCCAGTTCCTTGACGGTGGCCGGTGTGCCCGCGAAATCGGCTAACAGGTAATAGCCCCGGAGGGTGCCTTTCACCTTGTAGGCCAGTTTGCGGCGGCCCCAATCATCCAGGCCCACCAAGGTTCCGCCAGCCGCGGTAATAATCCGGCTGAACTTGTCAATGGCGGACTTCACTTCTTCGTCCGGGAGGTCGCCGTGGACCACCCAGACCGACTCATAGCGGCGCATTATGGCTCCTTATGGGTTATTAGCCCTGGTCAAACGGGTGCCAGAGCAAGGAGAACAACTTGGTTTTTTACCAAAAACAGAGGCGCTTGTCAACCGGTTGCAGGAAAAAGCTGGCGGACGTGGGTTTACCGGGGTATTGGGGGCAGCGGGCCGGAGCCGCAAGCCCGGCCCTCCGTCCCCGAGCAACTTAATACACGGTAAAATAAGTATCTTTTTCGGCGGTGCCGTAGCTGTTCGTCACCCGACTGACCACGGTGTAGGTCCCGGGCTGGGCATTGCTGGGCAGGCCGTAATTCACCTGGTCCGTATAAGTGCCGTTAGTGTTGGTGGCCTGGGCCTGGTAAGCCTGTCCCAGCAGTCTGCCGCCCAGGCGAATCTCCCGATAGAGGCTGCTGGTCACGGGCTCATTATTGGGCGTGAGGATGGTGTAGTCCATGCCCAAGGTCACCTGCTGGCCTGCCCGTACCTGGGAAGGGTTGGCGTACACCCGGTTGATGTCCACCACCGCGCCCTGAGACGGGCTGTAATTATAGCTTTGGGCTGCGGCCTGAGCGGAGCGCATCTCACTGTTGCGGTGCTCGG
>JAKAKP010000024.1 GCA_021813445.1 Deltaproteobacteria bacterium
GTCAGGCGGCCTTCGCCGTTCATGGATTCCCCGCAATTCATCAGCAGGTTGATGAAGACCTGTTCCAGCTTGTTTTTGTCCCCCAAGACCGGGGGCAGATCGGCCTCAAATTCCTTGATCAGGTCGATATTTTGAAAGAGCAGATGGTCGCTCATCAGGGACAGGGCCTCTACCAGAACGGTATTGATATCCAGCGGCACCATTTTGGAGGGCATGTGCCGGGAAAATTCCAGCAGACCCTGGACGATCTCCTTGCAGCGGGTGGCCTCCCGCACGATCTTTTCCACCTGGGTGCGCTCCGCCTGTTCCGGGGCCAGGTCCTCCAGGAGCAGGTAACTGTATACCAGGATGCCTCCCAGGGGATTGTTGATCTCGTGGGCCACCCCCGCGGCCAGTTGCCCCAGGGCCGCCAGCTTTTCGGTTCGGGTCAGTTGTTCTTCCAGGTGCTTCTTATGGGTGATGTCCCGGACATGGGTCTGGATCGCGGGCTGTCCCTCGTAAGTGGTGGGGATAGAGACGATCTCGATGTCGAAGCGGGTGCCGTCTTTTTTCACCCCCTTCATCTCAAAGATGCGAGGCCGGCTGTCACCGCGCACGATTTGGGCCAGCCGCCGCACCACCGCCTGGTGATAGGGTGTGTCGATAAACTGCAGGAGGCGGTGGCCCAACATCTCCCCGGGCTCCTCGAAGCCGAACATCTCCAGGCAGGCCTGGTTGACGTACAGGAGCCGCATGGCGCTGTGCAGGGCGATGCCGTCCATGGAGGTCTCCACCAGCCGCCGGAACTTCTCTTCGGAATCCTTCAGCTCCCGGGCCAACTGCTGCCGTTCCGTCATGTCCAGGATGGCCTGCACCGCCCCTTGAATCCGCCCGGTTTCGTCGTATATGGGGGAAGCCGTGTGATAGAAATAGCGCTCCCGCCCCCGGAAATTGGGAAAATATTCCAAGGCTTCGTAAGCCCCGGGCAGATTGGGGGACTGCTTCAGGTTCATATCCCCGAAAAATTTCTCCAACGCCTTGAGATTCTGCTCCACCACCAGGGAGGCCATGCTGGGCCGCTCATGGGTGTAAAAGGGCAGCCAGTAGCGGTAGGTGCCGATCATCTCGTGGCGGGAGAACCCGGTCAGCTCTTCGCAGGCCCGGTTCCAATAGCTGATGCGGTGGTCCCGGTTGATGACGAAGCAGGGCACGGGCATGCCTTCCAGAATGCCCTCGGTGGTCTTCTTTTCCCGGATGATTTCCGACTCGCTCTGCTTGTGTTCGGTGATATCCTTGATGATCCCTTCGTAGCCGGTGATGCGGCCGGATTTGTTGCGCCGCACGATACCCGTGAGCAGCGTCGGCACCAGCCTGCCCCCCGGCTTGACCAGCTTTAACTCCATATCCCGGACAAAGCCCTTCACTTCCACCAGTAGTTGAAAGCGCTCCCAATCCCGGGGGTCCTGGAACGTTTCCCGGAAATGGGACAGGCCCAGGGGCTCGGATTTGTACTCATATCCCAACAGTTCCACGCCCGCGGGGTTGAGGTCCAGGAGCCTCCCCTCCCGGTCGGTGACAAAGATCATGTCCTTGACCCCTTCGAAGATGCGGCGGTAGCGCTTTTCCGAGCGCCGCAGCTCGTGGTAGAGGCGGGCGTTCTCCATGGCCAGGCCGATCTGGTTGCCCAGGATGGAGAAGAAGAATTTTTGGGAAGGCTGGAAGGGCTTAGGCGTGGTGGCTGCCAGATTGAGGAAGCCGGTGACGTTTTCCCGGTATTTCAAAGGAATGCTGACCACGGCCCGGAACCGGGGATCATGCTTGATGACTTCGGCAAAAGTGGAGGTGGCCAGGCGCTTGTCGTTCCTGGTGTCCTTGATGATCAGCGGGTGAGTCGCCGCGGCCAGATAAGGACCGATAACCGTCTCCAGCTTGCCCTGGGAGATCTGTCGTAAATATTCCGTGGGAAAGCCCTTGGACGCGGCATAGGTCAGGCGGCGCCGCACCCGGTCCCATACGAGCAGCAGGCCTGCGTCGATGCGGAAGAATTCCAGCACCTCCGAGAGCACCTTGTTGATGATTTCCTGGACGTCCAGGCTGTGCGCGGTAATGGTGGCTATCTGGTTAAAGAGATGGAGTTCCCGGTGATGCTCTGTCTCCTGGAGCTCCGGGGAATCGGCCTCCACCGCCGCTTCCCGCACCGCTTCTTCCGCCATTTCCCCGCCTCCTGGAGATGAAAGGCATTACTGATAGAGGGGGCCGGGGGCCGGTGGCACAGGCGTCTCGCCTGTGGACCTATGCCATCCCTCTCCCCACGCCCCCCTCCCCAGCCCGCAGATATTTGAGGAGGGTGCGCTCCGCACTCCAACCGCCGCTTAAGCTCTGTGGCTACACTATACCAGAATTACCGCAGGCAAATAAAGAGGAGAGGGATGGACTCCGCCGCGGACTTGAGGGGGAAGAATTTTAGGGTCTTACGCAGACGCAAGGCTGCGGCTGCCAACTACTGCTGTTTTTGAAAGTGTCCTTCGTAGGGCGCGTCTTACGCGCCAAAATGGTGCGTAAGACGCACCCTACAGCAACTTTCATGGTTTGTGGCGAACCTTGTGTTCGCCCATCAGCGCCTGGGCGAACACAAGGTTCGCCCCTACGAGAAAATACTTTTTTGATTATGAATTGGTGCGAGGGGGGGCGCTTTGCCCTGCAACCACTGTGGTCCTTAAACTAAAATATCTGTAAATATCAAGGCTACCTTTAAAAGCACGCAGTTTTCAAGTGGCAGCGCATAGGATCAGCAAGGAACAATTCGTGAGGAAATGCGGCTTAGCAAAGCGCAGGAGGTGCTTTTAAGACCGGAACCTCGGCTCCAACTCCGGCCAGGAGCGGGCCGCGCGGCAGCGGCTGGCGGTGACGATGGCCCGGAGCTGCTCCAGGGCCGCGGTGACCTCGGCGTTGACCACCAGGAAATCGTACCAGGAGACTTCCCGCAGTTCGTTCCGGCCGTTCTCCAGGCGCCGGGCCAGTTCTTCCGGGGAAAGACTGCCCCGGCCTTGCAGACGCCGCTCCAGTTCCTGGAAACTGGGGGGGAGGATAAAGATCAGGATGGCTTGGGGAAAACTCTCCTTGAGGGCCTTGGCCCCCCGGCTGTCCAAGTCGAAGACCAGGTCCTGGCCGGACTCCAGGGCCTGAATAATCCACTCCTTGGAGGTGCCGTAGCCGTAGCCGAACTGCTCCACCCATTCCGCCAGCGCGCCGCTATCCCGCAGCCCCCGGAACTCTTCCGGGCTGACAAAGAAATAATCCCGCCCCGGCACCTCCCCGGGCCGCGGCTGCCGGGTGGTGTAGGAGATAGAGAAGCGAAGCCTAAGGTCCGCGGCCAGCAGGGCCTTGAGCAGCGTGGTCTTGCCCGTGCCCGAAGGCGCGGTGACCACGAAGATTTCCCCGGGCACTTACTCTTCCTTCTCCGAGGAGTCGCTCCGTGCGGCACCGTGGCCGTTCAGCCGCAGAGACAGGGTTTCCGCATGGACCGCGGAGAGGATGATATGATTGCTGTCGGTGACGATAATCGACCGGGTCTTGCGGCCATGGGTGGCGTCGATGAGACGCTGGGAATTCCGGGCGTCCTCCCGGAGGCGCTTCATGGGCGCCGAACCGGGCATGACCACCGCCACGACCCGGTGGGCGATGATGGTGTTGCCAAACCCGATGTTTACCAACCTTCCGTCCATATATTCCCCCCTTGAGTACCTTATGCCAGGTTCGCTTCTTTACGTAACCAATCCCTTGAACCGGCGTCTATCGGCGTGCCTCGGCGGCTGATATTTAACCGGCGATAAACGCCGATGAACGCCGTTAATCCTGCCATCCCGTTGCAGGTCATTGCTTTGGCGCTACTCGATGTTCTGCACCTGTTCCCGGAGTCGCTCCAGCGCCCCTTTGATTTCCAGCACCGCCTGGGCAATCAGCAGGTCTTGGGCCTTGGAGCCGATGGTGTTCACTTCCCGGAGCATCTCCTGCAAGAGAAACTCCATCTTCCGGCCCACTGCGCCCTGGCTCTCCAGGGCTTGCTGAAACTGGGTGACATGGCTCTCCAGGCGGGCCAGTTCCTCGGCCACATCCCGGCGCTCCGCCAGCAGGGCCACTTCCTGGGCCAGGCGGCCCTCGTCCACGGGCCCGGCTTCCGGGAGGATCTCCGCCAGCCGGGCCGTCACTCTCTCCCGCCACAGCTCCGGAATCAAGGCGGCCTGGGCGGCAATCCGGCCGGATTCCCGGCGGATGACCTCCAGGTGGGCCGCCAGGTCCGTGGCCAGGGCCGCACCCTCGGTGAGGCGCATGCCGTCGAGAATGTCCAGGGCCTGGGCTAACGCCTGGGAGACCGCTTCCCAGCTTTCCTCCAGTTCCTGGGTCTCTCCCTCCTTGGTCACCAGGAGGTCGCTGAACCGGAGGAAATGGTCCAGCCGCAAGGGCTCCTGCATCTCCCCCGCGGTCAGGAGGTCGGTGAGCAGGGACCGCACCTCCCGCACCAGATTCTGGTCCAGCCGCAGGGTCAGGGACTTTTCCTCCAGGGATTCCCAGGAGAGCTGCATTTCCACCCGCCCCCGGCTGATCCGGCCTTTAATCAGCTTGCGGACCTGGTCTTCCAGGGCCCACAGGCGTTTGGGCAGGTTTAGGGACAATTCCAGAAAACGGTGATTAAGACTGCGGAGCTCCACCACCCATTTCTGGCCGAGGGCCTCCACCTCCCCCCGGCCGTAAGCCGTCATACTCTTGATCATGGGGTTGATAATTCCTTAAGTTGCCACAGATACTTGCGCCGCACCCGCACCAAAAGCTCCGGCATATCGCCTTGGGCATAATCCGGATAACTCCAGGGCAACGCCTGAAACCCCGCCCGGGAATAGATCAAGGTCAGGTCCCCGTAAACCCCGTGATCCAGATAGAGGCGGTGCGTGTAATTCTTGCCGGTGGCCAAAACCAGCCTTTCTTTGGCTACATAACCCGGGTCCAGGTTGATCAGGCGGCGGCTTCCCAAGGAGAAGCGCCCCTCCAGGCGGTTGGTGAAGACCTTCCAGTCCGCCAACCGGCCGGGATCGGCCAGGTGCAGGAAGGCGGCCAGAATCCGTCCCAGCGGCGCCCCCATTTCACGATAATAATAATCCGTGAAATTAAAGGGCCAATAGGGTCCCACCAGATCCGGGGGGCCGAAATAATCGCTGAGGCACTGGATTACCGGCGGCGCCAGGTCCTTCCGGGTCAGGATCAGACTCACCACGGGCTTAACCGGGAGCGGCGGTTGAGGAATGCTCATGGTTCCCTTTAGAAGCATCTTATTGTAAGGCAAGGGGGTGGATAAGGCAACGGAAAAATCATGTGAAATTTAGCCCAATTAAAGGCTTTAAAGGGGATAGAAGAGATCGGGGTAAGGGAAGCAGGGCCGGGTCCGAATAACTCTTTGAAACCCTTTCATAACCTGTTGCTTTCCCCCGGATCGCGATAGATAATAAACTATTATGGCTTTGCAGGTTTGTGAGATTTTCAGCAGCATTCTGGGGGAATCCACTCTGGCCGGGCTGCCCGCGTTTTTCCTGCGCCTGACGGGCTGTAATCTGCGCTGCCGTTACTGCGATACCGCTTACGCCTATGAGGGCGGCATGGAAATGACGGCCGAAGAATTGCTGGCCGCGGCCAGGTCCCACCCGGCCCGGCGGGTTTTGGTCACCGGCGGCGAGCCGCTGCTTCAGGCCGGGACCCTGCCGCTTCTCTCCTCCCTGGCGGACGCGGGTCTGGAGGTTCTGCTGGAGACCAACGGCTCTTTGCCCATCAAAGACGTGGATACCCGGGTGCGCCGCATCCTGGACCTGAAGTGTCCCGGCTCCGGCATGGAGTCCCATAACCTCTGGGAAAACCTGGAGCATCTGCACGCTGGGGATGAGGTGAAGCTGGTCATCAGGAATCGAGACGATTTCGTTTGGGCGGTGGAAATCATTAAACGTCATTTCCTGGCCGGCCGGGTGCCACTGTTGATCTCCCCGGTTTTCGGGGAAGTGCCGTCCCGGGAGGCCGCGGCCTGGATTTTGGAGAGCGGCTTGCCGCTGCGCCTCAACCTGCAACTGCATAAATACATCTGGGGCCCGGAGGTCCGGGGCGTATGAGTAAGAATGCCAAACCCCTGGCGGTGGTGATGCTGAGCGGGGGCCTGGATAGTTGCGTCACGGCCGCTTCTGCTCGCCGGGATTTCGAGCTGGCCTTGTTCCACGGCAATTACGGGCAGCGCACCGTGGCCAAGGAATTGGCCGCGTTCCGGGCCCTGGCCTCCTTTTGGGGCGTGACCCGGACGCTGGAGGCGGACCTGGGTTTCCTGGGCAGCCTGGGCCATTCCAGTCTCACCGACTCCGGCTGTCCCGTGCCGATAGGCGAGGATGAAACTCCGGGCATCCCCCCCACCTACGTGCCTTTCCGCAACAGCATCTTTTTGGCCGCGGCCACGGCCTGGGCCGAGGTGCTGGGGGCCGCGGCCATCTTCGTCGGCGCCAATGTCCTAGACAACCCGGGATACCCCGACTGCCGCCCGGAGTATTTTGCGGCCTTTAACCGGGTCATCGACCTGGGCACCCGGCCGGAAACCCTGATTACCATCCATACCCCATTAATCGACTTGGATAAGGCGGGCATTATCCGCCTGGGCCTGGAGCTGGGCGCACCCCTGGAACTCACCTGGTCCTGTTATCAGAACGACGACGCGGCCTGCGGCGTCTGCTCCTCCTGCCGTCTGCGGCTGAAAGGTTTTGCCGCCGTCGGCATCCCTGATCCCATCAAATATCAAAAACAATAAAACTTGCATCCCGGATAATCGATCTTATTATAAGGGAAACCTGGGGCTGGGGGTTGCCGCAGCCGATTCTGGGGCGGCGGCTCTGCACCCGAATACCACTAAGGAGGCTGTGTATGTCAAGCGGAACGAATGTGGCCAGAGTCACCCATATTATCGCGGAATCCCCCAAAAGCTTCGATGATGCCGTGCAGGTGGGGTTCGCCCGGGCCTCCAGCACCTTGCGGGGGATTACCGGTTTGCGCATAGTGGAACAGCGGGTTTCCGTCAAAGACAACAAAATCGCCACTTACCGGGTGAAGATGGAGGTAATCTTTATCCTGGAGTAAGTCCCGCCCAGCGCGGTTGAGGAGGGGACGACCATGCCGCACCATGTAGCCAGAGTGACCCAGGCCATTGCCGAATCCCCCGTCAGCTTTGAGGACGCCCTGCAGGTGGGTTTCAAAAGGGCCGCCGAGACCCTGCGGGGCATTACCGGGCTGCGCCTCCTGGAGCAGCGGGTATCGGTAAAGGATAATAAAGTCGCCACCTATCGCGTCAGATTTGAGGTGATCTTCATCCTGGAATAAGAATGCTGCATCTTGACGGCTCTTACGGAGAAGGGGGCGGACAGATTTTGCGCACCGCCCTCTCTCTGGCCGCCACCCTGGAGCAGCCGGTCCATATTGCCAATATCCGGGCGCACAGGGCCAAGCCCGGGTTGAGGCCGCAGCACCTGACCGCGGTTTTGGCCCTGGCCCGGATCACCCGGGCCGAAGTCTCGGGTGCGGAGCTGCACAGCCGGGAGTTGACCTTCCGGCCTCGCCGCGTCCAACCCGGGCCTTACCTGTTTGATGTGGCGGAAAAGACCGGCAGCGCCGGTTCCGTCACGCTGCTGACCCAGGCCCTGCTGCCGCCGCTGCTGGCCGCGGGCCAGCGCTCTTCTCTGACCCTCCGGGGCGGGACCCACGTGCCCTGGAGTCCTCCCGCCCATTACCTGCTCCACGTCTTCCTGCCGGCCCTGGCGCAGTTGGGCGCCAGGGTGGAGATGACCCTGAACCGCTGGGGCTGGTATCCCCGGGGGGGAGGGGAGGTGGGCCTGGAAATCCAGCCGGCCCCCAAGCTGGCAGGTGTGGATTGGCGCACGCCGCCGGATTACCGGGAATTTCGGGCTATCTCCGCGGCTTCCCGGCTGCCGGAGCACGTCCGCCGCCGCCAGGCGGAGCGGCTCCAGGCCCGCCTGGGGCGGGACCTGCCGGTGGAGCTGGTCCAGGCCGGGGGATTGGATGCCGGCAGCATGGTCTTGCTCTGGGGGCCCCGGGCCGGGTTTGACGCCCTGGGGGCCAGGGGCAAGCCGGCCGAGAAAGTGGCCGATGAAGTGGCCGACGCCTTCCTGGCTTTCCGGGACCGCACCGCGGCGGTAGACCGGCACCTGGCGGACCAGATCGCCCTGTACCTGGCCCGGGCCCGAGGCTATTCTTCTTTAATTACCCCGGAAATCACCCTGCATCTCCTCACCAACCTTTGGGTTATTGAACAGTTCCTGGGGCAAATTTTCGAGGTCAAGGGGGAATTAGGGGAGAGGGGGGAGATTGGGTGCCGGGGGAGAGGGGGCCATTAAGGGGGCAGCTGACACTGTATGCAGTTTTTGGCTGCGAAAAAGAAAGGCGGGGATGGTTGCCCGCCTTCCTTTTTATCCAGATTAAGGTACTTAGAGATTAATCATTATTGGGTCGGAAGACCCTTCTCTGGTGCTTGCCGTATTTTCGATGCCAACGATGGCCTCGGTCGTGGCCCAGGTTTTTCACGATTAGATTATGTTGGTCCAGGTTGTCCGGGGTGAGATCGATTTGCTGGGCCGTACCCCGGAAATTATTAAAAATCGCGGCGTTATCTGTAATGACGATCGAATTTGGATCATCGCGAGTATCCGTCATTTCAAAGGCCACCACATCAACCACGGCAGGAGTATCACTGACCAGGGCCACCTTATTTTTCGCGACGCGGTTGAACGACAGAGATTGGGTTCCTAACCTGCCCCAGCGGAAATCGGCATAGAGTACGATGCCGGTGCCGTTGTATCCTCCCCCGTCGTTGGCGGCGACATGCAACGTTCCCGTTATGTCATTGTGGGAAACTGAATTGTCATGAACTTCACCGCCATTATAGTCGCCGATGAGGATGCCGATGCCGCCTCCATTTGCTGTCCTGAGATCGGTAATTTTATTATGCTTAATTTCCCAATTGCTGCCTCGCCAGTTGGAGACTGCTTGTATAGCATTAATAAATTTGCAGTGGCTGACGGTCACATTATCTTGGGCAGCCCCATTCATAATGGCCAAGTCAACATTGAATTTTAAGTTTTTAATAGAGGATCCCGCCCCCCCGGACATGATTCTGAACCCTTGCACCAACCCGGCAGGGTGCAGAGGACCGCTGGCAATGGTGGCGTTACCAATTCCTTTAATTTCCAAGGCCTTGGTCACCACTGCTCCCGCATGTTCTTCAGGCCCCACCCTGATGCGATCGCCGTCATTGACATTAGGGGAATCAATGGCAGCTTGAATGGTCAAAAAATCGCCTGGAACTTCCCATTCTGCGGCAGTTGCCCCAGAAACCAGGAAAAGGAACAAAGAAGCCAATATCAGATAAATAATCTTCCCTTTCATGACAATCCTCCTTTTGTCAAAAAGTTTAAATAGGAAGAGAAATCCGACCCTGGCAATTAATATGGACCTATGGCCCTTTAACAAAGCAAATTCTCAGAGAATTGAAGGTACTCGGGGTTGAGGGGGACCAGACAGGGCCAGTCCAAATCCACGGTGGTCAGACCCTCCATGTCCCATCACCGTGGGGGGAAGATAGGTATCTCAATCCACCCCCCTAACAGGTATAGTTGCTGATGTCAAGATTTTTTTCCTGCAATACCAGCACCCCTCAATAATGGTGTAAGGTGCTTCAGGTGAAAAGCTGAGCGGCATGAGCGTACCACGGTTAGATTTGATAAGCCCCCCGGTCCCCTATACTTGATTTTTTCTTTAACCCGTGTACCATGCACCCTTAACTGCTTGGGAAAAGGAAGGAAGGTAAGCATAACCGATTGAAGTACATACTGCCGCCCAGCTACTGGCCAAGATGGCGTTCGGCCGGGGAGGTTTTATGAGTTTAAGGGGTACGCGCACCTGGCCAGAAACCTTCCGGCCTCAGTAACAAGCCCAATAAGTTCCTTTCTGCCCAGGCAGGGCCAGGTTAAAATGGATGGCTCATGGAATTACTCAAAGAAATTTTGACTAAGTCCGAGGGCCTGGCGGCGGAGTTGATCCGCCTGCGCCGGGAGTTGCATCAACACCCGGAGCTGTCCCACCAGGAGGAACGCACCGCCGGGGTGGTGGCCGCGTATCTGCAGGATCTGGGGCTGGAGGTGCAGACCGGCATTGCCGACCACGGCGTGGTGGCGACCTTGGCGGGCTCCAGGCCGGGCAAAACCGTGGCCTGGCGCGCGGATATGGACGCCCTGCCCCTGGAGGAGAAGGTGCCTTCGGCCTGGTGCTCCCGGGTGCCGGGGGTAATGCACGCCTGCGGCCATGACTTCCATATGAGCATCGGCCTGGCCGCGGCCCGGCTGCTCAGCGGCATGAAGGAGCGGCTGGCGGTGCTGTTCCGCTTTATCTTTCAACCTGCGGAAGAAGGCCCGCCCCGGGGGCATGAAACCGGGGCCCCCGGCATGGTGGCCGCAGGGGTTTTGGCAGACCCGCCGGTGGCCGCGATTTGCGCACTGCACGTGGCCCCCAATCTGGAAGTGGGGTTGATCCGCCACAGCCCGGAAGTGGTCATGGCCGGGGCCGACCGGGTGGAGTTGACCATTACCGGCAAGGCGGCCCACGGCGCCACCCCCCACCGGGGCGTGGACCCGATTTTGGTCAGCGCCCAGGCGTTGCAGCAAATTCAGGGATTTCTGGCCCAAAGGGTAGATGCCCGCCATCCCATAATTCTTACTTTTGGCCGCATCAATGGGGGCAGCCGCTTCAACATCCTGGCGGAGCGGGTGGAATTGGAGGGGAGCTTCCGGTATTTGCAGGAATCCGTGCGCCAGGAGGTGCAGCAGGGGTTGAAAATCCTGCTGGCCGGGTTGGCCCAGGGCAGCGGCGCCAAGATTGAGCTAAACTTCCCGCCTACTTATCCCATTTTAAGAAACGACCCCCAACTGAGCGTCCGGGCCGTGGAAGTCCTGGGCCAGGTTTTGGGTAAGAAACACCTCAAGCTGCATCAACCGGCCATGGGCAGCGAGGATTTTGCCTATTATGCGGCCCAGGTCCCGGCCTTCTATTTCTTCCTGGGGGTGCGGGCCCCCGGGGGCAAGGGCCAGGCCTTACACTCCCCGGAATTCAACCCGGATGAAGCCGGCCTGGTATGGGGCCTGAAGGCCGCAGCGGGGTTGCTGGCCGCGCTGGCAGAGCCCTGAGAACCACCTAAGCGCCTCCTTGACCGGGCCTGGCAGTAACGCCCAGTTATAATATCTGCAATTTCAGGCTGTTCCCGCAAAAAAGAATATTTTTCCCTTCCGGTTCCGTGCTGGCGCGGAGACGAGTGCGCCATAGATTCCCAGAGGATTTAGAGGTCGAGAATATTTGAGCCAGGGGCCTGGCGGCAGACCACTTGCACCCCTGGAGAGGATGATTACGGTATTAAAAGAACTTTTTCGGCCTTTGCCCCCAGTGTCAGCAAAAAGGGCAAGCGACGTTAATCAAGGAGGAAAAAAATGGCCAATGATAAAAAGATGTTCACCAGGGCCGGCAGAGGCACGACGAACCGGGACTGGTGGCCGAACCAGTTGAACCTGAGGATTCTTAACCAGAACTGTCCCAGGAGCAATCCCCTGGGCCAGGAGTTCAACTACGCGGAGGAATTCAAAAAACTCGACGTGGAGGCCCTGAAGAAGGACCTCTTGGCGCTGATGACCGACTCCCAGGAATGGTGGCCGGCCGATTTCGGTCACTATGGGCCGTTGTTCATCCGGATGGCGTGGCACAGCGCGGGCACCTACCGCATCGGCGACGGCCGCGGGGGCGGGGGGGCCGGCGCCCAACGCTTTGCCCCCCTCAACAGCTGGCCCGACAACGTGAGTCTCGACAAAGCACGGCGGCTGCTCTGGCCCATCAAGCAGAAATACGGCAAAAAGATCTCCTGGGCCGACCTCATAATCTACGCCGGCAATTGCGCCCTGGAGTCCATGGGCTTCAAAACCTTCGGCTTCGGCTTCGGGCGCATGGATATCTGGGAGCCCGATGACTTCACCTACTGGGGGGCCGAGAGCGAATGGCTGGCAACGAGCGACAAGCCCAAGAGCCGTTACACCGGCGACCGGGAGTTAGAGAATCCACTGGCCGCCGTGCAGATGGG
>JAKAKP010000040.1 GCA_021813445.1 Deltaproteobacteria bacterium
TGGCTGCCTCCAGATAACATATTGTTATCGTTGACTATAACACCTTATCGGCATTATGGACAGCGTTATTTTAGGGGCATCAAGAAAAGAGTTTTTCAACAGCCTGCTAAATCCCCCTTTTCCAAAGGGGGACTTTGGATACCTTCGCTTCGCTCAGGACAATAACCTGGTGTTTCCGCATTCTTAAGTTCAAAGGCCAAAAGCAGCACATATGTTATGTTCACGCTGAAATCTGCGTTAACCCCTGGTCCCGGATCCCTGCCTTAAATGACCTTGGCCTCTTCATGGAGCAGCCGGGCCAATTCCCGGGCCTTGGCCGCGGTGTCGCCCTCCACTTTGATCCCGGCCTGCCGGGGCACCGGCAGCTCCAGGGCCGCGACCCTGACCTTGGCGGCTGCGGGCCCCACCTGCTCCGGGGCCAGACCCAGGTCCGCCAGGGTCTTGACCGCCAGGGGTTTCTTTTTCGCCTTCATGATGCCGGGGAGGGAGGCATATCTCGGGCTCCAGATGGCATGGGCGCCGCCAAAGGTGACCAGAGCCGGCAGGTCCGCCTCCACCTGCAATTTCGCCCCTTCAATGGGCCGCTCGATCCTGACCCGGCCGTCCGCCACTTCCAGGGCCACGGCCAGGGCCAGATGGGGCAGGTCCAGAAGCTCGGCCACCATGATGCCCACCTGGTTTTCATCATCATCCACCGCCCGATGGCCGCAGAAAATGAGATCAAAAGGCATCTGCTTGAGGGCCGCGGCCAGGACCCGGGCTTTGCCCAGAGCGTCGCTGCCCGTGGTGGCCGGGTCATCCACCAGGACCCCTTGATCCGCACCCATGGCCAGGGCGCCGCGGATGGCCTCCACCGCGCGCTGGGGCCCCAGGCTGAGGATGGTGACCTGGGCGGCCTGGCTGTCTTTGAGGCGCAGGGCCGCTTCCACCGCGTACTCATCGTAGGGATTGCTGACCCACTTGACGTCGCTGGCGGCCATGGATTTGCCGTCCTCACCGATTCTGATCACCGTTTCCGTATCCGGCACTTGCTTAAGCAAGACTACGATATCCACGTGTTTCTCCTTCTTTCTTTTTCCCCTCTCCACCCCCTGGGGGGAGAGGGGGTTCTGATCCCGGATTCATCACAAAAACTTGGGCGGCCGTTTCCCCAGGAAGGCGGTGGTGCCTTCCTTGGCGTCCGGGTGGGCGAAGCAGAGGCCGAATGCATCCGCTTCCAGGACCAGGCCGGCGCGCAGGTCCAGGCCGTAGCCGCGATCTATCACCTGCTTCAGGGCCTGCATGGCAAAGCGCCCTTTTTGGGCAATGATTCTGGCCGCTTTCAGGGTTTCGGCCAGAAGCTCGGCATGGGGGAAGACCCGGGCCGCCAGGCCTATGGCTTGGGCCTCCGCGGCATCAATGGTGCGGCCGGTGAAGCTCAACTCCTTGGCCAACCCCAGCCCCACCAGGCGGGCCAGGCGCTGGCTGCCGCCAAAGCCGGGGATAATCCCCAGGTTGATCTCCGGCTGTCCGAACTTGGCCTCTTCCGAAGCGTAGATGATATCCGCGGCCAGGGCCATCTCGCAGCCGCCACCCAGGGCGAAGCCGTTGACTGCGGCCAGCACCGGCACGGGCAGTTCCTCCACCTGGTCCATCACCTCCTGGCCCCGCCGGGAAATCTGCCGGGCCTGGAGGGCATCGGCCGCGGCCAATTCCTTGATATCCGCGCCGGCGATGAAGGCCCGGCCCTGGCCGGTGAGGATCAGGACCCGGACTTCGAGATTTTGCCTGACCTGGTCGCAAACCGCGGCAATCTCGCCCAGCATCTCGGCATTCAGGGCATTCAGCCGGTCCGGGCGGTTGAAGGTCAGGGTGGCGACCCCGTCCTCGACGCCAAACAGCACGGTATGGTAAAGCATCAAGACCTCCTGGTCCGCGGTTATCTTACGCTGCCGCCATGCCAGCCGGCGCCAGCGTTTTGATCATCAAGACGATATCTGACTCATGGCCGGCTGCGTCCATGACAAAGCCGGGCAGCACTGCGGCCTTTTGGAACCTCAGCTTTTCAAAGAGATAGAAAGCCTTGGTCAATTCCGGCGGAACTTCGGCGGTGAGCTGTTCCAAACCCACTTTGACCGCGACCTCCTCCAGGTTTTGGATCAACAGGGTGCCCAGGCCCTTGGCCCGGTAGCGGGGGTCGGTGGACAGATTCACCTGGCCCTGGTGCCGGGTCCAGGCGCTCAGGCTGAAACGCAGGGACGCGGCCCCGACAATCCGGTTCTCGTGCAGGGCCACCAGGGGCAGCATGACGTCGTAGTCCAGCGTTTCCATCCAGTTTTCGATGACCTTGGGGTCCGTCACCTCTTCCTTCAAGTCCACCCGTTCTTCCGGAGCCAGGCTTTGGAAATAGGCGAGAAACGCCTGCTCGTCATCCTTCAGCAAGGGGCGCAAGGTGATGGCCGTACCATCTTCCAGTTTGACTTTCCTGGGGTAGGTCTGTACCAGTATGGTTGCGAGGTTATTCATAGCGGTCTCCGGCGTCTCAGAAATACCAACTGCGTTCCACGATCATGGTGAAACCCATGCCGCCGCCCACGCAGAGCGCGGCCAGCCCCACCCGGGCGTCCCGTTTCTGCATTTCGTACAGCAGGGTGACCATGACCCTGGTGCCGCTGCAGCCGATGGGGTGCCCCAGGGCGATGGCCCCGCCGTTGACGTTGACGATCCCCGGGTCCAGGTGCAGTTCCTGGAGGCAGGCGATACTCTGGGCGGCAAAGGCCTCGTTGAGTTCCACCAGATCCACCGGTTTGCCCAAGG
Organism: Deltaproteobacteria bacterium; assembly: GCA_021813445.1. Taxonomy (GTDB): domain Bacteria; phylum Desulfobacterota; class Desulfobaccia; order Desulfobaccales; family 0-14-0-80-60-11; genus SURF-52. Next base: position 2,797 of record JAKAKP010000040.1, read on the forward strand.
CTTCCTTGGCCTTGGCCACGGCGTTGCGCACCGCGTAAATAGGACCCATGCCCATCAATTCCGGCTCACAGCCCTGGCAGTCATAGGAGACGATGCGGGCCAGGGGGCGGATGCCCATCTTGATGGCCTTTTCCTCGGACATGACCAGCACCGCCGCCGCCCCGTCGTTGATTCCCGAGGAGTTGCCCGCGGTCACGGTGCCGTCTTTCTGGAACGCGGGCCGCAGTTTTGCCAGCTTTTCCATGGTGGTGCCGAACTTGGGGTATTCATCGGTATCGAAGATGAGGGGAGGCCCCTTCTTTTGGGGCACCTCCACCGGCACGATTTCATCCTTGAAGCGGCCGGATTTGATGGCCTGCTCCGCCTTGCGCTGGGACTCCAGGGCAAACGCGTCCTGTTCTTCCCGGGTGAGGTGGAACTTCTCCGCCACGTTTTCGGCGGTGATGCCCATATGGGTGTCGCCGAAGGAGCACCAGAGGCCGTCATGAATCAGGACGTCCACGATCTGGCCGTGGCCCATGCGCTGGCCCCAGCGCGTCTGATTCAGCAGAAAGGGCGCCTGGCTCATGGATTCCATGCCCCCGGCGACGATGATCTCCGCGTCCCCGGCGCGGATGGCCTGGGTGGCCATGATGATGGACTCCAGGCCGGAGCCGCAGACCACGTTGATGGTCATGGCCGGGGTGTATTGGGAAATGCCGGCAATGGCTGCGGCCTGGCGGGCCGGATTCTGGCCCTGGCCGGCCTGCAAGACGTTGCCCATAATCACCTGATCCACTTTTTCCGGGCGAATCCGGGCGCGGCGCAGAACTTCTTTGATGACCAGGCCTCCCAGCTGTGCGGCCGGCAGGTCCTTCAAGGCACCGCCGAAGCTGCCGATGGCAGTCCGGACCGCACTGGCAATCACTACTTGACGCATGGCCCCTCCTTTACCTCGGGACTCAATTCTTTCACCAGCAGGGCAATATCGGCATACCGGTTCTGGTGCACATCCTTGACGTAGTTTTTCAATTCCGTCAGCAGGGCGAAGCCCGCCTTTTCGAAGGCCTTGATGACCCGGGCCTGAGTGGTGACGATGCGGGCCAGCAGCTTTTTCACCTTGTGGCCCGCGGCCAACTGGGACAGTTCCCCCAGGAGCAGAGCCCCCAGGCCGCGGCCCTGGAACTCCGGGGTGATGGTGACCCGGACCTCGGCGATATGCCGGCCCCACCCGAAGGTATGGAAGTGCAGGGTGGCATTGGCCACCACCCGGCCGTCTACTTCCGCCAGGATGGGCAGGACCCGGTCGTAATTGAGATTGCGGGCCCATTTCTCCAGGAGCTTGCGGTCGGTGACGTCGTTGCCGAGCCAACGCCGGTTTTCCTCCGGCAGGCTCATGAAAAAGGCGTACAGCGCGTATTGATCGTCCCGGCTCATGGGCCTCAAGGTGAGGCAGGCCCCGTCTGTCAGAGTTACTTGCTTGGGATATCCTTCCAGCATGTTTGCTATCCTTGAATGTTCCAGTAATCAGTAGCCAGTGGCCAGTAGTCAGTAATCAGTAGTCAGGAAAAATCCAAAACCCAAAATTAGCCAGAGCTACTTCGAAAAGTTCTTTTCGGTGGCGCAGGCTTTCCAGCCTGCGCCATTCCTGGAGCGGGCGAGACACCCGCCCCCACGATTCTCTTCATAATTTGTGGGTAAGACTCAAGCCCATGAAAGACTGCGTGCATAAAACCGAAAACAGAAAACCGAAAACCGTCTTTTAAAGCATATTGGCCGTGATCAGCCGCATGATCTCCCCGGTGCCTTCGTAGATTTGGGTGATCTTGGCGTCCCGCATCATGCGCTCCACCGGGAACTCCTTGACATAGCCATAGCCGCCCAGGACCTGCACCGCCTCGGTGGCGACCCACATGGCCACGTCGCCGCAGAGGCATTTGGCCATGGCGCTCATCTTTACCAGTTGCTCGGGAAGACGGCTCATGTCCTTGGGCTGCTCCTGGTAGAGGGCGCAGGTCTTATAGAGCAGCTGCCGGGCGGCCTCGGTCCTGATGGCCATGTCTGCCAGCTTGAAGCCGATGCCTTGATGCCGGATGATGGGCTTGCCCATGGTTTCCCGCTCCTTGGCGTAGGCCACCGCATATTCCAGGGCTCCGGCCGCGATCCCCAAAGCCTGGGCGGCGATGCCCAGGCGGGAGAAATCCAGGGTCTTCATCAGGACCGGGAACCCCCGGGATTCGCTGCCCAGGAGGTTTTCTTTAGGCACCCGGCAGTCTTCGAAAATGAGCTCCACGGTGTCCGACCAGCGAATGCCCATTTTGTCTTCTTTCTTGCCCACGGAGAAGCCGGGCATGCCCTTTTCCACCACAAAGACCCCGGCGTTGATGTGGGTCGGCCCCTGGGGGTCGGTGACCGCGTGGACCGTGAGGACATCGGCTACGCCGCCGTTGGAGATAAAGGTCTTGGTGCCGTTCAGGATATAGGAGTCGCCGTCTTTCACTGCCCGGCAGCGGAGCCGGGCCACGTCGGAGCCCGCGGCCGACTCGGTCACCGCAAACGCGGCCAGATGCTCTCCGGTGGCCAATTTGGGTAGAAACCTCTGCTTCTGCTCGGCATTGCCGGAGAGCATGATGGGCAGCGCCCCCAATTCCTGGACTGCGATCATCAGGCCGCAGGCCGCATCCACTTTGGAGAGCTCTTCCACGACAATGGCCAGGGCCAGCATGCCGGCCCCAGCGCCGCCATACTCCTCGGCAAAGTCGACCCCGAAGAGGCCGTTTTCCCGGAGCAGATCCACCATCTCCCAGTCAAAGACGCCGTCCGCATCCCGCCGGGCCGCACCGGGCTCCACCTGTTCCTTAGCCAAACGCCTTACCATATCCTGCATCATCAACTGTTCTTCGGTCAGTTCGTACTGCATGGATTCTCCCTTGGCTGTTTTTACAAGCTGTTGAAAATAGTCCTTGTGCCCGAAAAGGTGCAGTTCTTATCCCCCCCTTTGAAAAAGGGGGGGTAGGGGGGATTTGTATGCACTCGAAATCCCACTAAATCCCCCGTTTTCAAAGGGGGACTTTAGAACCCCGCTGTGTTTCTATTGACCTTAAATTTCCATTCACCGCTATCTTTCAAACAACCTATTGGCGCGTAGCCTGCAGGGCGGGAAAGCGAAGCGCATCCCCCCTCTGCCGCGCCCTTACATATTCCTCCTATACTTTCCCCCCACTTCGTAGAGCACCTGAGTGATCTGGCCCAGGCTGGCCACCTTCACGGCTTCCATCAACTCGGCAAAGATATTGCCGCCGCCCAGAACCGTCTTTTTCAGGGCCTCGAGAGCCGCGGGGGCTTTCTGCCGGTGCTTTTCCTGAAATTTATGGAGATTATCCAATTGGGCCCGCTTTTCCTCATAGGTGGCCCTGGTCAACTGGGTGGGTGGCCGGCAATAATTTTCCCCCAGCGTGTCGGGGCTGAGGTAGGTGTTGACCCCGATGATGGGATACTCGCCGGTATTCTTCTTGAGCTCGTAATAGAGGGACTCATCCTGGATTTTGCCCCGCTGATAATAGCTCTCCATGGCCCCCAGCACCCCGCCCCGGCGGTTGAGCGCCTCGAATTCCTTGAGAACCGCGTCCTCCACCAGGTCGGTCAATTGCTCGATGATAAAACTGCCTTGCAAGGGGTTTTGGTTTTTGAAGAGCCCGAACTCCCTGGTGATGATCAATTGAATGGCCATGGCCCGGCGCACCGATTCCTCCGTGGGGGTGGTGACGGCCTCGTCATAGGAATTGGTGTGCAGGGAATTACAATTGTCCGTCAGGGCCATCAGGGCCTGGAGCGTGGTGCGGATGTCGTTGAATTGCATATCCTGGGCGTGCAGGGACCGCCCCGAGGTCTGCATGTGGCACTTGAGCCGCTGGCTCGCAGCCTTGGCCCCGTACTTGTATTTCATGGCAATGGCCCAGATTCTCCGGGCCACCCGGATGATCACGTTGTATTCCGGGTCCATGCCGCTGGAGAAGAAGAAGGAGAGATTCTTGGCAAAATCATCAATGGCCATACCCCGGCTGAGGTAGTACTCCACGTAGGTAAAGGCGTTGGCCAGGGTGAAGGCCAGTTGCGACACCGGGTTGGCCCCGGCTTCGGCGATATGGTAGCCGCTAATGCTCACCGAATAGAAATTCTTGACTTTATTATCAATAAAGTACTGCTGGACATCGCCCATGAGCCGCAACGCAAAGGGGACCGAAAAAATGCAGGAGTTTTGCCCTTGGTCCTCCTTGAGGATGTCCGCCTGGACCGTGCCCCGGACGTGGGCTAGGACCAGTTGCTTAATCCGCACTGCTTCTTCGGGATCGGGATCGCGGCCGTTTTCAGCTTTGAATTTTTCCAGTTGCTGGTCAATGGCGGTGTTGAAGAAGAAGGCCAGAAGGATGGGCGCGGGGCCGTTCACCGTCATGGAGACACTGGTCTTGGGCGCACAGAGATCAAAGCCCTGGTAGAGCTTTTTCATGTCCTCCAGGGTGCAGATGCTCACCCCGGCTTCTCCGATCTTGCCGAAGATATCCGGCTCTTCCGCCGGGTCTTCGCCGTACAGGGTCAGGGAGTCGAACGCAGTGCTCAATCTCTTGGCGTCGTCATCCTGGGTGAGGTAATGAAACCGGGCATTGGTCCGCTCCGGCGGGCCTTCCCCGGCAAATTGCCGCTTGGGATCTTCCCCTTCTCTCCGGAAGGGAAACACCCCGGCGGTATAGGGAAAATGGCCGGGCAAATGCTCTTGGCGCAGCCATTTCAGGGTATTCGCCAGACTCTCGAAGTTGGGCAGGGCAATCTTGGGGATCAGCAAACCGGAGAGCGATTCGCTAAAAAGCGGGGTCCGCTTGATTTCATTTCTGGTCCTGACCTCAAATTCCTCCTGGGAGTATTGCCCCCGGATTTTTTGCCAACCCGCCAGGGCGTCTCTGATCTCGGGACCGATCTCTTTTTCCGCCTCAGCCGCCTGCGCAGCCAGGTCCAGCCCCAGTTCCCGGCTGACGGTGCGGATGGCTTCCAGCTTTTGCAGTTGGGCTACAGCTTTCCTGGTTTTTTCATGATAACCGCGCACCGTGTGGGCGATTTCCCCCAGGTAGTGCTGCCTAGAGGTGGGCAGGAGGGCCGATTGGGACGATTCCTGCAGCGAGTAGCTCGCGGCTGGGGGAATGGGCCAATCGAGCAGGCCCTTGTCCTTGAGGGCCGACAGGACCCGGGCGAAAAAGACGTTGAGGCCGGGGTCCCGGAAGTTGCTGGCCACGGTGCCGATGATGGGCAGGGTGTCATCCGGCGTCCCGAAGAGATTGTGATTGCGCCGGTATTGTTTCCGCACCTCCCGCAGGGCGTCCAGGGAATTCTTATGGTCAAACTTGTTGATGGCGATGAGATCGGCAAAATCCAGCATGTCGATCTTTTCCAGTTGCGAGGGCGCGCCGAATTCCGCAGTCATCACATAGATGGCCACGTCGACGTATTTGGTGATGGAGACATCCCCCTGGCCGATGCCGGGAGTCTCCACGATGATCAGGTCGTAACCCGCGGCCTTGAGGATGTTGATAGAATCCTCCAGGGCCAGGGACAGCTCACTGGCCGATTCCCGGGTGGCCAGGGAGCGCATGAAGACCTTTTCCGGATTGGCGAAATTCATGCGGATGCGGTCGCCCAACAGGGCGCCGCCGGTCTTTTTCCGGGTCGGGTCGATGGCGATAATGGCCAGGGATTTGTCCGGATAATGGCTGAGGAAGCGGCGGATGAACTCGTCTTCCAGGGAGCTCTTGCCGGAGCCGCCGGTGCCGGTGATGCCGATTACGGGCGCAGGCTTGGAGGAGACCGGCAATTCCTTTCTGAGGCGGGCGAAGCCGCGTCCCTTGGCTTGATGGTTGTTTTCCGCCAGGGAAATCAGCTGGGTGATCGCGTAACTCTGGCGCTGCCGCACCTTTTCCGGCCAATCTTGGGGCAATTGCGGAAACTTGACCGCGCCGGCCTTCTCCATCATGTCCTGGATGATGCCCAGGAGACCGAGCTTCTGGCCGTCTTCCGGGGAATAGATTTTGGTGATGCCGTAGTCTTCCAGTTCCCGGATTTCCGCGGGGACGATGACGCCGCCGCCGCCGCCGAAGATCTTGATGAAGCTGACGCCATTTTGATCCAACAAGTCCTTTACATATTTAAAGAATTCTAAATGGCCGCCCTGATAGGAACTGACGGCAATGGCGTGCACGCCCTCCTGGATGGCGGTGTAGACGATCTCTTTGGCGGCGCGGTTATGCCCCAGGTGGATGACCTCGGCGCCGGCCCGTTGCAACAGCCGGCGGAAGACGTTGATGGACGCGTCATGGCCGTCGAACAGGGTGGTGGCGGTAACAAAGCGGACTTTGGCCTGACTGGCTTTCCTGGTTGATTCCTTGGGCATTCTATAGCTCCCGAAAAAGATGCTGATAACGACTTGCCATCTTACGGCGTGGCCCTGTAGGGGGGCACCCATGTGTGCCCCCCGGCACCCGCAAAAACCCTATGCTCCAGCCCTTAATAATCAATATAATCATAGAATTAAGGCGCAGTGGTATTTGCCGGTGCCGGGGCGGACACGCGGGTCCGCCCCTACGGAAAAATTGTCATCAGATTGCGACCGGGTATGAGACCCGAGTGCCGGGGAGGTGCGGCCAAGCTGGTCCCCAGCGGTGATTTGCGGTGGCATCCCGCCGTCTCCTTCCTCAGTTGTGGTCCCGTGGGTTGCGCGGTCTAACCGTCAGTGTTCATGGACATAGAAGGGCCATTTGTGGAAAAACCACTCGTTCCAGAGGAGCGGGATGATCCACCAGAAGTTCCAGATGAGGGATTCGCCTCCCACGATGCGGCCCGCGGCGTTATGGGCGTGCACCATGTGTTCGACGCCCAGACCCCAGCCGCCGAAATTGATGTAATAGTAAAAGCTATAGTTCAAAACCATTAAGATGCCGACGCCGATGGTCCTGAACCAGAAATTCCCCCAGGAGTCCACGTCATGGCCGGGTGCCAGGTCATCGAAATAATGGTGCCAGGCGAGGAAGGGGATCAGGGTGAAGCCCGCGATTTCTGCGGCGTGATACCAGAAAAAGCGCATGGGGTTGCCCTTGTCCGTGGCGGGCAGGGCCTTGAGGATTTCCTCCATATTCAGCCAGGCGGGCGCCAGCTTGACGCAGAGCCAGGCCAGGATGTAGCCCAGGAGGAAGGTCAGGATCAGGGAAATAAAGCCCTTCCAGGGCTGCGGCAGTTTGATAAGCGACCAGGGCTTCATGCGCCAGACATTGGGAGTCATGAAGAGCACGATGATGGCCCATTCCCACCAGCCGAAGACCCAGTGCACGTGCGGAGTGCCGGCGATGCCGCCCCACCAGGGAAGCCCCAGGGCGTAGGATTTTCCGAAGAGCACCCCGTAGATCAGGCCCCAGAAAGGCACGATGAGGATGCTGAAGTAAAACATGGTCAGCATGCTGCACCAGCCCAGTTCGGCCAGCCCGGCTTCGGGCTGTTTCAGATCACTGGGCCGGATGGGCCACTTGCCGAAGAGGATGGTGGTATAGGGATAGCTGAAGAAGCCGATCAAGACGAAGGTCACCACGGCCCTTTCGCCGAATCTGGCCGCGGGATTGGTCAGGGCCTCCAGCTTCAGGGTACTGGCCACGCCTTCGGGCATCACGGTCTTGCCGGCCGCGGCCAAAGTTTCCAAATTCAATTGACTGAGGAAGTTGAAGCCTAATCCCAGAATCCGATAAAAAACCACGTGGATGACAAACCACACTAAAACCAGGTTAAAAATAGTTTCGACGATGCCCCTGGCCGGCTGGGATAATTTATGAAAAGGCCAGTCCCCCATGAACATATGCTGCCAGAGGCCCACCAGGATCATCATGGCCATATAAACGGTGAAGGGGTAGGGATGGGAACCCACCGGCCCCCGGGGATCAGTGAAAATGTACCAAATAATCCAGGCTACGAAAAAGAATACGAAAAAAGAGACAATACCCGTGACGGGCTGCCCCCAACGCGGCCGCAACGCTACTGGACTTGCCATACATTCCTCCCTTTAGATGGCGCTCTGGTAAAGATGCGAGTTCTATTACGGCCTAGATGCTGTCCATGTGCTCTTCTTGGTATTGGCGTACCGATTCTTCATCCACCAGTTTCCGCATGAATTCCAGGCAGGTCTGGTCGGTGACAATTGCCGGCCAAATTGCCGGCAGCAATTCACAGACCACCCGTTTCTTGCCTTCGGCATCCAGAGCCAAGGCCGCGGCTTTGATTTCTTCGAACGTCATCCCAATCCCTCCCCTCTATCTTGGTCTTGATGCAACAAGTCATTTCAAAACCTGTTTTCGGAGTCAATTTTCAGAAACCAGGATATGGTTGCTGAGGCACGAATTACCCCCCTTTGTAAAAGGGGGCAGGGGGATTTATAAGCGCCCCCAAATCCCCCCAAAATCCCCCTTTTTCAAAGGGGGACTTTAAGAACCTGCTGGTTTGGGTTTTGGTCTGAATCAATGCCATTCTATTTACGAAAGGCCTCCCGGAGCTCGTGGCAGGTTGCAGGCCCGCTTCCGGCTGCGGCCTTCCCCTTCACGGTTACTATTTTGTTCTCCTGATCCTATTGCTAATTGTATTCGTAGAACCCCCGTCCGGTTTTCCGCCCCAGCCAGCCGGCCTCCACATACCTGCGCAGCAGCGGACAAGGCCGGTATTTGGAATCGCCAAAACCGTTAAATACGGTCTCCATGATGGCCAGACAGGTATCCAAGCCGATGAGATCGGCCAGGGCCAGAGGACCCATGGGGTGATTGGCGCCCAGTTGCATCACCAAATCGATGTTTTCCCGGGTGCCCACTCCCTGATAAAGGCAGTAGACCGCTTCGTTGATCATGGGAATGAGGATGCGGTTGATGAGAAACCCCGGATAATCGCTGGCTTCTGCAGGCGTCTTGCCGAATTTGACGCACAGATCCCGGATCACCTCAAAGGTCTCATATGAGGTGGTCAGGGCCCGGATCACCTCCACCAACTGCATGACCGGCGCCGGGTTCATGAAGTGCATGCCGATGACCTTGTCGGGCCTCTGGGTCAGGGCGGCGATGCGGCCGATGGGAATGGATGAGGTGTTGGTCGCCAGGATGGCCGTGGGCCGGCAAATGACGTCCAGCTCCCGAAAAATCTGAAATTTTAGCGCCTCCTTTTCCGTGGCCGCCTCGATCACCACCTCCGCCGCAGACATATCCCCGAGATTAACGGTGGTCTGGATGCGGCCGAGGGCCGCATCTTTTTTCTCGGGATTTAGTTTGCCCTTTTCGATGCCTTTGTCCAGGCTTTTGATGATGGTCCGCAAACCCCGCTGCACCAAGCCCTCATTGATATCGCTCATGATCACCGCCAGACCGCTCAGCGCCGCCACCTGGGCGATGCCGTTGCCCATCTGGCCGGCGCCCACCACGCCGATGGTCTTTATCTGCATCTTGCCTTTAGTTCCGCTCACTCGGCCCTCCGTTTGCCTTCAAAAGTAATTGACCGTTAGATCAGTCAGTAGCCCAGGCAATAATCCTTGCAGGATGTGCAAAGGCTGTACCAGTGAAGACATAACGGATAAGAAGCTGAAATAATATGGAAATAATCTATCCGGCTGAACCGCCATCCCCCTCCTCCTCTAGCAAATGCTACAAAACACCGCCAACTCCGGGGACGACTACCTGGCCATGAGAAATAATTGATGAAATACTGCCACTTAGGAGAGTGGAGGATTAGCTGCAAGGCTGTAGCATATCAGGCATGGTCAGTGTAGGGGCACAGCAAGCTGTGCCCCTACGCCTGCGTTTTCAAGCCGCCGGTTGAGGTTGCAGGGGATTTATTTTATAATAATTTTATCAGGTTTTTCCCTGGAAAACCCGGGATTTGAGGGTAACGCCATGGTCCGGAAACTGAGTGCGTCGCATTATCAGCGAGAGTTAAGAACCAAAGAAAGGCTTCTGTCTTCGATTCACAAGATCAGTAGCCTGTTGACCCGTCCCATATCCCTGGACCAGATTCTGAACTCCATCGTCAAGGAGACCTACCAGGTTTTCGGCCTGACCCGGGTGGGCATCTTTCTCACCGATAAGGACAAGGGTCTGCTGGAATGCAAATACATTATCGGCTTCAGCCCGGAGGAAACGGAGCGGGCCCTGACCAAACCTTACCGCCTGGCGGACCACGACTGCCTGGACACCAAAGTGGCCCGTTACGGGAAAACCATCTATTCCCCGGACATGGTGAACGACCCCCGGGCCACCCCCCTGGACCTCAAGGTCTGCCAGAACATGAGGCGGCGGGGTACGGTCATCGCACCCCTGAAGATCAAAAAGGACACCATCGGCCTGATCGTCGCGGACCGGCGGGACCAGGAATTGCGCCTCACCAAGAAGGACATCGATTCCTTCTCCACCTTTGCCAACCAGGCCAGCGTCATCATCGAGAATGCCCGGCTGCAGGAACAGAACCAGAGGAAGATCCGGCAATTGCTGGCCCTTCAGGAAATCAGCCGCAAAACCAGCTCCACCATCAACCTGCAAAAACTGCTGAATCTCATCAGCGCCAGCGCCATGAAGATTACCAAGGCCTCTAGTTGCGCCCTGCTGCTGATGGATGATTCCAAGCAGCACCTGCGGGTCGCCTCCCAAATCGGCTATGAAGAGATGGATGACCTGGAAGGTTTCCGGCTGCGAGTGGGGGAGGGCATCGCCGGCTGGGTGGCGCAACACGGGGTGCCTCTGCTGGTGCGCTACGTGAGCCAGGAACCCCGTTACGTGGAGGTGGTGAAAGAAGTGGAATCGGAACTGGACGTGCCCTTGATCAGCGAAAATAAGGTCCTGGGGGTCCTGAACGTCAACAGCCGCAACCGTGCGGCCTTTTCCGAGGACGACTTGAAACTGCTGTCGATTTACGCCGGGCACACCGCCAGTCTGATCAAAAACGCCAGGCTTTACGGCCAGGTCATGACCGAGCGGAACTTCCGGGAAAACATCCTGGAAAGCTCCCCCAACAGCGTCATTGCCATGAACATGAAGAAGGAAATCACCTCCATCAACCGGCAGACGGAGGAGTTATTCCGCCTGAAACGCAAAAATGTCCTGGGCAAAAAGGTCGCGGATGTCTTTGACACAGAAATAGTCCAGGTGGTGGATCTGGCCATCGATCACGGCACGCTGAGCGATTACCAGGAAATCCGCAAAAGCCGCAAAGACGGCAGCCATTTGATCTTGGGCGTCATCTCTTCCTGGCTGCGGGACCATCAGGATAACCGTATCGGCGTGGTTTTCAGCGTCAGGGACCTGAGCGAAGCCAAGAGGACCGAAGAGATGATCCGGCGGATGGATCGCTTGACCTCCATCGGTCAGCTCTCCGCGGGCATCGCCCACGAAATCAGGAACCCTCTGGCCAGTATCAGCCTCAATGTGCAGATGCTCTCGAAAAAATTGGCCCTGGACGACGCCAGCAGAAACATCGTCGCCGACACCCTGGAAGGCATCGACCGCATCAAAAGCCTGGTCAAGGGGATGCTGGATTTTGCCAAGCCCTCCACCCCGGCCCTCAAGAGAGGCTCCATTGCCCGAGTGTTGCGGAATTCCATTTCCTTATTGGATTCCCAAATGCGGAAAAAAAGAGTGGAGGTCAAAGTGGACCTGCCGGAGACCCTCCCCGAGATCGTCATCGATGAACAACAGATCCAGCAGGTCCTGGTCAATCTTTTGCTCAACGGCCTGGAATCCATGGCCGACGGGGGCAGCATCAGGATCATCGGCAGACTCGGCAGCCATAACAAAAAACGGCAGCGGCACCTGGCTTTGCAGATTAGCGACACAGGCGAAGGCATACCTGCGGCCAATCTCTCCAAGGTGTTCGATCCCTTTTTCACCACCAAGCCGGAAGGCACGGGGCTGGGCCTCTCCATTGTCCATAAAATCCTGGACCAGCACCAGGCCTCCATTGAGGTGGCCAGCCAGGAGAACCGCGGGACCACCTTTATCCTGAGATTCCCGCTCCAGCCAGCCGGGGGAAGATGATGTACCGCTATAAAATCATGATCGTCGATGACGACAAGCTCCTCCAGAATTCTCTGAAGAACGTCTTATCTGATAAGTATGACACCATAGTAGTGGGACGGGGCGAGGACGCCATCGAGCTCCTGCGCCGCCGGGCAGTGGACCTGGTGCTCCTGGATGTCAGGTTGCCCGGTCAGGACGGCATCGAGACCTTGAAACAAATCAAGACCCTGGAGTCCGACCTCCTGGTGATCATGATGACCGCTTATGAAGACGTGAAAACCGTTATCACCTCCATGAAGATGGGGGCCTACGATTACCTGGTGAAACCCCTAGAAATCGAGGAACTGGAAATCATCGTCGAAAAGGCCCTGGATAACCTCAAGCTCAAAAAGGAAGTGGAGGAGCTGCGCAAAAATTACCTCAAGGAATTCAATGTCGGCAATATTATCGGTGAGAGCCCGGCCATCAAGAAGGCCATCGAGTTCGCCGACAAGGTGGCCAAAAGCTACGACACCACGGTGCTCATTGAAGGGGAGACCGGCGTAGGCAAGGAAGTGATCGCCCGGACCATCCAGAGCCGCAGCGCCCGCTTCAATAAGCCTTTCGTGATTATCAACTGCGGGGCCATCAGCAAGGACCTGGTGGAAAGCGAACTCTTCGGCTACGAACGGGGCACCTTCACCGGCGGCCTCCAGGAAGGCAAAAAGGGCCAGTTGGAAATGGCCGACGGCGGCACCCTGTTTCTGGACGAAATCAGCGAGCTTCTGCCTGCCTCCCAGGTGAAGCTGCTGCGCTTCCTGGAGGAAAAGGAATTCTTCCCGGTGGGCGGCACGAAGAAGCGCCAGGTGGATATCCGCATCATCGCCGCCACCAACAAGAGCCTGCAGCTGGAGTGCCAGGCCGGCCGCTTCCGGGAGGACCTCTATTACCGTCTCAATGTGGCCAAAATCACCATCCCGCCTTTACGGGAGCGCCAGGTGGACATCCTCCCTCTGGCCCTCTTTTTCATGAACGGTTTCAATGAGAAATTCGGCAAGAATTTTCGCGCCATCTCCCCCGCGGCCCGGCAGATGCTGCTGGCTTACCCCTGGCGGGGCAACGTCCGGGAACTCCGGAACGCCATCGAACGGGTGGTCCTGATGGAGGAAGATCAGGAAATCCTCCCGGCCCACCTGGCCTTTCTGGGCCTGGCGCCGCCGGAAACCAATCTCCAGGGCCAAGCGGCCCCGGGCCTGAAGCTGCCCCCGGGAGGCGTAAACCTGGACGAATTGATCAAAGGCCTGATCATGGAGGCCCTGGAGGCCAGCCGCGGCAACCGCACCCGGGCCGCCAAACTGCTGGGCCTCACCCGCCCCACCCTGATTTACCGCCTGGAGAAATACGGGATTGAGGTTTAAGGAAATGTCGTTTTTGAATAATTAGACAATTCGTGGTAATCTGTCTCTTCTGAAAAATCTATATATAGACAGGCCGTGGCGGTTGAGCGCCTTTTGGACGGGAAGCACTGGAAGCCATTTCAAAACCTCAAATAACCCCGGACTGTCATTCTGAGCGCCGCGAACCTCGTCTTTTCGAGGGCTTGAGATCCTTCACTGCGTTCAGGATGACAAAAAGAGAGGTTTTGAAACGGCTACCAGGCAAAATGATCATGCAGAGCAATGCCGCAGGAAATGGCGGGAGGCGATCCGCTTTTCCCCCCCGGCCTTGGGAGCGGCGAGGCCCGCCCCGTCCCATAATACCAGGTCGCAATCTAATGGCAATTTTGCTGTAGGGGCGGACCCAGGTGTCCGCCCCAGCGCCTGCAAAATCCGTGGCATCTTAATGCGATGATCACCTTGATTTTTTCGGATCGGGGGATGTTGTTTTTGCGAGCGCCAGGGGGGCACACACGGGTGCCCCCTACAAACCCAGGCCGCTTGACTGCCACTTGGTATAAATTGTCTGATATGCTACAGCTATGCAGCTTATCCTAGATCCTACCTCTGACCCAGTTTTCCCCCGGACGGATATCCCCTGATATTTCATCCTGATATCCATCAGGATATGCTGGTATAGCCCTTGCTAATTATAATTTTTCAACCGATTAATCTTCCAGATATGAGGAGGCAAACCCCATGGCCTTGATGACCCCGGAACAGTTCGAAGCCAGCCTGAAGCGCTTGAAACCGAAGGTCTTTATGAATGGCAAGCGGGTGCCGGATATCCTGCAAAATAAAAACACCCGCACCGTGGTGGAGGCCAACAAGGCCAGCTATGCCTGGGCCCTGGACCCCAGGTACCGGGAGATCATGACCTGCTATTCGCCACTGGTGGAGGAGGTGGTGAACCGCTACACCTACGTCAGCGCCAGCATCGATGATCTGGTGAAAAAGGCGGAAGCCGGGACCTTCACCGCGGAGATGCTGGGGACCTGCATTTACCGCTGTGTGGGCTATGACGCGTTCCACGCCCTGGCCGCCACCACCTGGGAGATGGACCGGGACCTGGGCACCGGCTACCGGCCCCGCTTTCTGGAATATCTCAAGATGGTGCAGAGAGAAGACCTGTCCGCGGCCGGGGCCCTCACCGAACCCCGGGGCAGCCGCAGCAAAAAGATCGTGGACTGGCCCGACCCTTATCTGGCTCTGAAGGTGGTGGAGAAGAACGACCAGGGCATCGTGGTGCGGGGGGCCAAGATCAACATCAGCGGCGCGTATGCCTCCCATGAACTGGTGGTGCTGCCCCAGGGGGCCCACTCCGAGGCCGAGGCCGATTATGCCGTGGCCTTTGCCACGCCCACGGACGCCCCGGGGATCACCTATGTCTGCCAATATTCCCCCTATTCCGCGGAGCGGGACCAGGCCGAGGACCCGGAGGAGCTGGGCAACCCGGTCTTCGGCCAGCGGGAGACCGCGATGGTGATCTTCGACAACGTCTTCGTTCCCTGGGAGCGGGTCTTCCATTGCGGGGAATATCAATATTCCGGCAAGATGGTGGCCCGCTTCGCCCGGACCCACCGCATGACCTGCGGCGGCACCTGCAAGGTGGGTTTCATGAACCAGATCATCGGCGCCTGCAAGTTGATCCAGGAATACAAGGGCCTGGATAAGGTGGCCCACATCAACGAGCAGCTCACCGAGATGGTGGTGCTGCGGGAGACGGGCCGGGCCTGCGGCCAGGCCGCGGCCCGCCAGGGCAAAGAAGAGCCGCCGGGCTCCGGGGTCTTCCTGCCGGATGAACTCATGGGCAATGTGGCCAAGCTCAATATCTGCGAGGCCTTTTGGCGGGTCATGGCCCTGGCCGGGGACATCGGCGGCGGCCTGGTGGTCACCATGCCCTCCCTGAAAGAATTAAAAAATCCGGAAGTCAAAGATTTCATGGAGGAATTCTACAGCTTCGGCTCGGATGAACCCACGGCCAATATCCTCAAGGTCCATAAGCTCCTGCAGCATTGGACCGCGGGCCAGCACGGCGTGGGCACCTGGCACGGGGCCGGCCCCCCCGCCACCCAAAGGATCGCCATCCAGCGGACCGTCAATTTTGAGCATGAGAAGGAATTGGTGAAGAGGACTTTGAATCTCAGGGAAAAAGAGCAGAAAGAAAAATAGAGGTTAAGGTCATGCCGCTCTATTACGAGGAACCCCTGTACCGGCCCCCCAGCGAGGCCGGAAGCCTGCTGATCCAGGCCACTGTGGGCTGTTCTTTCGCTCATTGCACGTACTGCATTTCCTCAGTCGAGGGTAGATTCGCCATCCGGCCCCTGGCGGATATCCGCCAAGACCTGGCCGAGGCCCGGCGGCTTTACGGCCCCCGCGTGCCCAAAATCTTTCTCCTGGCCCAAAATGCCCTGGCCATGCCCGCGGCTGATTTGCTGGAGATCAGCGCCACGGCCCATGAGCTTTTCCCCGGTTTGAAGCAGATTTCGCTTTACGCCCACCCCCTGGACCTGCTGCAGAAAAGCCGGGCGGAACTCCAGGCCCTGGTCGCGGCGGGCGTGACCCTGCTTTATGTGGGCCTGGAATCCGGCAATGACGAGGTGTTGCGGCGGGTGAAGAAGCACACTACGGCCGCGAAATCCATCCTGGCCTGCCGCCGGGCCCTGGACGCGGGCTTGCGTCTCTCTTGTACGGTGATTATCGGCCTGGGCGGCAGGGAGCTGACCGGGGAACATGCCCGGGATACCGGCCAGATGATCGCCGCCATCTCCCCCCAATATCTGGGCTGCCTGACGCTCATGCCCTACCCGGGGAGCGGGATGGACCGCAGCATTACCCAGGGGACCTTTGAGCCCCTTGCGCCCCCTGAAGTCCTGGAAGAGTTTCGAGTGCTGCTGGAAAATATCGGCCCCCTGGAGCGGACCTGTATCTTCCGGGCCAACCACGCGTCCAATTACCTGTCCTTGGCCGGCGATCTGCCAGCCGACCGGGAGCGGCTGCTCCGGGAGATCGCGGCGGCGCAATCCTCCCCGGGCTCTCTCCGGCCCGAAGCCTGGCGCGCCCTGTAGGCGGCAGGCGGGTGGAGACCCCAGTCATTTCACGGCGTTTCGTTCAAAGAGACTACCACCGGTTCCAGGTCACAGCAGGTCAGCAGATTCAGGCACCCATAGTCTTGGGGAAAATCGAATAATTCGGTCAGGGAGCGGCCCGGGGCCAGGGAGAGTAAAATGCGATTCACCCCTGCGTGCCCGACGATGAGCAAGTCTCCAGGCGTAGACGCGAGCGCGGCATAAAAGGCCGGCAAGACCCGGTGCGCACAGTCCAGGAAGCTTTCGCCCCCCGGCGGGCGAAAGTTGATAAAGTCCTTGCCCCTGGCGGCGTACTCTTCAGGATAGCGCTGCTGCACGGCCTCGAAGGCCAGGCCCTCCCAGGCTCCCAGGCTGATTTCCCGGAACTCCGGCCAGGCCCGGGGCGTAAGTCCATGGGGCGCGGCGATGATGGCGGCCGTCTCCATGGCCCGGCGCAAATCGCTGCCATAGACCGCGGCCAGCCGCTCCGGCCGCAGCCGTTCCCGCAGGCTTTCCGCCTGTCTATAGCCCTCGGGGCTTAAGGGGACATCCAACTGCCCCAGATAGCGCCGGCCGGGCCCCGGGGGCTGAATCGCGCCATGCCGCACCAGATATATTGTTTGTGGTCCGGCAGCGGCAGCCGGGTAAAAGCCTTGAGCGTATCGCCGGATGAGCTCTTCGAGAGAAATCCCCAAAACCCCTTCCAGGCGCTGCTTGATGATCCGGGCCTGCTCCAGCCTCCTGGCGACGGAGGCCATGATCTCCGGTTGCTCCGCAAATTTCTCGGAGGCAGGCTGGAAGCGCTCCTCCAGGGACACCAGACGGTCCCGGGCCACTAATTTATCGGCCAGGTAGAGGAGCTGTGACTCCTCCACCGACGGCGCCAGGGATCTAAGATCCACATGGGTGGCCACCAGACGACCCACGGCGCCATAGCCCAGGTCCTCCAAAATCCTGTCCCCGGTCCGGGCGTGATCGGGCTGCCCCTTGGCGAGATCATGCAGGTAGCCCGCGGCGAGGACGAGCGGGATATTAAGGTGCAAGCCGGCACAGTTGAGGTGGACGGCCAATCTGCCGGCAAGCTCGCCCACCAGGAGACAGTGGCGGCGCAAAGGCGCGGGCAGGCCATGCCGGTTCCAGATGGCCTCACACTCCCGGCGGGTGGGGAGAGCCTCCCGCAGGCTGTAGGCCCGCAGGCGTTGATAATCCAGGGGGGTATTGCAGTCCAGGAGCACGGCTTCATCCAGGACCTCCAGGTCCAGAGCCACGGCGTCGTAGCGCTGCAGGAAGGCCCGCAAGCCCCCCTCGCAGTCCGGGGGCAGGTCGCGCACCAAAGCGGTGGCAATGAGGGGCGGATGGCCCCGGCGGCCCAGGAAGCAGGGATAGGTGATGCTTGCGCCCTGCCGGTTTTGGGCCTGCAGCAGAGCCTTGATGGTGCGGGGCTTCACCAGCGGCAGGTCCACCGGCAGCAGGAAAAACCCGGCGATCTCCGGCTCCAGGCTGCGCACTCCCGCCTGCACCGAGGAGAACATGCCCTGATCATAACCGGGATTAAAGATAACCCTGACCCCCAGCTTTGGCAGAAGGGGCCCGATTTCCCCGGCCCGGTGGCCGGTGACCACCCGGAGGTCATCCACCCCGGCGGCACGGAAGCGCCGGACCGCCTCCTCCAGAAAGATCGATGGTCCCAAAGGTTGCAGGGGCTTGCAGGTCCCCAGCCGGGAGGCATAGCCTGCGGCCAGGATCAGGGCGGCAATGCCGCGGCTCATTGGCTTCTTCCGGCCCGGACCTGGATGAGTTCGGCCACGATGGACACGGCAATCTCCTCCGGGGTTTCGGCGGCGATGTTGAGCCCGATGGGCGAGGAGACCCGCTGGAAATCCGCCTGGGAGAAACCTGCTTGAGCCAGGGCCGCGTAGATGGCCTGCCGCTTGCCGCGGCTGCCGATCATGCCGATGTAGCCGGCCGGGGTCGAGAGAGCCTGGCGCAGCACCGCCTGGTCGTGGGCGTGGCCCCGGGTGAGCAGCACCAGATAGCTGTCCCCGTCGATGGCCAGCCCCTCCAAGGCCCCTTGGAAAGAGTTGAGGACCATGACCTCATGGGCGTCGGGGAACCGCTCCCGGTTGGCAAACTCCTGCCGGTCGTCCAGCACCACGGTGCGAAAGCCCACCAGCCCGGCCAGAGGGGCCAGTTGTTGCGAGATATGCCCGGCTCCGAAGATATAGACGGTGCCCTGGCGGCCCAGGGCTTCCACCAGATATGGCTTGCCCTCGTGAGAGAGTATTTGCGGGCGGCCTCTGCCGGCCTGGGCCACAAGGGTCTGAACGATTTGCGGGGCCAGGCCGCCGGTGATGGCACCATCACTTTTTATAAGATACTGGACCACGAGCTCCGGGATCTCGAAGGCAGAGGGCAGGGCGGTAATCAGGCAGGCCTTTTCCCCGGCTTCCAGAGTGGCCGCGATGTCCCGGTACAGTTCCCGATCCTCCGGCCGGGTTCCGGACAGAAATTGCACCAGGACCTGGACCACCCCGCCGCAGACCATACCCATGCGGGCGGCATCTCCCGCGGTCAGCGTATATTTTTTGAGCACCGCCTGGCCGGGACCGCGGACTGCCGGGGCCAGTTCCCGCACCCGGGCCTCCAGGACGCCGCCGCCGATGGTGCCCACAAGGCCGCCGTCCTGCCGCATCGCCAGGCGGGAGCCCGCGGCCCGGGGGGCCGAACCCGAGCGGCTGACGATGGTGGCCAGCGTCAGGCTCTCGCCCCGGGCCAGCAAAGCGGCAATGCTGTGGTATATGCTCTTGGTCAATTTGGGGACGCGGCTCCGAAAGGGTTTTTCATGGTGGCGCAGGCGTCTCGCCTGCGCTTAATATCAAATTCATATTGCCATGCAACAAACCGGCAGAATCAGCGGCGTTCATCTGCGTGTATCGGCGGTTAAATATTAGCCGCCGATGCACGCCGATACACGCCGGTTTTTAGGATTTGTGGCATGCAAAAGCGAACATGGTATAAGCGGGCGGGCGAGACGCCCGCCCCTTGGAAAATTTCATAATTTATGGCCGAACCAAAGGCTCATGAAAGACTGCCATAAATCGCTTACTATCAGCTCACCGGGGCACTGCCAGCAACCGCAGCAGCAGGTTGCCGGCCAGGGCGCGGCGGTAGGCGGCATCGGCCCGGACATCACTGATGGGAGTGACGCTTTGGCGCACCAGGGCCGCGGCTTGCTGGAGGGTTTCCAGGGTCAGCCTTTTTCCCACCAGGGCTTCCTCGGCTGCCGGGCAGGTGACGATGGTCGGCCCCACGCTCCCCCAGGCCAGGCGCACTTTCTCCACCAGCCCCGCGGCCGACAGGCGCAGGAGGGCGGCCAGACTGGCAATGGATACGGCCAGGGCCTGGCGCTGCCCCGCTTTCTCGTAATGTTGGAGGTTGTAGCCCTCGGCCTTAGGCACCCATATTGCGGTCAGCACCTCGCCCTTATCGATGCGGGTTTGCCCCGGGCTGACAATAAAATCTTGCAGGGCCATATGTTTCACGCCGTCCCGGCGGCACAGCTCGACTTCCGCATCCAGGGCGTAGAGAGGCGGCAGGGTGTCGCCTGCAGGCGAGGCGGTGCAGATGTTGCCGCCGATGGTGCCCATGTTGCGGATGGGCGGGGAGCCGAGGACCGCGAGGGCCTGCGCCAGTATGGGCAGACGCTGCTGCACCAGGGCGCTTTCCAGGAGTTGCGCGTGGGTGGCGCAGGCGCCGATGCGAATGCCATCCCCTTCTGTTTCGATCCCGCGCAGCTCGGCAATCCGTTCGAGACAGATCAGGGCCGGGGGATGGACGGCGGCATTGCGCATTTGCACCAGCAAATCCGTGCCCCCGGCGTAGATCGCGGCCCCGGGTTCGTCTTGCCAATGGCGCCAGAGTTCGCAAAGAGTGCGGGGTAGAAGCACCTTTTTCATGGAGTGGCGTCCTTGGGTGCGGTTTCCTCCGGCTTATTTTCCGTTTTCCGGGCCGCAGCCTCCACTGCATCTACGATTTTTACGTAGCCTGTGCAGCGGCAGAGGTTGCCGCTCAGGCCCGCCCGGATTTCCATCCGGCTGGGGTCGGGGTTCCTTTCCAGGAGATGTGCGGCGGCCAGCACCATGCCGGGGCTGCAGAAGCCGCATTGCACCGCGCCGCACTCCACAAAGGCCTCCTGGAGGGGATGCAAACCTGTCTCCGTCCCCTGGCGGAGGCCTTCAATGGTAGTGATGCTCCGCCCCTGGAGCTGTGCCGCCAGCATGAGGCAGGAGAGGCGGCTCTCGCCGTCCACCAGGATGGTGCAGGCCCCGCATTCCCCGGCGCCGCAGCCTTCTTTGGTTCCGGTCAGGCCCAGGTCCTCCCGGAGCAGGTCCACCACCCGGCGATCCGGCGGGGTATCTAGCTGCATTTCCTTGCCGTTCAAAACAAAGCGGATCATCAACGTGCTCCTTGACTCATCTTGCCCAGCACCCGGTCCGGGGTGAAGGGCGAACGGGTCAGGCGGAGGCCCAGGGCGTCCTCGAGGGCCGCGGCAATAGCCGGTAGCGGCGCATTGGCCCCCACCTCGCCGATGCCTTTCATGCCGAAGGGGCCGGTGGGTTCCACCGTCTCCACGGCCATGGACTCGATGCCCGGAATATCCCTGGACGTCGGTAAAATGTAGTTGGTAAGGTTGGGGTTCAGGATTTCCCCCTGATGCAGGAGGACCTGTTCCATGAGCGCGTAGCCGATCCCCTGGGCCACCGCTCCCTGCACCTGTTGCTCAAAGCCCTGGGGATTGATGACCCGGCCCCCTTCGGTGACGGCCAGGTAGTCCCGGACCTCGATGGTGCCGGTAAGCTCATCCACTTCCACATAAACCAGATGAGCCGCGTAGGAAAAGAATACGTGGGGAAAGCCGATGAAGAACTCTTTGCCGGTATCCGGGACATCCTGGGCCACGGGCATGACGAACTGGCTGACGCTGGACCGGTCCGTTTCCGGGAATAAACCAGCCAGAAACTCCAGGTCCAGGTTCCGCCCCGACGGCAGGTGGCGGACCTTCCCGGGCACCAGGGCAAACCCCCGTACTTCATCCGTCATCAACACCAGCGCGGCGCGGTGGCAGAGCTTCTCTTTCATTTCCTGGCAGGCCCGGATGAGGGCATTCCCGAAGGTGTAAGTGGTACGGCTGGCCGAGGAGGAACCGGACGGCAGGCTCCGGGCCGTATCCGGCGGCACCAGTTCCAGGCGGGACGCGTCCTGGCCCAGGATTTCCCCGGCCATTTGCAGGAACGCGGTGGCGTTGCCCTGGCCCATATCAGGGACACTGTTGTAAATCCGAAACTTGCCTTCTGGAGTGAGTTCCAGCTTGGCGATGGCCGAATCCGGCAGCCCCCGGCCGTAGCCCATGGCATTGAAGACCGCGGCCAGGCCGACTCCCCTTTTTTTGAAAGGTCCTGCACCTTGCTTCCATTTCTCCCGGTCCGTCCAGAGCGCATGGCGTTTTATGGCTTCGAGACATGGGACCAGGCCGGTGGAGTGAACCAGGGTGACGCCGGCGCAATTTTTGTCCCCCCGCTGCAGGGCGTTGCGCCGCCGGAAATCCAGGGGGTCCAGACCCAGCTTGGACGCGAGGAGATCCATGATCCGCTCGAAGGCAAAGGAAACCTGGCAGACGCCGAAGCCGCGCATGGCCCCGCCGATGGGGTTGTTGGTGTAGACGCACCAGCCTTCGATGCAGGTATGCGGCAGCCGGTAGGGGCCGCCCGCGTGTTCCATGCCCAGCTCCATGATCTCTCCGCCCAGATGGGCGTAGGCCCCCGAATCATAATAGAGGCGGCAATGGAGGGCGTGCAAGGTCCCGTCCGCCTTGGCGCCCGCGCGATAATACAGGCGCGCAGCATGGCGCTTATACCCGGCAATGAAACTCTCCTCCCGGTCCCACCACATCTTCACGGGCCGTCCGCCCGCGTGCATCGCCGCCAGGGCCAGCAGGCACTGCACGGTGGCCCCGTCCTTGCCGCCGAAGCCTCCCCCCAGATAGGGACTGATGACCCGGATGGCCCCCATTTCCAGCCCCAGGGCGTGGGCGATCTCGAAGCGGTCCCGAAACGGCGCCTGGGTGGAGACGATCATGACGATGCTGCCGTCCGGCTCCTGCCAGGCCAACCCGTTTTGCGTCTCCAGGAAGCCGTGCTCCTGGAATGGCACCTCGAAGGTCTCTGCCACCACGACGTCGCATTCTTTGAAGGCTTCGTCCGCCTGGCCCTGCTCGATTTTTGCCCGAAGCAGCAGGTTGCCGCGCTCATGGAGCTGGGGGGCCCCGGGTTGCAAGGCTTCTTCGGGGTCGAAGACCGCAGGCAGCGGCTCAATTTCCACCCGGATGCGGGCCAGAGCTTGGGCCAGGACCTCCCGGGTTTCGGCCAGCACCAGGGCCACCGGTTCGCCCCGGTGCCGCACCTTTTCCCCGGCCAGCACCGGCTGGTCCTTGTGCACGATCCCCTGCCGGTTCGTGCCGGGAACGTCCTTACGGGTGAGGACGGCCACGACTCCCGGCAGGGCCTGGGCCGCGGCCACGTCCACCCGGAGGATTCGGCCGTGAGAGACCCCGGCCCTTTTCGCCCCGGCCCAGAGCAGGTTCTCCGGGTAATAGTCCGCGGCGAACTTCTCCTCGCCCGTGACCTTGGTCCAGGCATCCTGACGCGGCACGGCATAGCCGACTCCAAGCAGTCCTTTTTTCAATATCCCCTCCGGGAACAGTTTAAATGCGACGCCCAGGTTGAGCTGAGACCCCCATTTTTCAAAAGGGGAAGTAAAACTGCGTTGCCATCAAACGACGGGGATGTTGTAGGGGGGCACCCGTGTGTGCCCCCTTGGCGCTCGCAAAAACAACATCCTCCGGCCTTCATCAATTAAGGTGATCATAGAATTAAAGCGCCGCGGCATTTGCAGCCGCCAGGGCGGACACCCGGGTCCGCCCCTACAAGAAAATTGCCGTTAGATTGCAACCCGGTATTAGATGTCCTGGCAATTAAGCAGTATCTCAATTTGGCATACCCAAGACAAACGCCTTTTAGTCTAATGCTTGGCTCGTGCCAGGGCTTCCTCGGGCGCGTCTATTTTTTGCCTCCCCAGAGCCAGCAACAGGCAAACGGCCAGGGCGAGAAGGCCGGAGCAGATATAGAACAGAGAAGGGAAGGCCCAGCCCGCGGCCAGGAGCAGCCCGCAGATATAGGGGCTGAGAAAGAAGCCCGCGTCCATCATGAAGAGGCACAGATTGGTATTGAGCCCGCGCAGAGGCACGGGGGAAGCCACGAACATGGTGGCGTTCAACAGGGGCAAAAAAACGCCGATGCCCAGGCCGTAGCCCACGGCCAACAACGCGAAGGTCAAGGGAGTCCGGGCCTGGCCGAAGGCCAGAAACCAGAGAACGAGGAATAACGCGAAAAGGGTCATGGTTTTAACCTTGCCGATCTTATCCAGCAGGGGCCCTCCCAGGACGCGCAGGGCGATCATCACCAGGGTGGAGATGGTGAAAAAGTAACCTGCATCACCGCCCCCCACGGCCTTGAAATATCCCTTCACAAAGTAGAAGACCGTGGCATAGCTCAGATAGAGCAGCAGGTTGACGGCCAGGAGGAGCACCACTCCCGGGTGCTGCAAGTTCTGCCGGAGTTCTTCCAGGCTGGGGCGTCTGGCGAGGGAGGCATGAACCTTGCCCAACAGGACGCGGGTCCGCTGGCGCAGCACCCAGAGGATAATAATGCCTGGGACCGCCAGCACGGTAACGCCGGCGTAGATTCTGGCCTCGTTTTTCACATAGGGCAGCAGAGCCTCGGTCACCAGCGGCATCACCGCATAAGGGACCAGGGCCGTGATGCTCAGGATGCCAAACCCCTGGGCGCTACGCTCCCTGGGAATTAAATGCACCGCCAGGGCCATGCTCGCCGAGACCAGCAGGACGAACGCGGCGCCGTGAAAGATGCGCAGGACGACGAGGGACGGAATGGTCACGGCCCAGGGATAAGAGCAGAGCGCCGCCATGGCCATGAGGAGGGCGATGAGCATGGCTCCGGCCGCGTTTTCCAGGCATAACATGGGGATAATGGCCAGCCTCAGGGCGAACGCGGTCATGGGCTCGAGCCCCAGTAAAAAGCCCCGCCATTCCTGGGGAATGCCGATACGTCCCAGGTAGCTGAAAAAACTGTAGAACACGGACATATTGCAGAAAGCGAAAAAGGAAACGAAACAGAGGCAGACAAACTCGAACGTGAATAATTTTTTGGGTTCCGCCATCTAGATTTTCCCGATCCGGTCAAGGGCTTAAAAGCGCGGAGATATTCTATCCGCGGCCCGGGCTCCCTCAGGGGCGCGGCTGCGTCTCGCGCCAATCGGCCTGCACCATTTCCAGGATACGGCCCGCCTTCTCCTCGAAAAGCTGAAGGCCGTCCCAGTGGGGCGCTCCCTGCAACCTTTGCATTAGCAACCCGTCTGTATCGAACCAGCGTGGCAGGTAGCCACAGAAAAAATAGCCTCTTTGCCGCAGGTGCTCCACCGCGGGGCCGATCCAGGGGGAACCCAGGTTCAGGAAGCACTGGAGCACCACGAGCTCCTGCGCCTGGGCCTCCTGCTCCAACTTTGCCACTGCCTGCGTAAAATCTGCCCCCGCGCCCTGGACATTGGCCCGGGCGACTCCGGCATACGGGAAGAACTTCACCGTGGTCTCGCTCTTACAATCCCGGGGAATCGCCGCGGTGGAGGGAGTAATTTCCCTGGAAAGATCCAGGTCGCTTAAGATGTAGGCGATTTGTTCCCGATAGGCTGATGGGACAAAGACCTCGTGGGGCCGGTCGCCAAAAGACCGGAACTGGATCAGGCAGGAGACTCTGCCCGGAGCGATTTTTTCCTTTTCATAGACCTCGTAGGGCATCAGGTCCACTTCCAGGGCCACGCCTTTCATGCCCATGAAGGCGGAAGCTTTCTGGGTCGCCAGATGGCTGCAGACGGCTTCGCCGAAGATGCCGTCCGGACGGACGTGCGGGATCAGCGTTTCGGCAATATACTGATTGATCTTGTAAGCGGCAAAGGTATCCCGGTAGCTCTTCAGTACGAGATACTGACCGACTTCGAAAAGGTTCCCGTAAGGGGGCGAACTGCGGTAGAGAGCCCCGTGGGCGATAATGTCTCCCTTCGGTGTCCGGGCCACGACCGAATGGATATTGCCGCTTTGGTTTTCCTCCCGGATACGCTCAGGAATGTAGTAGGTATCAAAAGGATAGTCAGGGCCATAAACGGCATAATACAGGTTGGCTATGCCCAAGGCGTCTTCGGGGCGGAACCGGTCAATTTGAAACCGCTGACCGCTGTCAACGGGGATTTCGCGGGCGATGCGCATCGTTGTTTCTGACTCCAGCGGGGGTGGTCATCACCGCTTTTGCCCCGGAGGGGATTCCGGCACTGCTTGCCATATACCGCCAATTACCAAAAGACTCGCTCTCCCATTAACACAAATGCCATGCCGTTCTTATGACATTTTCAGGTTTACGTAAACTACAAAATCATTGATGGTCCTAAGCTTAATGGCATCCGCATCCGAAAGATCGATCCCAAATTTCTTCTCCGTCGCCGCGGCAATGACCGGCAAATCCATGGAGTCGAGCCCCTGATCCACCAACGGCGCGTCAAATTTTAATTTATTCACCACGTCTGGATTTATTCCCGCTTCTCGCATCACAGCAATGATATCGGCTCCTGCCACCTTCATCCGTTTTTCCTCCTTTTTCATGAATCCGGGATAGCATTTGCGTTAATGGGACCGCGAGTGTATCGGTAAATCCGGCGCACCGGGAGAAGCAGAGTGCCGCCGGGGAATTCCAGGGCCGGTTGCCGTGGCCTGGAACAGCAAAACCGCATGGGCTATTTTTCGCTATTTCACCTCGTTTCTCAATCGGAATCTCTGGATTTTTCCGGTATCCGTTTTGGGCAATTCGGTGCAAAAGATGATCTGCACCGGACACATATATTCGGGCAGCTTCTGCAGAACGTGGGCCCGGAGTTCTCGGTACAGCTTCATTTCTTCTTGAGGTCCGGGCCCGGGAACCACATAGGCCAGCGGCACCACGAGCCCCTCCAATTTGCGCCAGGTCACGGCGCATTCCAGCACCGCCGGGTGCTCCCTTAAGGCCTCTTCCACCGTGATGGGTGAAACCCAATGGGCATCCACCTTGAACATATCGTCCGCCCGGCCCTGAAAAGAATAGCAGCCCCCCTCCTCGATGTAAATATCACCGGTTCTGAGCCAGCCGTCGGCGAGCATGGTCTCCGCGGTCTTATCCGGTCTATTCCAGTAATAGGGGGCCGTGCTCTTCCCCCGGATGAGGAGGTGCCCCGGCTCGCCGGACGGCACGGGCAGCCCGTCGCCGTTGACAATCCTGGCCTCATAGGGAGGGACCAAATAGCCGGAAGTGCCCGGGCGCACCGCACCCGGCCGGTTGGAAATGAAGATGTGCAGCGCCTCGGTCGAGCCGATGCCATCGATTATTTCCAGCCCCGTCAGCTTCTTCCAGGAATGGTAAGTGGCAGCAGGCAGGGCTTCCCCCGCGGAGGCACACAGACGCAAAGGGTCGAGGGTGTGGGTGTCGTTGAGGGTCTTCAGCATCATATTGTAAAGGGTTGGCACCCCGAAAAAGAGGCTTGGCCGGTAGGTTGCAATGATTTTGAAGATTTCGAGTGCAGTCGCTTTGTCCGGGTCTAACACTACTGCCGCGCCGGCACGCAAGGGAAAAGAGATGCTGTTGCCCAGACCATAGGCGAAGAAGAGCTTGCTGGCGGAAAAACAGAGGTCCGTTTCCGACACCTGCAACACCCCGCGGCCATAAACATCGGCGGTGAAGGGCAGGTCGCGGTGCCGGTGCGGCACCCCCTTGGGGTTGCCGGTGCTGCCCGAGCTATAGAGCAGGAACGCGATGTCGTCCTCCCGGGAAGGATAGGGATCGAGTTCCGGCGAAACCGCAGCCGTTCTCTCCATGAAGCCCTCATCGTCGATGCACAGCAGGTGCCGGAGGTATTCGGCGCGGACCTGCGGCGCCTGAAAGCCATTTGTAGTGAAGGCTGCCGACGCCCGGGAATCATTGAGAAGGAAAGCGTTAGTGCTGGCCGACAGGAGAGGGCTGACCAGGACGGGCCAGGCCCCATACTTTATACTGCCCAGAAAGGCATAGACACACGCGGGGCAATCGGGCAGGGCGATGAGGATTCTCTCCCCCGGAGAGACTCCCAACTCCCCCAAGAGGTTGCCAAAGCGATTGACCTGCTTTTGGAGCTCCCCATAGGTAATCTTTTGGTCTTGGTAATAGACCGCGATCTTGTCACCCCTGGCCATGGCGTTCCGGTCGAGAAGCTCACAGGCGACGTTATAAATCCCGCTCATTTTGTCTTTTCCTAAAAGGATTAGACCGATACCAGGCCTCAATTAACAAGCACAGGATAGTACGAACCTGCCGGTGTGTGCCGTTGCATCAAGGCGGACACCCGGTCCACCCCCCATAGATCGACCGGAACACCCGGGCCACCCCTGGAGCGCCTGGAGGCGAAACAGGTCCATTTCCCAGGTTGGTTTCATTGCCTCAGGGGCTGCCGCCGACATTCCCCTCAACTAGTCTTAATGCCGCCTAATTGCGGCTGCAGGCAATATTTTTTATTGCCGGTCCACGGTTCGCCGAGCACCTTGCCCAGGGCCTCCACCAGGGCCTCCATAGCCTCCCCGTTGGATATCGTGACCCGGATCCAATTGGGGAAGCGGAAGCCGGTCATGCTGCGGACCATGACGCCGTGGGTCATGAGCTTCCGGTAAGCCAGGGCGTCATTCAGGGGCAGCTTGATCATCATGAAGTTGCCTTCGCCTAAAACATACGACAACCCCAGGCCCTCAATCTCCCTCTTCAGGAAGGCCTTGCCCTGGCTGACGAGCTCCCGGGTGCGGGCCACGTGCTCACCGCTGTCTTCCATTGCCGCCAGGGCCGCCATCTGGGCCAGGGAGTTGACCGAATAGACGACGCAGGTGCGCCGGATGACCTCCACCACCTCGTTGCTGCCCGCCAGGTAGCCGATACGCAGGCCAGCCAGGGCGAACATCTTGGAAAAAGTCCTGAAGATGACCAGATTGGGGTACTCCCGGATGAGGTCCAGGCCGTCGGGATAGTCGGGGTCCGCCACGAACTCGGCGTAGGCCTCATCCACCACCACGATCTGCTGTCCGTTGATGCGATCCAGAAACCGGCACAATTTTTGTCTATTCCAGGTGCTGCCCGTGGGATTGTTGGGGTTGCACACGAAAATGATCTTGGTGCGGGCATCGATGCTGGCCAACATGCCTTCGGCGTCAAACCCGAAATCCACCAGGGGCACCAAGCGGGATTCGACCCCCGAGAATTCCGCCACCCATTCGTAGACGGCAAAGGTTTTGTCCGCGGTGATAATGTTGTCCCCCTCCTGGCAGAAGGCTTTGATCGCAAAGCTGATCACCTCGTTGGCGCCGTTTCCCACCAGGAACTGGTCCGGATGCATCCCGAATCGGTCGGCCAGCTTATACCTCAGGTAGTAGGCGTCGCCGCTGGGATAGATGGCGGCCCGGAGAGGCGGAAATTTTTGAATGACCGCCGCGGCCGCGGGGCATGGACCCAGGATATTCTCGTTGTTGTTGAGGCGGAAGATCCGGGAGCACCGGTAAATCTTCTTCAATTCTTCGTCGGGTTTGCTAGGGATGTAGGCCTGGAACCGCTTAACATAAGGCGGCACCAAATAATCCAGGGGGGTAGGGCTCGTCATGAGCACGCCCCTTGAAATTGAAACAGCACCACGTCCCCCACCCCCGACCAGGGGAAGACCAGACAAGGTTTGAAATCATGCCGCAATAGACCGGGAGTGAACGCGGCCTGCCAGGATTTGCCCACGTCGAGGTAAAAGAAGATATTCAGCATCCCCTCTTGGTGCAGCAGCTGAAGATGCTGTTCCAGATTCTCCTCAAAATCCGTGCCGAACCACATCGGCCGCAAGGTGGCGGTGGCTTCCGAGCGGTCGAAGTGGGTAGAGAGGACGGAATGCCGGGCATGCTTTTCCCCCGCCTGAGTGACGTGCCTTATTTCCCGGGGGAGGATCAGCCGCTGGTATTCCTGCCCGAGAAAATCTTCCAGGTCCGGGTGCACCCAGGCGACACTCCCCAAGTCCTCATGCAGGAGCCGAAACCATGATTCCCGCCAGAACTCTTTGCCGTCCATGCGGAACATGGCGCCACCCAGGAGTTCGAAGTATTCCAGGGGTAATTCCGGGGTGGCAAAGCGATTGATGAGGACGACGACTTCGGTCCTGGCGATGGCCGAGATACAGTGGTCCAGAAGAGAGTTGGCCATGGCCGATCCGGCTTCCTGATTAAACAAATAGGGCCCGAAACACTCGACTACTTTACTTCCCGATTGGTGCCAGAAGATGCCGCCGCCTATTTCACCCGCCGGACCCACAGCTACCGCGGCGTCGTAATGCTCTCCGGCTGTCATGTCCACCATTTTGCCGGGGAAGTCAAAAAATTCAGGAAGGATCTGGCCCTGATAGCATTCCTTGACCAGACGCGCGAACAGCTTCAATTCTTCAGCAGCGGGCGTCCGGATGGAGAATTCGCCCAGGGGCTGCGGTATGGCCAGGGGAGATTCTTCGAAAAGGGGATACGACTTTTCTTTGAGCAGCGTCAGCTTCAGTCCCCTGCCGTCCACCTGGGATACGGCACACCGGTCCACCAATCTTGCAGCCAGCACGAGCCCCGTTTCTTCTGATTCCGAGTCATCGGTGGGCAGCGCCCCGGCCGTGAGGTTGAAAGCGCGCAGGTCTATGTCCGCGACGGGAAAGATAAATTCAACTTGCACATAATATCCGCCACTGGTGCAGCGAATTTCGATTTGCTCATAGTTTTTCAAAACGACGCGGCAGAGATGGGCAAAAACTCTATTAGCAGCCGTAACCAGGTCGAACGCTTTCGGTTTTCCCATCCCCAAGGCGATGGCCGCATTTTCCACGAATGAATAAACCAGCGGGGCAAAAGCTTTGCCGGTATAAGCCTGCAGCAAAACAGAACGCCTGGCATCTGGTCCCAATTTGGTTCCCCTGTCCTGAAAAGTTCAAAGTTCAAGGTTCAAAGTTCAAGGTTAACTGCCGGTAACTTTTCATAATTTACGGGTGAGCGAAGAGCTCATGAACAACTGTTTCGACAAGTTCTTAGTGATGGCCCCGGCTTGCCAGCCGGGGCGGATTAGACGCAGGCGCGAACGCCCGTCCTGGTTCCGACATCCTAGTTAATTGTCGGAAATTGATTGTGGGTTTATGAATATTTTTTTCGTACCCGGCCATATGCCAGCCCCAAAAGCCGGGACCGCGTTCGCATCAGGAAAGAGAGGCCGGAACGCCCATCCCGGCTCCCTTTCCTGAAATCACTTAAAGAAGGCGGACTTATTTTTTCCCGAGCTGATAAGGGGCCATCACCACTTTCACGTTTTTACCCTGCATGCTGCCCTGCAATTTGTCCCCCACCATTTCGAAGTCCAGAACGTTGCCTAATTTCGAGGTGAAGGAGAATTTCAGCTGTTTTCCTTCCCCTTGGAGATTCACCGCATACCTGGCCCATCCCGCCTTGATTTTCAACTCCGGGGAATCCCCGTAGGCATAGATGATGCTTGCTTTATTGCCAGAGACTTTCTCAAAGACGATGATGGCATCAAGACCTGCCGCCGGCTGGGACTGGTTCTTCCAGGTGCCGCTCCAGGCCCGGGCGGTCAGCGCCGCTGGCGCCTTTCCTTGAATCTGCAGGTCCTGGGGCAGGGGCACATTGCTCATGACGCCGGCGGCGATCAGAGGTGCAGTCAAAACCAAACAGAGAACGGTTACCATGATCAGCCTGAATCGCATTCCTCTTCTCCTTTGCCTCCAATGAAATGGGGTAATGTGGTATTATAGCGCAATTAAGTGCAGAAAAGGCAATAGGGATGCTTTCATTTTGCCCGGGGATAAATGGAACTGCAGGGATTTGTCACCCCCGGTTCCGCCACCATCACCGCCGCCGGGGGCTGATGGCCGCCGGGGGTGCGGTGCTGATTGGCTTCCGGTGAATCTCCCCTGGATTGTGAGCATTGCCGCCGGCCTCTCTGTTTTCAGTCCTGGCGGCCTTGGTAGTTAGGTTAAAAACTCCGGTAGGGACAACGTGGTCTGCCTGACTGCGCCAAAGGGGAGGATGGGGCTTTCTTTTTTCTCCTCATTTCAGATTGTCTCAGGCCTTGCCGGAGTTGCAAGGTGCCCAGGTCTTAAAGGGTTTACATGATAAATTTATGGTAGCGCGCCATTTTGCCTGAGATCGCGGATAATCGCAGTAACTGCATGTAGTGTCGTCAGGCTGCTAACCCCTTTTTTCTGACTTTGTAGTAATTTCTAGGCCCTCTTTTAACTTTTAGCATCCTTTAGTATGCATCTGATGCAAAAATCTTTAATATAATTTTTTTTAACTCAGTAATTTGGGTTTTCCGAAACCTGTCAGTAATGGTAATACCATTTCTCCCCCGCCACAGGGAGCGAAACTTGAGTATATAAGCATGAATAAGAAAGATGCGTTTGAGTTTCTGCGTCTGATTCAGGAAAACCCGCAGTTTTTAAAGAAAGCTCAAACCTGCGCTACGGATAAAGAAAGGATGGCATTCTTGCGGGATGAGGGCTTTGGGTTCTCTGCAGAAGAGTTTGAGGCGGCTATCAGGACCTGGCCTTCTTGCCTGGAGTCGGAGCCGGTTCAAGAACCCAAAGACCGTCGCCGCGCCGATCGCTATGAAGTTTTCATGAAAGTGACGGAAGTCAATAACCAGCCGGTGCAGGACACCATAATCTTGGATATCAGTGCGTGGGGGGCCCGCATCGAGTCATTAATCCCTCTTTCTTTGGATAGCAGCGCCAATTTGAGCTTTTCTCTTCCCGGAGAAAAAAAGGACGAAAAGGTGCAGTTGTCCGGCAAAGTCGTCTGGTCCGGACAGGTGCCCATTTCCAAACGCTATCAGGTGGGTTTGCAATTTTATCAATCCATTGAAAAGATGCAGAAAGAGGGAAAATTCGATATCGGCAAATTCAAACAGGCGGTTCAGAAGCGCAATGAGGGAATTTCTAATAAAAGTTTTTTAACCATCAAAGAATTTGCCGACACGGTAGGTGTCCACTGGTCAACCGTTTGGCGGTGGACCGCAGAGAACCGCATTAAATTTAAGCAAGTTAAAGCAGGCTGCAAAATTCTTATTCCCGCGTCGGAGTTGCTCAAGTTTTAAAATGTCTTTTAGCACCCTTCAGCATCCTTCAGCATCCCTCTGTTGTTAAAACTTTTCTTATCTCCTAACATGGCATTCTTGATATCGGAACACAGTCCACGTCCAGAATATCTCGTGGCAGCCTAGGAGAGACCCTACTGACGCTCATGCCAAGCTGGTCCGGAAGGTTCTGAATCAAAATTATTAATGGCAGAAAATATTAGCGTCCACCGGCCGCACCGGCCTTCTGCGCAAGGAGGCGGTGAAACCGGTGGCCAAGCGCATTATTTTGCGTTTTGCCCGAAGTCTTTGGAGGCGGCGACACTTATTTGCTGCCGAGTCAAAATGCGGTCTGCGTCTTTTCAGGAAACATGGGGAACCATTAAATTGAACTGGGGTCAGAGAGACAGGCAATGAAGAGCATGGGATTGAGTATCAAAATGGTCGCCGCATTTCTGGCAGTGGCTCTCATCACCTTAATTAGCAACTGGATAGGGTGGCGGGAGTTAGCCCACAGCATGAAGGCTGCCGCTAAAGTCGAAGGCCTGGAGGACATCGCCAAAAATCTCTGGAAGCAGGAGAACGACCTGGCCAGTTGGGTGGCTAAGGTCGGTGAGTTCCAAGGGAATGATAATCTGACTTCCTTAGCCGTGGAGCAGGATGACCATAAATGTGGTTTTGGCCAGTGGTACTACAGTCAAGCCCGGAAGCAGATGGAAACGGAGATTCCGGAGGTAAAGGAGCTGCTCGCAAAAATGGCGGCGCCTCATGCCCAACTGCATAAGTCCGTGCGCACCCTGGAGCAGTTGCTGAGAAAAGGTCAGGA
Source organism: Deltaproteobacteria bacterium (assembly GCA_021813445.1). Taxonomy (GTDB): domain Bacteria; phylum Desulfobacterota; class Desulfobaccia; order Desulfobaccales; family 0-14-0-80-60-11; genus SURF-52. The sequence goes on from JAKAKP010000040.1 coordinate 36,472, forward strand.
TTCCCGGGCTGAGGCCAGAAATTTTTTCCATACCGAAACCCGCTCCCATTTGCAGGAGATGCAAAACCTGCTGCAGCAAATCATCCCACTGGTGGAAGCGCACGTGCGGGAAACTCGCAATTCTGACGAACAAAGAGGCCAGCAGGCCAAGTTTTTCATGCTGGCGGGCATGGTCGGCGTCCCATTGTTGGCCCTGGTTTTGGGAGGCTTATTGAGTCTGAGCACCACTAAACCCATTAATTGCGCCATCCAAGGTCTGAATGAAGGGACCGGCCAGATGGTCACCGCCGCCTCGGAAGTGGCCGCGGCCAGCCAATCTCTGGCCTCGGGTGCCGCCCAGCAGGCGGGGTCTCTGGACGAGATCTCCTCGTCCCTGGAAGAGATGGCCTCCATGACCCACCAGAATGCCGAATATGCCCGGCAGGCGAATTCCCTGATGAACGACAACAGCCGCATGGTGGAAGAGGCCAATCACTTCATGAAGGAAATGACCAAGTCCATGAAGGATATTTCCCAGGCCAGCGATGCCACCGCCAAAATTATCAAGACCATTGATGAGATCGCTTTTCAAACCAACCTGTTGGCCTTAAACGCGGCGGTGGAGGCGGCCCGGGCGGGAGAGTCCGGGGCTGGCTTCGCAGTAGTGGCCGATGAAGTCAGGAGCCTGGCCATGCGCGCCGCGGACGCCGCCCAAAATACCGCTCATTTAATCGCGGGCACCCTCACCAAGGTCAAGGAGGGTTCGGCCTTAGTGGACCAAACCGGCGCGGCCTTTTTGGAGATGGCGGCCAGCACCGGCAAGGTGAAGGAACTGGTGGCGGAGATCTCGGCGGCTTCCAGCGAGCAGGCCCAGGGGATCAGCCAAATTAATAAGGCGGTATCCGAAGTGGACAACGTGGTGCAGCAAAACGCGGCCATGGCCCAGGAGAGCGCCAGCGCCTCCGCGGAATTGAACGCCCAGGCCAGACGCATGGAGGGTGTGGTGGAAGACCTGGTCCTCGTGGTTAATGGTTCCGGCAATGGCAGAATTCACTCAGGCAAACTGCCGCTGGTGATGCCGGTCAGGCAGGTGGCAGGCGCGGACGACTCCCGGGATGGCCTCCGGGAGCCGCAATCTCCTGGAAAAACCGAGGCCCTGGCGGCTTCCCCCTCCAGTCTCATCCCCCTGGGGGATGAGAACTTTAAAGATTTTTAAATACTTGGCATTAACAACCCAATTATCCGGTGGCAGGCATTCACATTTTTCAGCGGCTTAACCAGATATTCGAGGGAAAAGCATCATGAGCTGGGAAAATCTTACCAAGGCAGAACTGATTCAGGAAATGGGGGCGTTGCACCTGCGCCTCACGCGACTGGAAGAATCCCAGTCCTGGCTAACCTTTGTGGAGGAGGAACTGCTGGCCGCGGAAAAAGAGAAGGCCATGCTGTTCGATGCCTTGGTGGAGCCCACCGTTTATCTAGATCCTTCCCTGCGCGTCTTATGGACCAACCAGGCGGCCGCCAATTCCCTGCAATTGATTCCGGGCCAATCTATGGCCAATCTTTCCCGGGGGCATTGGGCGGGATTATCGCAGGTGGTCTTTCCCGCCAACGAAGCCTTGAGAACCATGTCGTCCCAGGAACAGGAGATCGACTCTCAGGACGGCCGCGTCTGGCACTTGCGGCTTTATCCGGTGCGGTCCTCCCATGGGGGCATCAACGGCCTGCTGGCGACGTTGATGGATATCAGTGCCCGCAAGCGCGCGGAGGAAGCTCTGCAAAGGAGTTTGTACAAGCTGCAAAGGGCCTTTGAGGGGGTGGTCCAGGCCATGGCCATGGCCATGGAAATGAAGGACATTTACACCTCCGGGCATCAGCAGCGGGTGGCGCAATTGGCCTGCGCCCTGGCCGGAGAATTGGGGCTCGCGGCGGATTGCATCGATGGCTTGCGGGTGGCTTCCTTGCTCCATGACCTGGGAAAGATCGCGGTGGCCTCGGAGATTCTCAGCAAGCCGGGAAAGATCAATGACTATGAGTTTGCCATCATCAAAGCCCATCCCCAGATCGGCTACGACATCCTGAAGGCCATCGATTTTCCCTGGCCGGTGGCCCAGATCGTCCTGCAGCACCATGAGCGCCTGGACGGCTCGGGGTATCCTGCCGGCTTGAAAGAGGAGGAGATCCTCCTGGAAGCCAAAATCCTGGGAGTGGCCGACGTGGTGGAGGCTATGGCCTCCCATCGCCCCTACCGGCCGGCCATCGGCATCAGCCAGGCCCTGGAGGAAATCTCCCAAAAGAAGGGCGTGTCCTATGACCCGGTGGTGGTGGACGCCTGCCTGGAGCTCTTCACTGCCAAGGGCTATAGCTTGACCTGAACCAGGAGAGTGAAACTGGGCAGATTTTAAGAACTTAAGCATGGCGCCCAGGGTGGCGCCGGGGGAGATAATGATGCCTGCTGAAAAAACCAGGGAACAATTGCTACAGGAACATCAACAATTAACCGCTGAACTTTGTAAGGTCAAACAGGAATTTAATTTAATGTTAAGTAATATTCCCGCAATGGTCTTCAAGGGTTACGCCGATTGGTCCGTAGATTTTTATAGCAACAGGGTGGAAGAGATGATCGGCTATTCCAAGAGCGCCTTTGATGCCCGTCTGTTGAAATGGATGAATATATTAGTGGAAGATGATCTGGACCACGCCAAATATGTCTTCCTCAAGGCATTAAAAACTGATCATAACTACGTCAGGGAATATAGAATTAAATGCAAGAATGGTCAGATCAAGTGGATTCAAGAAAGGAGCTATATTGTGTGTGACCTATCTGGAAAAATAGAATATATTAGTGGGATATTCTTCGATATTACTGAGCAGATATTGAACGAAAGCTTGTTACAATATTCTGAGTCTCTGGAAGAAGTGTAATTATAAGAGACCATGAGCATAAAAAATACCGATGAATGTTGATTTTATTAACCCCTTCTTAGGCGCGGCCATCGAGGTATTAAAAACCATGGCTTTTATCGAGGCAAAACCCGGGAAACCCTTTGTGAAGAATGATGAAAAAGCCCAAGGCGATATTTCCGGGCTGATCGGCATTACCGGCCCCTGCATCGGTTCCATGTCTTTAACTTTCAGCCGTTCCTGCATATTAAAAATTGTTTCCACTATGTTGGGAGAGGATTTTACGGAAATTAATGAAGATATCAAAGATGCCGTGGGCGAATTGACCAATATGATTGCCGGCGTGGCCCGTAATGAATTGGGCAATGTGGGCCTGAAGTTCCGGGCCTCCATTCCCATGGTGGTCACCGGACCCTTTCATGAAATAAAGCATAAATGTGAATGCCCCATTATTGGGATTCCCTTTGATACGGATGCAGGTTCTTTTCTGGTGGAAGTTGCAGGCTTCAAGGATAACCAGGAGTGAGGCCGGCTGTGGGGCGGCGCGGTTCTAGGCTTCAAGCCAGCATTGCCCTTAACCCGCAGACCTAAACGCTGACGCCGGTGCGAGACCGGTGGACGCCTGACACTCCTCATCCTTGGGAGGGCGGTAAGATGAATCGCGACAGTTTTTTTGTTCCCTTAGAAATAAAGAAACTCCGCTCAGGGGAAGTAGTTAATTTCAATATTTATCTAAAATCAGAAATGACGGCTGAAAGAAAATATGTACTTTTCTGCCGCCGCGGGGAAATATTTAATCCTGGTTCATTTATCAGGGTGAAATTAAATGACATCTATTATGTTTACTATCAGCAATTTGAAAAAGATCAGGTTGATAAATATCTGTCCGGTATGGTTAGGTTAAATAATAATAGAATTAATCGTGTATCTCTACCAAGTAACTTGTCGCTGGCGTCGCCAGAACGGAGATTACCCAATAATGGCGCAGGCGCTAACGAATTCTATTTCCCATTGGCGGTCAAAAACTTAAATCCAGGGATAGAAGTCAATTTTGATGTTTTTCAAAGAATCAGCACTGTTGACAATGATGGTTTTGGATACAGCATCTTTATTTCTAAAGGGGAAGTTTGCCGGTTAGCATCATTAAATGAATTACATGACAAAGGCATGAAAATTATTTATTTTAATAAGAGAGATGAACCTAATGTCTTTAGCTATCTTTACCATAATCTTAACCTGAAATTAAAAGATGATAAAATAACGCCTGCCAAAAAGGCGGAACTGATTTATGACGCGGCCCTCCTTTGGACTCGCCGGTTCTATTTTTTAAAGTACAATAGGACGCCAGAGGAATTGGAGACCGGGTTTAAACTTATTAATTATTTATTAAATACTTTTCAAAAGGATCGGCACTACCACCAGTGGCTCCCCCGGATTCGCGGCTATGACGGCAATCTCTACGTCCATTGCTTGAATACCTGCTTACTGGGGTTGGGCTTCGCCAAATATCTTAAATGGCCCAATGATAAAATCATGGAATTTGGGCATGGAGCTATACTGCACGACATCGGCATGGTGGAGGTGCCGCCCGCGGTGTTAAACAAGCCGGTGCGGCTGTCGGAAAGCGAAATGGGGCTGGTCAAGAAACATCCGGCGGAGAGCCACCGCATTCTCAAAAAAATACAATTTCTCAGCAAGAATTCCATGTTGATGGTTTTGCAGCATCACGAAACCGGCGATGGTTCCGGGTACCCCATGGGGCTAAGGCTCCCCTTGATCAATCATTGGGCCCGGGTTTTGCGCATCGTTGACAGTTATGAAGCCTTGACCTCCAAACGCAGTTGGCGGGATAAGCTTGATTCCATGAAGGCCCTGAAGGTAATGCGCCAGGAATGGCTCAACAGCGGGGTTTTCGATATTAATTATCTGGTGGAATTCATTAAGTTTCTCTCAGGCAAATAACTAATTCCTGATTCTGGAGACGGCAAGCTCACGGAATCGCATGGCCATTTCGGGGCCTTTGGCCTCTTCCTCGTGTTTGAAGAAAACAAAGGCCTTTTCCCAGGGCTGCGCCAGGATTCTTTCCAGCCAATGGCACAGATCGGCTTCGGTGTAATCGGGCCGACGCAGGCGCAGGTAGCCCCAAGGCGCGGTGGGGATAATCTCCGGGGCCGGGTTCTCCTCAGTATCCGCCAGGCACAGGCTGCATCCCTGGCCGCGCAGGAGCTCCAGGATTTCTCCCCCGAGCCAGGAGGGATGGCGGAACTCAAAGGCGCAGGCGAAGGGGCCGGGCAGCAGGGTCAGGAAATCTTGCAGCAACGCACGGTTTGCCGGAAAACGGGGGGGCAATTGAAACAGGACCGGCCCCAGTTTCTGGCCCAAGACCGCAAGGGTCCTGAACAAGTAGGCCAGATCCCCATCCACGTTTTTTAGGCGCTTGAGATGGGTGATGACCTGCGGCGCTTTCAGCGCGAAGATAAAAGCGTCGGGGACCTGTCCGGCCCAGGATGCGACCACGCCTTCTTTGGGGAAGTGATAAAAGGTATTATTGATCTCCACCGCGGTGAGGCGTTGGCAATAGAAGGGGAGCATGTCCTGGGGCGGGATCTTGGCCGGATAGAATTTGCCTTTCCATTCCTTATACGCGTAGCCGCTGGTGCCCACGAAGATTTGCATTTGGGAGCGCTCCGAAAAGATATTCTCAAGCCAAGACGCCAACCCGCTAAACCGCCTCAGGTATCTCCCGCACTACTTCCCGGGCGGCCTTATCTTCCCGCAGCCTGGAAAAAACCGGTTGGCGCATCAGGCCGTCTGCGGTCCAACCCGCGTAAGCCACTTCGCAGACCAGTTCCGGCTTGACCCAGGTGACCGGCGCGTTGGTAGCCGGTTCTATCTTAAAAGGGCATTCCGCCTGGATCAGAGGCTGCAATCTCGCCGATATTTCCCGGAGGTCCTCCGCTCCGAAGCCGCCTCCCGAATGGCCGATGTAAATCAACTCATTCCCTGCATAGACGCCTAAGACCAGGCTGCCGAAGTATTTTTTCCTTCCCTGGGGCGCGGTGAACCCGGCGATGACACCCTCCTGGGTGAGCCGCGTCTTGATCTTCAGCCACTGCCGGGTTCTTTTGCCCATGAGATACGGGCTTTGGGAATGCTTGGCGACGATTCCCTCCAGCCCCTTTTCCTGCGCGACCCGGAAAAACAAGACGCCTTCGCCCAGGATGTGATCGCTGTATTTCAGGTGCGGGCCAGCGGGGAGGATCTTTTTCAGGAGTTCTTTTCTCTGAAGCAGGGGCAGGGGCGTCAGGTCATGCCCCTGGAAGAAGAGGAGATCGAACACATAGTAGAGCAGATGCCCCCGGGGGGATTTTTGGTAGTTCTGGAGCATCTGAAAGTCTGGGCGTCCCGGCTCATCCACCACCACGATTTCGCCGTCCAGCACCGCAGCAAAGCCGCACTGCCGCAACGCCTCGGTAATGGGCAAAAACTTTTTATTGAGGGAAATAAGGTTGCGGGTATAAAGGGACACCTGGCCGTCGCGAATTTCGGCAATGGCCCGGTAGCCGTCCCATTTCACTTCAAAGAGCCAGTCCGGCTGATCGAACGGCTCTTTGGCCAGGGTGGCGAGCATGGGTTGAATGCCGTGGGGCATGGGTGCGAGCGGCGCTCCCTTAAGATCTGCGCTTTCCAGGGCTTCCTGGAGTAGAATTTGGTTTAATTTTTTAGGGCTGGAAGTTTCTCCCGCTACGGCCGCGGCCAGCTCTTCCAGGGTCTGCTGGGAGGCCACGGAGCGGTTCCCCTGGAGAACGTCCGCTTTGGTGGCAAAGCGGTCTTTTTTCTTCAGCAGGAGCCAGGATTTCTCGTCCATTTTCGTTCGTACCAGGGCGAATTCCCCCCGCAGCTTTGCCCCTGCCAGGACAAACTTCAAATCCCCCCTTTGTAAGCCGTCTAAAAGAAGCTGCTCACTTTCCTCCCTGTCTCTGGCCGCGGGGTGCTGATAAAAGCCCCGGTCCCAGATAATGACCGCCCCCGCGCCGTAATTGCCCGCAGGAATGACGCCCTCAAAATCCTGGTACTCCAGGGGGTGGTCTTTCACCCTGACGGCCAGCCTTTTTATGGCAGGATCAAGGGAAGGTCCCTTGGGCACAGCCCAGCTTTTCAGCACCCCGGCCAGCTCCAGCCGGAGATCATAATGCAGGGCCCGGGCCCCGTGCTTATGGACCACAAAAACGAGATGGTCCCCCGGAGGACGCGGGCGCGGCTGCGGCTCGGGGGTTTCCTCAAATTTCCGTTTGTCTCGGTATTCCTTTAAGCCCATGTCTTACAGATGCGGCAGTTTCTGTTGTTTCACCAGCACTTCCTGAAAGAGGTCGCCCTGTTGCTCGGCCCGGCGTATGGCTTCATCAGAGAGGAATTGCAGCTTCGCCGGGTCTGGCTGCAATACAAAATGCTCCAGTTCCTCCCAGGCCAGGGGACAGGAGACCAGGGGTTTTTCCCGGGCCCGCAGCGAATAAACGCAGATCATCGTCTTTTTGGGGTCGTTTTGTTCCCAGTTGATAAATACCCGGCCTGGCCGCGATTCCTTGGCCATTTTGGCAGTTATCAGGTCTGGATAATTTTTTCCCATGATCGCGGCCACGGCCTTGGCAAATTTTTTTGTCTGCCCGAAGGTCGTGTCTGAACGATTCAAAGGGATGTAGACATGGAGCCCCTTTTGACCCGAAGTCTTGACATAGCTGGCAAGCTGCAGCGGCAGCAGCAGGTCCCGGAGGATCAGGGCCACCCGGGTGCAGTCCAGGATGCCGGCCGGCTTGCCGGGGTCGAGATCAAAGACCAGGGCATCAGGGGTTTCCGGAGAACCGGCCCGGGCCAGGGGGACGTGGAGTTCCAGGGAGGCCAGGTTCTGCACCCACATCAGGGTGGCCAGATCGTTGACCAGGCAGACCGTTCTTTGCTCTCCATCGTCCTCGCGGACCTCCGCGGTTTGCACCCAGGCCGGTCGATGCGAGGGACAGCGCTTTTCGAAAAAAAAGTCCTGGTCCACGCCCTCGGGATAGCGTTTGAAAGTCAAGGCCCGGTCCTGCAAATGGGGCAGGATGAACCTGGCCATGCGCCGGTAATAATCGAGAATTTGAGCCTTAGTGAAGCCGTAGGCAGGATAGAGGTCCTTTTCGAGGTTGGCTAAAAAAAGCCTTCTTCCCTCGATCTCCACAATTTTGCGGCTCACTGGTTCTTCTTCAGGGCGCGCATGCTCTCCTCCAGCGCGGCGATGAGATCGGCCGGACCTTCTCCCTCCGCGGCCTCTGCTGCCGGAGCCTCTACCTCGCCTTTTTCTTTCGCTTTCTGCTTCAGGAGAGCCAAGATCTTTTGGCGGCGCGCGTCCGCGTATTTTTCGGGGTTAAAATCCGCCACGCTTGCTTTAATGCTCTGTTTTAGGCGGCTTTTCGCAGCGGCGTCGACCGTTTCTGGCCCGGGAGGGAGGTCCGCCGCAGGCAGGATTTCTTCGTGATAATGCAGGGTGATCAAGGCCAGCGCTCCCTCCTCGCTTTTGACCAGGACCAAATACTCGCGCTCATGGAGGACGAATTTGGCGAGCCCCGCCTTGTTGGTGCGGCGCATCACCTCCCCAGCAGCCGGTAAGCCTTTTCGCCCCCTTTCGCAGGCACGAGATAATAGGGGTGATCAAAATAGAGGGGGTCCACTTCCTGCAGATCGATGAACTCAACGATCTCGATGGTGCGGCTGCGCTCCGGGGAGACGGATTCCAGTTCCTCGTCGGCAATCAACAGATATTTACCGGGGCCGATTTCATAGCCCCGGATAACCTCTTCCGGGGGAACCGTAACCTCTTCCCGGGGGCAGAACATCCTTCTGGCCAGGGGCGAATAATCTTTGCGGTGCAGCAGGTGAAAGGAGACGCGGCCGGGCTCGATGGCCTTGACCAACTGCACCGGAATCGCCACCAGGCTGAAACTGATGGTGCCGGTCCAAATTGCCTGCACTGCCATTGCCTTTCCCCCGTTCGAAAGAACTTATCTCACGCCAAGACGCGAAGACGCAAAGCAAGACGCAAGTTATCGGGTTTTCATTCAGGCCACTTTCTTCAGGCTCGCTTCCAGGGCCTCCAGCAGCTTGTCCGGCGCCGTGGCTTTCAAGCGCCGGGGGCGCAGGAACGCAATCTTTTCGCCCCGCGCCTTTTTGTCAAGCAAAGCCTGCAACTTTTGCTGATGTTCGTTGGTAAATTTCTCGGGCTCAAAAGGCACGGTCAATTGCTGGATCAGATCGCCGCCGATTTTCAGTTCTTTTTCCGACAAAGCAAATTTCTGAAGATCAAGGGAGGCTACCGGAATCACTTCGTCGGCATAGCGCAAAGTGTTGAGGCGCAGGCGCTTCCCCCTTGCCTGCAAGGCCCCGAGATAGGAGCGCTTGCGCATGGTCCAGGTGCAGATGCCGGCCGCTGCCGTCTCCGTCAGCGCCTCGGCCAGCGCCTGATAGACTTTGGCGGAGCCATCGGGCTCCAGGTAATATAATTTTTCCAGGAAGATGGGATCGATCTGGGCGGTTTTGACGAATTCGTGGACTTCGATCATCCGGCTGCTTTGGGGTTCGGTTTCTTCGAGTTCCCCGGGATCGACGAGGATATATTTCCCCTCCTCCAGTTCAAACCCTTTGGTTTGCTCTGCCGGAGGCACGGGCACTTTTTCGTAGGCACAGACCATTTGTTGCTGCAATTTCACTTGATCATGTTTGTGGACTAAGTGAAATTGAATCCGGATTTCTTTGACCGCGGTATGCAGATTCACGGGGACATCCGTATCTCCAAAATGGATGACTCCTTTCCAGACGGTTCTGTCCGCCACTGAGAATCCTCCCTGGTGCCCTCAAAGCCAGGCTGGTTGTTCAGTCTCTTAGCGACAAGATAAGTATTGCGCGAAATGGCTGTCAAGACAGGGGAGGTGCACATTTGAGCCCGGTCGGATGGAGGGGATGCCAGAAAGCCGACAGGCTGAGCAATTGACGGGAGATGCAGGATGAAATCCGTTGAAATGAATTCCCCCCTTTGCTAAAGGGGGGCAGGGGGGATTACCTAAGCGCTCGATAATCCCTCTAAATCTCCCTTTAGGAAAGGGGGACTTTAAAATCTTGGTTCAGAGATCGGGTTTGAAATAATAAAGGCAACTGTCTTCTAATTCTCAGGATTGGCAGAATAAGCGGCAGAAGTCGAAGGATTTTCTGTTTTAGCCTGATCCTTTTCGGGCAGAGGCACGGTCTTCCACCAGCCGCCCCCCAGGGCCACGAACAAGGCGGCCGTGTCTTGAAGGCGCAGGGCCTGGGCCTGGATGTAGCCCAAGCGGGCCTGCTGATACTGGTTGTCCGCAGTCAGCACCTGCAGGTAGTTGGCCAGCCCGGACTGATAGTTTGCCTGAATCAGCTGCAAGGCCTGCTCGGCCGCGGCCAGGGCTGCGCTTTGCGCCTTGAGGGTCTCGGCATCATGCTCCACCGCCCGCAGGGTGTCGGCCACCTGCTGGAAGGAGGTGACCACCACCTGCCGGTAGTCGGACAGGGAGGCGTTAAAGGCCTCAATCGCGGCTTTACGTTGATGCCAGAGGGTGCCGCCCTGGAAGATGGGCTGGGCCAGGGTGGCGCCGAGACTCCAGACATTGGCGGCAGTGCCGAAGAACTTGGTAATGGTGTCAGTGGTTTGCCCGTAAGAGCCGCTGAGGGTCAGGTTAGGAAACATATTGGCCGTGGCCACGCCGATGTTGGCGCTGGCGGTATGCAGTTGAGCTTCGGCCGCCAGGATATCCGGGCGCTGCCGCACCAGTTGGGAGGGGAGGGTGACCGGCAGGTCCCGGGGGAGGGTGAAGTCCGCCAGGGCGAGATGGGGTGCGGCCCATTCTCCGGGGGTGCGGCCCACCAAGGCCGCCAACAGATGATTGGCTTTGGCCAGGTTTTGCTTCAAGGGCGGCAGAGTGGCCTCCGTGGCGGCAAGCTGGGATTGGAGGCTGAGCACATTGGCGTAAGGTACGGTGCCAGCCTGGAATTGGGTCTCGGTGAGGCGGAGTTGTTCTTTCTGGAAGTCGATGAGCTTTTCCGTGGCTTCGATTTGGGACCTGTAGGCCGCCTGGGCCACCGCGGCGTTGGCTACGTTGCCCAACAGGGTCAAGTAGGTGCCCCAGGCGGTGTAATTTTGGTAATCGGCCTGGGCCGCCAGACCCTCGACGGTGCGCCGCGTCCCGCCCCAGAGATCCAGGAGATAGCTCACCGTGACCGAACCGGAGTAAAGGGTAAAGATGTTTCCCGGGGCATTGGCGGCCCCGAACTGGGCGGTGGTAAAGCGCTGCCGGGTGGTGTCGAAGCTGCCGCTGACCTGGGGCAAAAAGGCCCCGTAGCCGGCTTTAAGGTTCTCCTGGCTCTGACGCAGGCGGGCCTGGGCCGACTGCAAGGTGGGGCTCTGGCTAACAGCCTCCCTGATTAAGGCGTCCAGCTTAGGGGACTTGAATAAGCGCCACCAGTCCGCGGCGATGTCACCGCCGCGTTCGAAGCGCTGGGTCTGGCCGTCGGCGGCCACGGTTCTGGCGGGTTCCTGACCCTGGGTATATTGGCTCACCGCCGGAGGCTCCGGCCGCACGAAATCAGGCCCCACCGCACAGCCCGCGAACAGCAGCCAGCAGAGAACGGCCAATGGCACCAGGCAAAGGGGATTATTTTGTTTCCACATAGACGTCCACCAGTTGTCCCGGATAGACCTTCATGTTTTGCGGCGGCTTGAAGCGAAACAAGACCGGCAGCACCCGGACGTCCACCCGCTCGGTCCTTTGGTTGGACAGCTCGATCTTGGGGCTGACGTAAGGCTGCACCCGCTCAAACTCCAGGGGGATGCGGGTGTTGGTGCCCCGGATCTGCATCTGGGCGTTCATCTTATCCGGCGGCGGCATCCGGGGAATGAGAATCTCATCGATGTAACACCGGACTTCCAGGTATTCCTGGGGCGGCCCCATGACCACCACGGGATCATAGCCCTGGGTGTAGGTGTTATAGGTGCCTTGGGTGGAGGTGAAATTGCCGGCCGCGGTGTTCACCGCCAACACGACTCCGTCCACCGGCGCCCGGATGGTGTATTTGGCCAGCAGGGCCGCGCCGCTTTCATAGGTTTTGGTCAAGGCCTCATATTGATGCTGCTGGTTTTGGATATCATAGATCCAGGCCCCGGCCTTGGTCAGCTCATACTGCCGCCGGGCCACCGCGAGGTTGGCCTTGTTGGCGTTAGCGGTATTCTCCGCGGTGTCCAACTGATCTTTGCTCACCGATTTGGGGTTCATCTGATAAGATTTGCGCAGTTTGTTCAGCGTATCCTGGGCGGTTTTCAACTGGGCCGCGGCATATTCCATCTGGGCCTTGGAGACCCGGAGGTTCTCCAGCCGGGGCTGGGCCTTGAGTTCCCGGAGGAGGGTCAGGGCCGCGGTGGCCTGGGCTTTTTGCTGCTCCACCGTGGCCCGCTGCACGGAATCGTCCAGCAGCACCAAGGGGGTGCCCTTTTGCACCGTCTGGCCCTCAGTGACCAGGATCTTGGTAATGACGCCGGGCACCTCGGGAAAGATATTGATGTTGGCCCCGTTGGACTGGTAGCTTTCGATGATGCCGTTGGCATAAATGCCTTGGGCATAAGGATTCACCGCGGGGTTAAAGGCCGGCGGCAGCGGCTTTTTTTGGATGCCGAGGAAATAGGCGCTGGCCAGGCCTCCCACCAGTCCTATAATGGCTAACATAAACAGCCACTTATTCTTCACGCAAACCTCCGCTGGTGATCTTGACGATCCTGCCGTCTTCCATTTGGATGATACGATCGCCGTATTCGTAGATCCGGGCATCGTGGGTGACAATCAGGATGCATCGATGTTCGTTCAAGAGTTGTTCTTTAACGAAGGAAATGATCATGCGGCCGGTGGCGCCGTCCAGAGAAGCGGTGGGTTCATCGAAGATCAGGATGTCGGGCCGGCTGGCAATAGCCCGGGCCAGGGCGACGCGTTGCTGTTCCCCGCCGCTAAGCTTCGTGGGCGTCAGCGTCGCCCGGTCCTGGAGCCCCACTATCTCCAGATATTCCCCGGCAATCCGCAGGGATTCATCCCAGTCCTGCTTTTTCAGGATCAAGGGAATAGCGACATTCTCCAAGGTAGTCAGTTTCGGGAACAAGTGATAGTCCTGAAAGACGAAGCCGATATTGTTCAATCTGAAATCCGCGATGTCATTGGGAGGCAAGGTCCAGATTTCCTTGCCTTTAACCAGGACCCGCCCGGAATTCGGCCGGAGAATCCCGGAGATCATGCTCAACAGGGTGGTCTTGCCGCTGCCGGAGGGCCCCACGATATAGAGCATTTCCCCATAGTTGGCCTCGAAACTGATGCCGCGCACCGCATAGGTCTTGATTTCCTCCGTGCCGAACCACTTTACCAGTTCGATGGCCTGCACCGCCGCTTCGGTCATCGTCAACCTCGGAAAATTTCGAAGGGTTCGATCTTGATGACCTTGCGCACCGCAATGTAGCTGGAGACTGCCACAATGACGAGCACCATGGCGAAGGCCAGAGCGAGATTGAAGAAAGTGATAACGGCAGCATAATTGGGCACCTTTTGCTTGGCGACGAAAATCAATAGAGAACTGAGGCCGATGCCCAGGCCATAGCCGGTGACGCCGGTGGACAGGGCTTGAAAGAGGATCATATAGACCAGCTCATAACCTTTGGCGCCGATAGCCTTCAAGGCCCCGAATTTTTCCATATTCTCCAAAACAAAGGTATAAAAGGTCTGGCCGCAGATGGAGAGGCCCACCAGGAAACTGATCAGGGTCATGACCAGGATGTTGGTGCCGACCCCGGTCTGGTACTTGTAATAGTCGGCCACCCGTTGCTGAAACTCTTTATTGGTCAGGGCCAGATAGCCGGCCTTGGCTACTTCCGCCTTGATGTGCGGGATGTCTGCGGCGCTCTTGGGTTCCACCAGGATATACGCCATGGTGAAGCGGGGAGAGGGGATATACTGAATGGCCCGCGTAAAAGTGGTATAGAGCGTAGGGATGCCGAACAGGCCGCTGGTGGCCACCTTGGCAATCCCCACCACCACGCCCCGGTGGTCGTTGAGTTCGAAGGTTGTGCCGATGGTGGGGTTTTCCAGCTTGGCGAATTCTTCGTCTTTCACCACTATGAAGCCGTTGTCGGCAAAAATATCCTGAATATTCCCCTGGATCAATTCCGGGCGGCCCACCAGACTGGAGTCGTCCAAACCGAGGACGCTACAGGGTTGATAAGTGCCGTCCCGCAGTTTGACCAGAGAGGTCCCGGAATATAAGGGAACCGCGTAATTCACCCCATTGATGCTGCGCACCGCGTCCAGGATATAATCGGGCAATTGGATGCTGTTAAGGGGATTGTTGACCGCGGGGTCCATGACCCAGACGCTGGAGCCGATGTTAATGATGGTGGCCGAGGCCTTGGAGAGGATGCCCGCAAAAACCGAAGTCATCTGCACCATGAGAAACACCGCAAAGGTAATCCCCACGATCAGGGTGGCAAATTTGCCCCGGTCGTTGACCAGCAATTTGAAGGCGATTTTCAGGATTCCTTTCATACTCGTACCTCGGCGGGAAAACAGGCTTCATTCCGCCTGCGCCAGTCCTTGTAAGGCGCATAGGGAAAACCGGGTGATATGGTCGGCCAGGGCCTTCACCTCTGCAGGTCCGTATTGCTGCTCCGGGAAAAGACGCTGGATGACCGGCTGGGCGTGGCGGTGATGCAGGCATTGGCCGATGATGCTTAACTGGCAGAGGCGCACCTGCTGGTCGGTGCCCGCGGGCCCCAAAATGGCCCGGACGATGGACTCCAGGCGCTGGGCCGTGGGGCGGATCATTCTTTCCACCACTGCATCCAGGGCGGCAGTGGGCTCGATCATTTCCCTAGCCATCAACTTGCTGCGCCAGGCGGGCGCACCTTCATCAAACAAGCTAAAGATAATGTGCTGGATAAAGGAGTGCAACCGTTGGGCCGCAGATATATCCTGCCGTTCGGTCTCGGTTAGAGGATATTTCTCCAGGGCGTGGCTGTGGGCGTATTCAATGACCGCGGCGTAGAGGCCTACCTTATCGCCAAAATGATAATTAACCGCAGCAACGTTGGCCCGGGCCCGTCGGCAGATTTCCCGGACCGTGGTCTTGTGAAATCCCTGCTCGGCAAAGACTTCACCCGCGGCCTCCAACAGACGCTGCTGGGTCTCGGTAGTCACTGCGGTGCCTTTTCTGGGGTACATGCCAGCCATCATCAAACCTATGTTTCAATTAAATGTATTAAACAAATGTTTTAATGTCAATCCAAAAATATAACCGCCTATTTTCGCATGCTGTGGTAGCGCTTCGCTCAGAATGACAGTTTAGAGTAATATGAGGTTTTAAAATGGCTTCAAGTGAGAGATTTTCTTAGATATCGCCAGTGCGGTTTAGGATTCAAATTTCCAGGCTCTGGTGAAGGTCGGGATAATAGACCGGCTCCAAACCTTTCTGGAGGAGGATTTTGCGCAAAGTTTTGGCGGGGTCCGGCTCGCCGTGGACCAGGATGACCTGCCGGGCCTTGCCTTTGACCCGCAGGGCGTATTCCACCAGTTGATCTTGGCCGGCGTGGGCGGAAAAGCCGTTGATGGTGACCACCTGGGCCAGGCGTTCATAATTTTCCCCCAAGATCTTCACGAAGCGTTCCCCTTCCACCAGGCGGCGGCCCAGGGTATGGGGGGCCTGCCAGGAGACGATGAGAATGGTATTGCGGGCATCCGTGATGTTGTTGCGCAGATGGTGGAGAACCCGCCCGGTTTCTGCCATGCCGGACGCGGCGATGATGACCATGGGGTTTTTCCGGTCATTGAGGGCCTTGGATTCCTCCACGGAATGGATATAGGTGAGCTGTTCGAAATCCAGGGCAGGATGCTGGGACTGGCGCATAAACGCCAAAGTTTCCGCATCAAAGCACTCGGGATGCTGGCGGAAGATTTCCGAGGCGTTCACCGCCAGGGGACTATCCACGTAAACGGGAAGGCGGGGCGCTTCCCCGGCGCGCATCATCCGATGCAGGCAATAAACCAGTTCCTGGGTGCGGCCCACGGCAAACGCCGGGATAATGACCTTGCCCCCCCGGTGCGCGGTGGTCTTGATCACCTCCCGGAGCTGCTGATAGGCCCACTGGGGATCGGGCTGCAACCGGTCGCCATAGGTGCATTCCATCAACAGCACGTCCGCGGTGTCGGGCAGAACCGGGTCCCGCAGCAGCGGCAGGTTGGGCCGCCCGATATCGCCGGAGTACCAGAGGCGGACCTTTCTGCCGCTCTCCTCCAGATCCAGGACCACCGCCGCGGAGCCAAGGATATGGCCCGCGTCCACTAATTTGGCGCTGACTCCGGGCACCGGCTCGAAGGCAAAATCATAGGGGCCAGGCTGCAGGTACGGTTTGACCTGAGCCGCGTCCTCTTCGGTGTAAAGGGGCTCGATTAAGGCTTCCCCCCGCTCCTCCCGTTTCTTGTTGAGATAGCGGGCGTCCGCTTCCTGAATGTGCCCCGCATCCCGGAGCATCAGGTCGGTGAGGTGGGCCGTGGCCGGAGTGGCGTAAATCGGCCCCTGGAACCCTTGCTTGACCAGATGGGGCAGATTGCCGCTGTGATCGATGTGGGCATGGGACAGGATCACGGCCGCGATGGCCCGGGGGTCAAAAGGGAAATTGCGGTTGCGGGCGTAGGTCTCCTGGCGCGGGCCCTGGAAGAGTCCACAATCCAAGAGCAGTTTCGAGCCGTTTACTTCCAGCAAATGCATCGACCCGGTGACGGTCCGGGCGGCGCCGTGAAAATGGATACGCATATCAGCCTCTTGGCCCAGGGTCCGGGATGGGGCAGCCTGATCTAGATTAATACCAGATTTTCACCTAAAGTTCCTCCCTGATAACCTGACGCACTAAGGAAAATTGACAGGACCAAGGCGAACTCTGGGCCATTTGCCTGAAAACAGGAAACTTTCCCGGGTGCAAGCCTGGGAGATGGGTCTTTAAAACTATTTTTGGGGCTCCAAAGACAAGTGCCGCATAATCTTAGAAAAATTGCTTTGCCATTGCGCATTGAACCGGTGGCCCCGGATTCCCAGGTGGCTAAGCTCATCCGGGAGGCCAAGGCGGCCCCGGCCAAGACTGCACCGGCCCCTGCGGCCCCTGCCCCGGCTCTGCCCCCCGCACCTCAGAAATAAGAAAAGAAGGCGGCCCCGGCGCGCAGATAGACGCGGGTTTGACCTTTGGGGAAAAAGGATTCAGGTCTATGAAAATAAAAGCTCACCTGGTTTCCCGCTTCTGGCGGCTTCTGGTGGTGGTCCTCTGGGTTATGGCAATGCTGGCGCCGGCCTTGGCCCTGGCCGATATCACCTATAATGACGGGGCCACCCATACGGTCAGCGGCGACATCAGCGATGTCAATATGACCGTGGGGGCCACTTCTGCCGGACTCGGCACCACCGTAGAGCAAAGCCTTTACACCAACTCGTTGTCCGGGACCCTGACGCTGGGCCAGGATGCCCTCAGCCGCGGCCTCTAGAATTTGAGCGGCGGTACCGTCACCGCGGCCAATGAATATGTGGGTAATTCCGGCAGCGGCACCTTCGCCCAGAGCGGCGGTTCCCATACGGTAACCGGCGCCCTGACCCTGGCGGCCAGCGCCGGCAGCAGCGGCACTTATAGCTTGAGTGGCGGCAGTCTCAGTGCGGGCACCATCTATGTGAACGCCGGGGGCCACTTCTTCCGCAGCGG
>JAKAKP010000016.1 GCA_021813445.1 Deltaproteobacteria bacterium
ATCTTGCTGAGGTAGAGGACAACCTCTGCCTGGGACTGAATGATCTCGCTAATAACCCGGAAAAACTTCGTTCGATGACGAATTTTCCATATCTTAATATTACCTGTTAGATGGCAACTTGGTATAAATCGCGCAAACGGCATATTCCTGTAGCGAACCTTGTGTTCGCCCAACGCGGGTCAGGGCGAACGCAAGGTACGCCCCTATATGATGATAATGATATGTGGCGTTTTGAAATTATTAGGAACAGACATGACCGGGCTGTGGGCCCGCCAAGAAATTAAAAATTCGGGCGGGCGTCTCGTCCGTTGCGCAAATCCGCCCAGGCTGGAAAGCCTGGGCCACCAATGATAAGGCAAAAGGGACAATATGAGCATTCTGGTGGATAAAGAGACGCGTTTGGTCGTGCAGGGGATTACCGGCAAAGAAGGGTCCTTCCATACCCAACAATGTCTGGCTTACGGCACCCGGGTGGTGGCGGGGGTGACCCCGGGCAAAGGCGGCCAGAAAGTGGACGAGATTCCGGTCTTTAACACCGTGGCCGAAGCCGTGGCCGCCACCGGGGCCAATACCTCCCTGATTTTCGTGCCCCCGGCCTTTGCCGCGGACGCTATTTTAGAGGCGGCCCTGGCCGGGATCAAAGTGATCGTCTGCATCACCGAAGGCATCCCCACCCTGGATATGGTGAAGGTCATGGCGGTGCTCAAAGACAGGGATTGCCGTCTCATCGGCCCCAATTGCCCCGGCATCATCTCCCCGGGGCAGGCCAAGGTAGGCATCATGCCGGGGCAGATCCACCGGCAAGGCAACATCGGCCTGGTCTCCCGGAGCGGCACCCTCACCTACGAAGCGGTGCACCAGTTAACCCAGGTGGGCCTGGGCCAGTCCACCTGCATCGGCATCGGCGGCGATCCCATCATCGGCACTAATTTTATCGATGCCCTGGCGCTGTTTGAGGCCGATCCCCAGACCGAGGGGGTGGTGCTCATCGGTGAAATCGGCGGCGCCGCGGAGGAGGAAGCCGCAGCCTTTATTCAAAGAAAGATGACCAAGCCGGTTTTGGCCTTTGTTGCCGGGCAGACCGCACCTCCGGGCAAACGCATGGGCCACGCCGGGGCCATCATCTCCGGCGGCAGCGGCAAGGCCGCGGATAAGATGGCTGCGCTCCAGGCCGCGGGCGTGCGGGTGGTCTCCATTGTCGCGGATTTGGGGCGGGCCGCCAAAGTCGCCATGAAATCGTAATTGCGAGTTTAAAGTTCAAGGTTCAAGGTTTGTAGCGTCGAAACTTAAACCTCGCGACATCTGGGAAAACCTCCAATTTGTCATTCTGAGGGAGCGGAGCGACCGAAGAATCTAGGGCTGGAGACACCCAAAAGCCAGGCAAACCGGGTCCGGTTCTTCGAACTCTAGATTCTTCACTCCGCTCCGCTCCGTTCAGAATGACAGAAAAAAAGATTTTTGCACCTACTGAAGGCGGGCTGCGTGCTGCGCTTTCCCGCCCTTCTGGGGGAGCGAAGCGACCCCTGCATTAATCCCCCCTTTTTAAAGGGAGGTTAGGGGGGATTTTGAGACGCCTCAACTATGAGACAATGTGGTTTATGTGGATTTGACCTGCCGAAGGCGGGATGCGCTTCGCTTTCCCGCCCTACATCGCTCCCTCCATTAACCCTTTCCCAAACGCTGCCGCCGGATTTCAAACAAAGCCACGGCCGCGGCTGCGGCGGCGTTCAGCGACCCGATCTCCGGCCGGGCCATGGGAATGGCCAAAACTAGATCGCACTGCTGGCGCACCCGGGGCCGCAGCCCCTTGTCTTCGCTGCCGATGACCAGGATCAGGGGCAGGGTCAGGTCCGCGTCATAAATGCTCTTTTCTGTCTTGGCGTCGGTGCCGATGATGGTCAGGCCCGCTTCTTTCAAATGTCGCAGGCAGTCGGCCAGGTTGGTCACCCGGTAGAGGGGGAGAAATTCCAGGGCCCCGGCTGCGGCCTTAAGCACTGCCGGAGTGACCCCCGCGGCCCGCTCCCGGGGGATGATGAGCCCCTGGGCCCCCGCGGCCAGGGCGCTGCGGCTCAGGTTCCCCAGGTTCATGGGGTCGGTGAGGCCGTCCGCGGCTACCAGCAGGGGCGGCGCAGTCAGGTGGGGGATGCTGTCCAGGAGCTCGGCTTCGGCGCGGTAGGCAAAAGCCGCCCGCCGGGCCAGAATCCCCTGATGGTTCTTGGTGCCCGCGATCCGGTCCAGCGCTGGGCGCTCCAGCTCCCGCAGGCGCACGCCCGCGGCCCGGGCCCGGCGGCGTATTTCCCCCAGCCAATGGCCCTGGAGGCCCTGGGCGATCACCACCTCCTCCAGGTTGGAGTCGGCCTGGCGCAACGCCGCCAGGACCGGATGCCGGCCATAGATGATTTGGGGCATGAGCAAAACCAGTAGGGCGGGCGTCCTCGCCCGCCTCGATAATCTGCACAGGCTGGAAAGCCTGCGCCACCAATTTCTTTTCTCGTTCCCAAGTTGTACTTGGGAACGCCTATTGCTCCCAAGCTTAGCTTGGGGAGACGTGGATTTCAACGGCAGAAAGAAAATCAGCCTTGCAATGTTTCGCAAAACCCAGCTTGGCGCCAAGCTGGTTCCCAAATTGCACTTGGGAACCAGAAAGGAACTCCCGCTATTACTTTTTGCCGACTCAGGGTATAATCTACGCAAAATCCTTTCAGGGGCTTGCTGATGGATGCGGCGCTGGGGCAATATTACCACCATCTGGAGACGGAAGGAAGTCTGGCGGCTCCAGCCCTGGAGGCATATAGCCGCGACCTCCAGGACTTCCGGGATTTTGTGCGCCAACGGGAGCGGCTCTCCTGGGAGGCGGTGGCCCTGGAGGATCTACAGATTTACTTTAAATCCCTGGAGGACCAGAGGTTGCCGGGGCGCAGCCTGGACCGGCGCCTATGCGCGCTGTGTAATTTTTTCCAATTCCTCCATCAGCAGCAGATGATTGCCTCCAACCCTTTTGAGCAGTTTTATCAGCCCGCGCCGTCAATTCCAAGCCCCTCCCAGGTGTTGAGCAAGCCGGAGATCAAGGCCTTGCTTTCGGAGTTGCTCCAGGCCGGACCCGACTACCTGGACGAGATGCTGGAGCAGTTCTACCACCATCTCTCGGCGGAGCGGGGGTTGGCGGCCCTGACTCTGGAATCCTATTCCCATGATCTCCAGGATTTTCGGGAATTTTTGTTTACCCTGGCCCGGACTTCCTGGGAAGAGGTCACCCTGGAGGACCTGCAAACTTACCTGGGCGCTTTGGAGGCCCGGGGCCTGTCGGCCCGCAGCCGGGCCCGGCGGCTCTCCGCCCTGCGGCAATTCTTCCGGTTTCTGGTGCGGGAGGAGAAGATTTCCACCAATCCCGTGGAACTGCTGGACTCCCCGCGGCTGCCCATGAAGCTTCCTAACGTCCTGGGGGAAGGGGAAGTGGCGGCGCTGCTGGCGGCCACCGACCCCACCACCCCTTTGGGCCAGCGGGACGGCGCGCTCCTGGAGGTCCTCTACGCCACCGGTTTAAGGGTCTCGGAACTGGTGGGCCTCACCTTTAAGCAGGTGGACCTGCGCCGGGGCGTGGTCCGGGTCCGGGGCAAAGGCAATAAAGAAAGGGTGGTGCCCCTGGTGGCTCCGGCCGTGGAGAAGCTGAACCTCTATCTGACCCAGAGCCGGCCGCAGTTGATTAAGGGCCGGGAGAGCCATTACCTCTTTCTCAACCGCCGGGGGGGCCCCCTCTCCCGCCAGGGTTTCTGGAAGATACTGAAGCAATACGCGCTCCAGGCCGGGGTGCGGGAATTGAGCCCCCACACCCTGCGCCATTCCTTCGCCACCCATCTGCTCTCCCGGGGGGCCAACCTCCGGGTGTTGCAGCTGCTCTTGGGCCACGCCGATCTGGCCACCACCCAGATTTACACGCACCTGGATGCCGCCCGCCTCCGGGAGGTCCACAAAAAGGCCCATCCCCGGCCATGAATCAGAAAAACTCTGCTCCCGCCCGCACCCTGGAGGTGATCACCACCCACCTGAACGCCGACTTCGACGCCCTGGCCTCCATGGTGGCCGCCAAGAAGCTCTACCCCCAGGCCCTTCTGGTCTTTCCGGGGGCCCAGGAGACCAGCCTCCGGGACTTTTTCATTCGCTCCAGCTTTTATTTCCTGGATTTCGCCCGCCTGAAGCAGGCCCCCCCGGAGGAAATCAAGCGCCTCATCCTGGTGGACACCCGCCAGGCCTCCCGCATCGGCAGATACGCCGAGGCCGCGGCGTCCGGCGAAGTAGAGATCCATATCTACGACCACCACCCCGACTCCCCGGACGACGTGCACGGGAGCGTGGAGATCGTCCGGCTCGTGGGCTCCACCACCGCCATCCTCACCGGCATCATCCGGGAGCAGGGCCTGAAGCTCACTTCCCAGGAAGCCACCATCATGGCCCTGGGCATCTTCGAAGACACCGGTTCCTTCACCTTTACCTCCACCACCCCCGAGGATTTCGAGGCCGCGGCCTTTCTCCTGGAGCAAGGGGCCGACCTCAACGTGGTCTCCGGGATTCTCTCCCGGGAGATGTCGGCGGAACAGGTGGCCCTGCTCAATAATCTCCTGGAGCACACCAGCCATTTCCACGTGGACGGCATCGAAGTGGTCCTGGCCCACAGCACTGCCAAGGAATATGTGCCCGACTTTGCGGTGGTGGCCCACCGCTTCATGGACATGGGCAATATCCAGGTCCTCTTCGCCCTGGCCCAGATGGAGGAACGGGTCTATGTGGTGGCCCGCAGCCGGGTGCCGGAAGTGAACGTGGCGGACATTCTCAGCGAAATCGGGGGCGGGGGCCACAGTTACGCCGCGTCCGCGGCCCTCAAGGCCACCCCCCTGACCCAGGTGGAGGAAAAGCTGCGGCAGGTGATCCAGGCCAAGGTGCAACCCCAGCGCCGGGCCCGGGAAATTATGTCCTTCCCGGTGAAATGGGTCTCACCGGAGGTGACCCTGGAAGGGGTGGAACTGCTGCTGAACCGCTACAGCATCAATGCCCTGCCGGTGATCAGCGACGGCAAGCTGGCGGGCCTGATTACCCGGCAGACCGTGGAAAAAGGCATCTATCACGGCCTGCGCAGTCATCCTGTCAAAGATTACATGACCACGGAGATCGCCTCCGTTTCCCCGGAGGCCACTTTGGGGGAAATCCGGGAAAACCTGGTGATCAACAAGCAGCGTCTGCTGCCGGTGGTAGAAGACGGCCGGGTCCTGGGGGTCATCAGCCGCACCGATCTCCTGCACCTGCTCATCGCCGCGGAGGAAGAGACCCAATGGACCCAGCCCCTGCGCACCCGCAACATCCTCTCCCTGATGCGGGAGCGCCTGCCCAAGAATATTCTGGCGATTCTGGGGCAGGTGGGCCAGGTGGCCGAGGAGTTGGGCTACACCGCCTACGCGGTGGGGGGCTTCGTCCGGGACCTTTTCCTGAGGCATGAAAACCTGGATATCGACATCGTCATTGAGGGCGACGCCATCGTCTTCGCCCGCCGCTTCGCCGGCCGCTATGGGGCCCGCTCCCGGGAGTTCCATAAATTCAAGACCGCGGTGATCATCTTTCCGGACGGCTTCAAAATCGACGTGGCCACCGCCCGCACCGAATATTACGAGGCCCCCGGGGCCTTGCCGGTGGTGGAGTACAGCTCCATCAAGATGGACCTCTACCGCCGGGACTTCACCATCAATACCCTGGCGGTGAAGCTCAACTCCCGGGAGTTCGGAACGCTGCTGGATTTCTTCGGGGCCACCCGGGACTTGAAGGAAAAAATGATCAGCGTCCTCCACAACCTGAGCTTCGTGGAAGACCCCACCCGGGTCTTCCGGGCCATCCGCTTCGAGCAGCGCTTCAAATTCCGGGTCAGCAAGCTCACCGCCAACCTCATCAGCAACGCGGTGAAAAACAACTTCTTCGACCGCCTCTCGGGCCATCGTCTCTTCGGGGAACTGCGGCTGATCCTCCAGGAGGAAAACCCCATTCCCGCCATCGCCCGTCTGGCGGAGTTCAATCTGCTCACGCCCATCCATCCCCGGCTGCGTTACGATGAAGGCACCAAGGGCATGCTGGAGCGGGTCCAGGCCGTGCTCTCCTGGTTCGATCTGCTGTACCTGGAAGAGAAATTTGACCGCTGGCTGGTTTATTTTTTGGGATTGGTGGAGCCCTTGACTCCCGAGGAATTGGAGGAGATGGTGCAACGGTTCAAGATCTCCCCCAAAAAGGCGGCCGCCATCGTCGCGGGCAAAGAAGCCGCGGACCAGACTCTGAACCGGCTCTACCAGCTGGGAGACGCAGGCCGGGTCCCCATCTACCGGTTGCTCAGCGCCCTGAACACCGAGTATCTGCTGTACATGCTGGCCAAGACCCGGCAGAAAGCCTCCAAGCGGGCCATCTCCCTGTACTTCACCCACCTGAAGCACCTGCAGCCGGAACTGCGGGGCCGGGATCTGCTGGCCATGGGCTTCAAACCCGGCCCCCTCATCAAGGAGATGCTGGAACGCCTCCATGAGGCCCGCCTAAATGAGGAGGTGAAAACCCGCTCAGAAGAAGTGGACCTGATCCGCCGGGGGTTCGGGCCGTAAAATGGTTTTCTCACGCCAAGGCGCAAAGACGCAAAGAAAGACGCAGGAAGTGGGGGATTTCTGCAACCGGGCGGCAAGAAAGATTATGCCAAGCCGTAGGGACACAGCTTGCTGTGCCCCCTACCGTTGTATTTCAAAGCTGAAAAAAGATTTTTTGCAATCGCTAGAGGTTTTCTGGGGACAAATTGAAATGCAGGGTGGAGGAACCGGCTTCCCCCACCCTTTTTAATCTTAGCGCTGCCGTACGTTTTCTTTGATAAACCCGATGATGTCCTTGGTGTCCGTGCCGGGGCCGAAGATGGCGGCGATGCCCGCGGCTTTGAGGGCCGGGACGTCCTCTTCGGGAATGATGCCGCCGCCCATCACCAGGACGTCTTTGATGCCCTTCTCCTTCAGGAGTTCCATCACCCGGGGAAAGAGATAATTGTGGGCCCCGGAGAGCACGCTCATGGCAATGACGTCCGCGTCCTCCTGGACGGCCGCGGCCACAATCTGCTCCGGCGTCTGTCTCAGTCCCGTATAAATCACCTCCATGCCGCTATCCCTCAAAGCCGCGCAGATGACCTTGACCCCGCGGTCATGACCATCCAAGCCCGGCTTGGCCGCCAATACCCTGATCTTCCTCTCTGCCGACATCATTCACTCCTTATCTTAAGCATGGATGAAAATCCTTAAGAGTTCAAAGTTCAAGGTTCAAAGTTCAAGGTTGAATACCTCCTCCTTTGAACTCGGACCGGAAACTTTGGCCTTTAAACTTTGAACCTTGAACCTCTATATCAGTGCCGGGGCTTCGTATTCGCCGAATACGCCTCTCAGGGTGTCGCAGATTTCCCCCAGGGTGGCCAGGGTTTTCACCGCGGCCAGGATCGGGGGCATGAGGTTATCAGTGCCTTGGGCCGCGGTTTTCAACGCGGCCAGGGCTTGGGCCACCGCGGCGTTGTCCCGGGTGCTCTTCAGTTCCTGCAGCCGGGCCCGCTGGCGGTTGCCCACTTCGGGATCAACCTTCAGGAGGTCCTTGGGCTTTTCCTCTTCCTTCACCTGGAACTTGTTCAGACCCACCACCACCCGGGTGCCGGCTTCGATCTCCTGCTGGTAACGGTAAGCGGCGGCGCCGATCTCCTTCTGGACAAACCCCTGCTCGATGGCCGCCACGGCGCCGCCCATCCGGTCGATCTGGTCGATGTATTCCTGGGCCTTGGCTTCCACCTGGTCGGTGAGGTTTTCCAGGTAATAGGACCCGGCCAAGGGGTCAACGGTGTCCGCCACCGCGGTTTCGTAGGCGACGACCTGCTGAGTGCGCAGCGCTACCTGCACGGCCAGCTCGGAGGGCAGGGCCAGGGCCTCGTCGAAGGAGTTGGTGTGCAGGGACTGGGTGCCGCCCAGGGCCGCGGCCATGGCCTGGAAGGCCACCCGCATGATGTTGTTCAAGGGCTGCTGGGCAGTCAGGCTGCAGCCTGCGGTCTGGGTATGGAAGCGCAGCATCAGGGAGCGGGGGTCCTGGGCCCCGAAGCGCTCCTTCATGATCTTGGCCCAGAGGCGCCGGGCGGCCCGGAACTTGGCGATCTCTTCCAGGAAGTCCAGGTGCGAGTTGAAGAAGAAGGACAGCCGGGGTCCGAATTCATCCACCTTCAGACCCGCCTTAATGGCCGCGTCCACGTAAGCGACGCCGTTGGCCAGGGTGAAGGCCACTTCCTGCACCGCGGTGGAGCCCGCCTCCCGGATATGGTAGCCGCTGATGCTGATGGTGTTCCACTGGGGCACTTCCGCGGTGCAGTAGGCGAAGATGTCGGTGATCAGCCGCATGCTCGGCCTGGGCGGGAAGATATAGGTGCCCCGGGAGGAATATTCTTTCAAGATGTCGTTTTGCACCGTGCCCCGGAGTTTGGCAAAGGGCACGCCCTGTTTTTCCGCCATGGCCAGGTACATGGCCAGGAGCACCGCACAGGGGGAGTTGATGGTCATGGAGGTGGAAACCTGCTCCAGGGGGATGCCCTGGAAGAGCCGCTCCATGTCCCATAAGGAATCGATGGCCACGCCCACCTTGCCCACCTCGCCCTGGGCCAGGGCGTGGTCGGAGTCGTAGCCGATCTGGGTGGGCAGGTCGAAGGCCACGGAGAGGCCGGTCTGTCCGGACTTCAGGAGGAAGTGATAACGCTCGTTGGTCTCCTCGGCGCTGCCGAAGCCCGCATATTGGCGCATGGTCCAAAAGCGGCCCCGGTAGGCCGTGGGCTGTACCGCCCGGGTGTACGGATACTGGCCGGGCAGGCCCAACTGCTTCAGATAGTCGAAGCCCTCCATGTCCAGGGGCGTATAGACCCGCTGCACCGGGATACCGGAGGTGTTGACGAACTCCTTTTTGCGCTCCGGCATCTTCTGCAGCACCTTTTCCACTTTTTCATCGTACTTGGCCTTGGCGGCTTGCAGGGATGCTAATTTCTGGGGATCACACATAAACGGGCACCTCGTTTGGGATAAATGACCAGATTCATGATTAACAAGAGAGGGAAGTGGTGAAAATCAGGCAATTTCTGATTTTGTTGTCAAAGAATCTCTTACACCGTCTTCGCCCCCTGCCATTTCAGAACTCAATGCCCGCCCAGGATACTCCAGAGAAGGCCGGAGGTCAAGGTGGCGGCCAGCAAGGCCGCCTGGCTGGAGGCCAGGGCGTGGTAAAACAGATGGTTATGGGGGTCTTCCCGGCGGCCCAAAATCTGCACCATCTGGGCGGCGTCCGGCACTATGCCTAAAGCCGCGGCCCCAATCAAGGGGTTGATCTTTTGGGCAAAAACTAGGTTATGAATCTTGATGGCCAGGATCACCAGGATATTGGCCAGAAAGAGGGCCACCAGTCCCAGCAGAATTATTTTGAGGAACGCCAGGGAAAAAACCAGGGAAGTATGGCACTGGCTGCCCACGGCCAGACCCAACAGCAGGGCCACGATGTCGGCCAGGCGGTTGGACAGGGTGCGGGCCAGGCGGTCCACCACCCCCGCTTCCTTGAGGATGTTGCCCAGAAAAAACATGCCCGTGAGCAACGCGGCCCAGGGCACCAGGATCAGGGTCAGGACCAGGCCGGCCCCCGCAAACAGGAGACTTTCCCGCCGGCTCACCTTGCGGCTGGGAGGCATCCGCAGCATGCGCTCCTGCTTGCTGATCAACAGATCCACCAGATAAGGCTGCAGCCAGAAATAGAGGCCGATGAGGGTGAAGGCCGCCAGGGAGATGGGGCCGGTGAGTTCCGGCGCAACTTGGGTCGCCAGAAAAGTGGCGGCCAGACCGTCACCGCCGCCGATGAGCGCGGCGCTGCCGGCCTGGGTGGGATGCAAACCCAGGCCCCACCCCAAAAAAAGGACAGCCAAAAAGGCCAGGGGCGTCAGCAGGCCCAGGACCAACAGCCGGGGATGGGCGATGAGATAAGTCAGATTGGCGCCCGCGCCCCAACCCAGGAAAATCAGGGCCGGATAAAGACCGGAATGCAAGCCGTGCTGAAGGGTGAGGAAGAAAGGCGCCAGGGCCGCATTTAAAGCGGGGATGGGTAAGTTGGCAAAAAGCAGGCCCGCAGCCAGGGGCATTAGAAAGATCGGCTGCAGCCGGAAAATGACCGCCACATAGATCAACCCCAGGGCCAGAATGGCCATCAGGACCCAAAGCCCTAGCTGTAAAAGACTCGTATCTCCCGGCATCTGGTTTTACCGCTGGTGTACCGTCCCGAAAATATCTTAACCTGGCAGGACTGGTCTTTTCTCCCTCCCCCTTCGAGGGGGGAGGGTCGGGGTGGGAGTGGCGTCTTTGGGCTGATTACCGCTTCAATCAGGCACTATTCTGCAGCCACCACTACCAGGACGTCACCCACGGAGACATTGTCTCCTTTTTTCACCCGCACCTCTTGGACCACCCCGGCAATGAGCGTCTGCAAGTCGTTTTCCATCTTCATGGCCTCCAGCTTCACCACTGTGGCCCCAACCTCCACCCGGTCCCCCTCCTGCACCAGCACGTCCAGGATGGAGCCGGGCATGGGCGCGGTCACCGCCCCCGGCTCCAGGGCTCCTGCCGGCTTGTCCAGGGGCGGCATCACCGGGGCCGCGGGCCGGGGCGGAGCCACCGGCCGCGAGGGCATTGACGGCCTGCTGGGGGCAGGCTGGGGCGCCACCGGGGCCGCGGCCCCCGGAGCCAGGGGCCGGAAATTCACATCATAGGTGCGGCCGTTGACCAGCACCTGGGCCTGCTCCCCCCGGAGGGAGAGCACCTCTATCTCGAAGGTTTTATCACCGATGGTCAGCTGATAGCGCCGCATATAAATACCGTTTTTGGTTTTCGGTTTTCGGTTTTCTTATCTCTTCTGCACATTTATGCGGCCCTGCATGATCTGCCAGCGCCCGGACAAGGCCCAGGCGGAGCCCCCGGCCGCAGGGGCTTGAATGCCCACAATCTCCACCGGCTCCTGTTGATATAACGTCAGGGCCAAGCCGATGGCTGCGGCCAGCAGAGGCTCATCCCCGCCTGTTCCCAACCTGCTGGCTAAAGGCTCCCGGGGGGGCAAAACCGGAGCCACCCTTTCCACCTCCCGGGGCGGGGCAGGCTCCGCCGGCGCCAAGGACCCCGGTTCCCCCAGACTCCAGGGAGCCACGGGTTCGGAGTCCCCCGATTTCAGGGCTCGGAGCAGCAGATTCGCACTCCAGGCCAGCAATCCTCCCAGGGCCAGGATCGCCAGCCACCCCAAGATACCGCTACTTAGCAGCTCTGTTGCCATTAATAAGTCTGCCGGTTCCTTCGTTACCCTTCCCAAAGGGTGCAGGGGCCAGGGACCAGTAACACCTAAAACTTTCTGATCCCTTTTCTATGACTGCTTACTGCTCACTCCCTAAATCTCCCCTTCCTGTTCCATCTTGGCCAAATCCTGGAAGCGGATATCCAGGCCCAGGACTCCCTGGATTTCATCGTTCTCGTTGCGCACCGGCACGCTCACGGTGATGCACAGGGCGCTGGTGAACCGGGAGGTGTAAAACTCTGAGACGAAGACCTTGCCCGTTTTAATGGGTTCAATGAACCAGTTGCGGTTGGAGAGGTCCTCGTCCAGCTTCATGTCCTCGTATTTGGCCCGGTCGACGATATGGGTGATGTTCCGGGTGACTTTCCGGCCCTCCAGGTTGGTGACGTACATGAACTGGATAAAGGGGTTGAGGTCCAGGACCTCCTGCAGCACTGGCTCCATTTGGGCCGGCACCATGGTGCGGATCTCGTCCCGTTGCGCCAGGTCCTCGGCCAGGTGGGCCGCCAGTTGGTAGGCCTTTTCTTTAAGGGCGTCAAATTCCGAGACAAAGAGTTCCGGCAGGTATTTCCGGGCCAGGCTTTCC
>JAKAKP010000160.1:0-2500 GCA_021813445.1 Deltaproteobacteria bacterium
GCTAAGGGGCACACCCCCTTACCCCTCCCCCACACCCCCTCCCCAATCCCTTACATTATTTGTGTTCCGCAACTGTGCCGCTTGATCCCGCACCAAGGCACAGGCATTTTCGGGTTAATCCTCATTATTTTCGGGATATTGCGGGGGAAGCACGCGTTAGTTGCGGAACAGACCATGACCCAGGCCAAGAGGATGCAGTCGATATCGGGCGGCGTGATGGCATAGGTGCGTCATTTAATTCTGAAACCGGCTTCGGGTTGAAAGGGCTCACTGTTCAAAACCTCAGGGAGAAGAGTTATCAGGGAAGGATGGCAAAGACCAGCACCAGTAAGAAATTTGGCGGGAAATTGGGCAACGTACGAAGCCCAATTATGTGCATACATTAATTCTCTTGACAGATATTTGTCGTGTACATACAATCTGATGGTGGAATTTGAATGGGACCCAGGCAAAGCGAGAGAAAATATCAGAGTTCATGGGATTAATTTTGCCGTGGCCGCGGGAGTCTTCAATAATCCTTATTTGCAATGGGAAGACGCCGATGCCAAGGGCGAAAATCGTTGGGTGGCCCTGGGCCTGGATGACTTAGGAAGGCTGTTGGTGGTGGCTTACACTTATCGGCAGGGGAAGATAAGATTGATTTCCGCCCGGAAGGCCGGCAAGAGGGAAGAAAAAGTATATGCGCGAAGAGTACGATTTTAGCAAGGCAAAACTCGTGATTTCGCCTCAAGATCCCAAAAAGACACGGATTACGATCCGCCTCGATACTAAGATATTAAAATGGTTCTGGCGGCGCGTGGATGAGGCCGGGGGCGGCAATTATCAGACCTTGATCAATGAGGTTTTAAAGAACTATATCGAAAGCGAAGAGGCGAAGGCCAGCCACCCCCATGGAGGGCGGGACGTCATCTACCCGCAGGAAGGCGAGGGAGAGGGGCTGGAACTTAGAGGCCGGGGCTATGATTTGAAAGAAAATGTCCGGGACTGGGACGCGCCGGGTAAAAAGCGGGCTGGCGGCAGTGAGGAAAGGAAAAAGATAAGGGCCGTCAAGACGGTTAAATACAGTCGGCAGGGCATTGCCAAGCTGCCCGAAGAGCGGCCGGTCCTGTACCGGATCATGGACGCGTCCGGGAGCATGAATTACGTGGGGGTGGCGCAAAAGGGCTGCGTGCGGGAGAGGCTGGCCGGACACCTGGGAAAAATCCCCGGGGTGAAGGTGCAGATTGAGCAATTTGAGAGCCTCGCAGAGGCTATGAAGAAGGAGGTGAACGTGATCAGGAGGGCGAAGAGGAGGACTGGCAAGGAAGGGAAGTGATAAATGTAGCGGGAAAGCGGAGCGCATCCCGCCTTCAGCCTCTTTCTCGCCAAGCCCAGCTTGGCAACTATTGTCGTTCCCAAGTACAACTTGGGAACGAGGGGAAAAAAGCCGCCGATGAACGCCGATGAACACGGATAATTTGACATAGGGTTGATCGCAATTTAACATGGGAACAAATGAAGTTATGAGCAGCCTTGAGGATATGGGGCGGAGGAAACCCTGATGATTACCGAAGAAGCCAAAGCGGAGGTTTTTTGGCTGGCCTTTAAGGGTCTGCCCAAGAAAGAGCAGCAACTGGTCGTGCAGAAATTGCTGCAAGACCAGGAAATTGTGGAAGATTTGCTGGACATCGCCCTGATCGAACCGCGGCGCTCCGAGCCTTCCCGGCCTTTGGAAAAGTACATGTCGGAGCAATAATAATGGAGATTTTCATTAGTTGGTCGGGAGAGAGGAGTTTGGCGGTAGCAAAATCTTTAAGGAATTGGCTACCAAAAGTGATACAAGTTTTAAGACCTTGGATTTCTGCTCAAGATATAGATAAAGGCTCTCGTTGGTTAATCGAGCTATCCGAAAAGTTAAAAGATACAAATTTTGGAATTATTTGTCTCACATCAGAAAATCTCAATGAACCGTGGTTATTGTTTGAAGCCGGTGCACTTTCAAAAGCAATTGAAACAACGTTTGTTTGCCCAATTTTATTAGATATCGAACCATCGGAAGTAAAAGGTCCCCTTTCTCAATTCCAGCTTACAAAATATCAAAAAAATGAAATGCTTGCTCTCCTACAAACGATCAATAATGTATTAGAAAATGGACGAATAGCTGATGATTTTTTATATGAGACTTTTCAACTTTGGTGGCCAAAATTAGAATCAGAGATTGGTAAGATATCAATATGCGATAGCCAATCCACATCGAGACGCGATGATCATGACATTCTGGAAGAATTGCTTCAAATTGTTCGGTCAATATCGAGGCAATTACCATTGAAAACGATAAAGTGGGCTGTTTCAGATGTTACTAGTAGATTATTGGCAACTCTTACGCCAAGAGAAGAAAAGATACTTAGAATGATTTATGGTATTGGAGAACCCAAAAAATCAATCGAAGATATAGCAGAATTATTAAATATATCAACTGGAGATATAGAAAAATCACACGATAAAGCTCTAAGAAAAATAA
>JAKAKP010000160.1:7500-44312 GCA_021813445.1 Deltaproteobacteria bacterium
TCTAGAGTTCTAACCTAGGCCCGTGAATCCGGGCTGGGGACATTGCCTGGCGGGTAGTTTGACTGGGGCGGTCGCCTCCCAAAGCGTAACGGAGGCGCGCGAAGGTTCCCTCAGGCTGATTGGAAACCAGCCGTTGAGTGTAAAGGCATAAGGGAGCTTGACTGCGAGACCTACAAGTCGAGCAGGTACGAAAGTAGGCCTTAGTGATCCGGCGGTCCCGTATGGAAGGGCCGTCGCTCATCGGATAAAAGGTACGCCGGGGATAACAGGCTGATCTTCCCCAAGAGTTCACATCGACGGGAAGGTTTGGCACCTCGATGTCGGCTCATCGCATCCTGGGGCTGAAGAAGGTCCCAAGGGTTTGGCTGTTCGCCAATTAAAGCGGTACGTGAGCTGGGTTTAAAACGTCGTGAGACAGTTTGGTCCCTATCTGTTGTGGGCGTAGGAGATTTGCGAGGATCTGTCCCTAGTACGAGAGGACCGGGATGGACGCACCTCTAGTGTTCCGGTTGTGCCGCCAGGCGCAGCGCCGGGTAGCTATGTGCGGACCGGATAACCGCTGAAAGCATCTAAGCGGGAAGCCGACCTCAAGAATAGATCTCCCGGGAGCAATCCCCTAAAGGCCCCTGGTAGACCACCAGGTTGATAGGCCAGAGGTAGAAGCGCAGTAATGTGTGGAGCCGACTGGTACTAATCGGCCGTGCGGCTTGACCATTTTGCCTTTGCCTTCGGAAACTGTTAAGGATACTCTCTTCTTCGATTCACTTGCGGGCGAACACAAGGTTCGCCCCTACAAAAACGGTTTTTCGTTATTTACGAAAAATGAAAAACCAAAAACCGAAAACGGTCTTTAAAAGTTTCCGGTGGCCATGCCGCAGGGGTCACACCCGATCCCATCCCGAACTCGGAAGTTAAGCCCTGCCGGGCCGATGGTACTACGCGGGCAACTGCGTGGAAGAGTAGGACGCCGCCGGATTTATTTTCATAGCACCAACCCCGCCTCCTTGAGGGAGGCGGGGTTTTTTTATTAATTGGATATTATTCCGATTTTTTGCTATCATGAAACATAGTCGATATGCAAAATGCCCCAAAGGGAATTAATATCGTGAAATCTGACGATCTGATAATCCCTGTTTACCTTAATCAGCGCATTGTGTTTGACCTTGTCGCAATGTTGCAAGGAGGAATTGCAGCTGTAACCCAAGTATCCCAAATACAAAAGACATCTGAAACATCTTTAGCTGAGGTATCCGGAACTTTCGGGCTTAGCAAGGCATTGTCATCGTTACTAAAGGTTGACTTTTCCGGCAAGACGGCGGGGAAGAGCGGTAGTGAATCTAGTTCGACAAGTAGTGAGGAACGAATTCATACTCCTGCATCTATGTTCATTCATCTGCGAGCAATGCTTCGCGAACAAGGAGGTCTTATTCAGGAATCCGAAAATATAGAGCCTATGCCAGGAAACCTTATTGAATTTTCCTCTATTCTTAAACGCAATCCTCTATTGGAAGCTTTTGACTGGATGATTGGAGGGTTAGATTTGTACAAACCCTTCGCAGACCAAAAATCTAAAGGAAGGCAAGATACTGAAGTTCAAAAAATGAAGAAGGATATGGAACATTTTATATCGACGCTAAAATTCAGGGAATATGCAAGATCTTACAACCCCCGCTTTGTTATCAGGCCATCGGTGCCTGATAACACTTGAGACTCAGTATCTCAATGATCAGTCAATGTCCGATTTAGTTGATGGCACATTTAAAGTTGTTGGTAAGGTTATTCGAGTTATCGAAGAGGGAAAGGGGGCGATAAGCCTTAATCGAAAAACAGCAATAGGCCGTTTACCAATAAGCTCATTAGATGGATTAAAGCAGATATTTAAACAAGGGCAATTACAAAATTATAACTTACCAGAATTTGAATGGGAGATTCCTGGTCCAGTAATTCAAGTATTACCTATTGCTATATTTGCTTAAAATAAATCTCCCAAAAAAGATCTTGAAGGGCGGGAAAGCGAAGCGCATCCCACCTTTAGTCTGCCGGGCCGATGATACTCCGCAAGGTGCGCAGGCTGGAAAGCCTGGGCTACCATTTAAAGGAAATGGTGGGCAGTGCCCACCCTACAGGGAAAGCAGCACGCCGCGGGTCCACAGGCGAGACGCCTGTGCCACTATTATTTCCCGGCGCCCCGCCCGCGTCTTGACGGACGCGGGCTTTTTTATTATTTTCGAGTAAAGCAAAGTATTTTCAGGAGCCGAAAAAATGGCCGTCCAGTATTTGACCGATGCCAAAGGCAAAAAAGTCGCAGTGGTGGTGCCCCTGAAAGAATGGGAGGCCTTGCAGGCGAAACTGCGGGATTTGGCCTTTGAAGAGCTAACCCCCGCAGAGGCCGCGGCCTCCGAAGCCGCCTGGCAGGATTATCTGGCCGGCAAGACCAAACCCCTGGCGCAAGTGATTAAAGAGCAACTGCATGACCGGGAAGACTAAGCCCGCCTGGCGTCTAGAAATTCATCATCAATTTGGCAAGAAATTAGCCAAGCTGCCCCGCCCTGACCGCGAACAGATTCTTTCTGCCTTAGAAAAACTGCAACAAGCTCCCCTCACCCTGGCAAAATCTCTGAAAGGGCGCTCCGACTGGCGTTTGCGCGTGGGCAATTGGCGCATCTTGCTGCGAGTAGATAAAAAGTTGCGGGTGATCATCGCCTATGACCTTGGGCCCAGAGGGGATATTTATAAATGAATCTTCCGAGGAAGATTTGCCAAGACCTGGATATCCCATGGGTGAAATAATGAAATTCAGAGCTATGATTAAAAAAAGCGGCGATTGGTGGATCGGGTGGCTCATCGATCTTCCCGGGGTCAATGCCCAGGAGAAAACCAAAGAGAAGTTATTGGATTCCCTAAAGATCGGTGCTGAAGATTTGCTGAAGACTGAGGTTCCCTTTGAAGCCGAGGCGCAAATGACCACCATAGAGATTCCCCCACCGGCATGGAGCCTGGAAAATAGAGGATAGAAATTGGAATGGTATAGGAAGTCACATCCGCTACCATCCCGAACTCGGCAGTTAAGCCCTGCCGGGCCTATGATACTACGTGGGTGACTGCGTGGGAAAGTAGGACGCCGCCGGATTTATTTTTCTAGTACCAACCCCGCCTCCTTGACGGAGGCGGGGTTTTTTTATTTCCAGTAATGATTACAGATTTGATATATTGGCGGCAGGAGTTGGGGTGATGACGTTCACGGTGGATTTTGAACAGGAAGAGGACGGGCGCTGGATCGCCGAGGTGCTGGAACTTCCCGGGGTCATGGTCTATGGGGCCACCAAGGAAGAGGCCCAGGCCAAGGCCCAGGCGCTAGCCCTGCGGGTGTTGGCCGAGCGTCTGGAACACGGCGAGATGCTGGCCGAACCCATTAATATCCTTTTTGCTGCGGCATGAGCAGCTGGCCCGTCACCAAAGCCAAACGGGTATTGGCGGCTTTGGAAAGGATTGGCTGGCAGATCAAAAGAACGTCGAAAACGACAGGCTCTCACCGCACCCTGTCCCGGCCCGGCTGGTCCGATGTGGTGTTCGCCTTCCATGACGGCGAGGAAATCGGCCCGCGTATGCTCGCCCGCATCTCCAAAGTGACCGGCCTGAGACCCGAAGACCTCTAACCCGCCTTCATCCCGAACCCGGAAGTTAAGCCCTGCCGGGCCGATGGTACTACGCGGGCAACTGCGGGGAAGAGTAGGACGCCGCCGGATTTATTTTCGCAACCCCGCCTCCTTGAGGGAGGCGGGGTTTTTTTCTTTGGTATCCATTTTGGGAATTTGATAATGTGAAGATGAGAAAAGGGGGAAGAGGCGGTTATGACCTCCATTAAAGTAAGCGAAGCCCGGGATAAGCTGGGGCGGCTGGTGGCTGAGACCGCGGCGTCGCACGAGCCCATTCTCATTACTGGGAAGCGGGCCAATGCGGTCTTGATCTCCGAAGAAGACTGGCGGGCCATCCAGGAGACCTTGTATTTGTTGTCCATTCCCGGCATGCGGGAGTCCATCCGGGAAGGCTTGCAGACGCCGGTGGAGGAGTGCGCCCAGGAGCTTGATTGGTGACATGGACAATTGTCTATACCAAACAGGCCCAGAAAGACGCCGAGAAACTGGCCGCCGCCGGACTCAAAGGCAAGGCTATTGAGTTATTAGAAATTCTCCGGGAAAATCCCTTTCAAACCCCGCCGCCATTTGAAAAGCTGGTGGGCGATTTAGCCGGGGCCTACTCCCGCCGCATCAACATCCAACATCGCCTGGTCTATGAAATCCTGGAAAAAGAGAAGGTAGTGAAGGTCATCCGCATGTGGACGCATTATGAATAGGCTTTAGTCCATGTTGACTTAAACTTAATTCGAGCAGACTTGCCGGGCGATCTCTTCGGCCAAGGTCAAAATATCCTGGCGAGTCTCAATGTCTCCCGCCTCCCGGACGCCGCAAGCCCGGATCAGATGGCTTTCCTTAAAGCCATACCATTTCATAAAGTAATCGTACCGGGAAAAGATGTCACTGAATGCCTGCTCGTCGGGGTTTCCCTGGGTCAGCACCATGACCAGCTTCTTCCCCGGGGCGAGGCGCACCGGACTGGGATTGGTTACATAATCAGGCTTTAAAAAAGAATACATCCTATCGATGCAGGCCTTCAACTGGCTGGAAACGTCCCCGAAATAGACTGGCGAAGCCATGACCAAGACATCACTCTCTTGCACGGCCTCCAGGACTTCGGCCAGCTCGTCTTTCAAGGCGCATTTCTCCAGCTTCTTTTTGCAGGCCATACAAGCCTGGCAGCCGCGATATTTGAGGTCATTCAGGGTGTAAGTTTTTACTTTTGCTCCCAGTTTTTTGGCAGTTGCAACGAAGCGCTTGGCCAGGGTGGAACTATTGGATTTTTTCCTGGGACTTCCGAGTAAACAGACGATGTTCATGGATTGCCTCCATCCGATAGCAGACCTGATTCAGAGTTATCAATTCAATATAGCCTTTTGCAGTCCGAAGGTCGAGTATTCCTTGACGAAACCTGGTTACAGCCTGGAAAGCCCGGGCCACCATTAATTTCCCGGCGGTTAGCCAGCGGTGTTGGCGGACGCGGGCTTTTTTGTTTGGCAAAGCCGGGGAAAGCGGTTATAAGAGGCCTTATTCCCTTGATTTGACCCGGAGGTGAAGATATGGCTGAGCCCATTCGGAAAGAAGATTTTGCGGAAAAATATAAGGACGGGGACAAGATCTGGTCGGGACCCTCGTTTTTGGGCTACATGGACGGTTTGAAGGCCCTATTGGCGGAGCTGCCCATCTCCCCCGCGGCCATCCCCACCAAGCAGTATTATTACAGCTTGCAAGGCAATCTGGATTTTGTCTACGGGGAGATGCTCTATTCCCTGAGCGGCACTGAGGGCCTGCTCCGGGACAAGGCTTTCCCCTTGCAGGAGTGCTATATCCGGCCCTTGTTGGAGCCCTCCGTGGCCCTGGAATGCGGCATCCGTTATAAGACCAAAGAAGGGGAAGAAATCACCCGGACCTGCGAGGTGGTCCGCACCGACGACACCGGTTATATCTTTTTCACCGATTACCACCGGCCCCTGTAAGACGGCGATCTTGGGGGAGGGGGCCAGGGGCTCGCAGCCACCTTCTTCTCCCCCAACCCCTTACTGTCAAGTTGGCGATGAAGTCGCGAAGAGTCACAACTGCGCTGGCGCTGGCGCTCTTCTGCCTATGGTCCGGGATGGCCCCTGGAGAAGATCTTTCCGCAGACGGCAATCCTTTTCTGCAGGTGACTGTGGGCCGGACCCCGGTGAAAGCGGAAACGGTGCAGTCTCCGGGCAAGATCTATCTGGGCCTGGGGTACCGCCAGAGTCTGCCCGAGGGCCGGGGCATGCTCTTTTTGATGCCCGGGGTGGGGCCGCAGAATTTCTGTATGCGGGGCATGAAATTTCCCATCGATATCATCTGGATCGTGGGGGGGAAAGTCGTGGGCCTGGCGAAAAATGTCTCCCCCCAGTTCCCCGGCGCTGTTTGTTCCCCGGAGCCGGTGAATTTTGTCCTGGAAGTGCCCGGGGGATTCTGCGACCGCAACGGCATCAAGGTGGGCGATCCGGTGAAATGGTAGTGAGCAGCAAGCAGTGAGCAGTGACAGAAAGGGACTTGAGAAGACTAGTTTTTGCTGCTTCCGGTCCTGACCTTCCGCATCGGGCTTTCCCCCAATCCTTGCCAACCTGGCTTTCCTGCTCTATATTGACACGCTAGAGCATATGGAACCGATATTGACCGCACTGGAACAAAGAGTCATTCTGGCGCTGCAGCGGGACCTGGAGGTCATCCCCCGTCCCTTTCTGGAGGTGGCGGAACAGTTGGGGGTGCCGGAAGAAGAGCTCCTGGCCGCGATCCGCAGCCTCATGGGCAAAGGCGTGATCCGCCGTTTCGGGGCCACCCTGCGCCACCAGCAATCCGGTTTTCCGGCCAACGCCCTGGTGGCCTGGTCGGTGCCGGCCGGCGATCTGTCGGCCATCGGCAAGGAAATGGCGGGCTACCGGGAGGTCTCCCACTGCTACGCCCGCACCCCGGCGCCTTCCTGGCCCTATAACCTCTATACCATGATCCACGGCAAGACCCCGGAGGAGTGCGTGCGCACCGCGGCCCGCCTGGCCGCGGAGACCGGGATCGCCGACTACCAGATGCTGTTCAGCGAAACCGAACTGAAAAAAACCACCATGCGCTATTTTAAAGAGTGAACTATGCCTACTTTTGCCAATTCGGAGCGTTTATTTCAAGCCGCGTCGCAGTTGATGCCAGGGGGGGTCAACAGCCCGGTGCGGGCCTGGGGCGCGGTGGGGCTTTCCCCCCGGCTGATCGCCCGGGGAGAGGGGGCCCGGCTCTACGATATGGACGGCAATTCCTATCTTGATTATGTGGGCTCCTGGGGACCGCTGATCCTGGGGCATGCCCATCCCCAGGTAGTGGCGGCGGTGCAGGAGGCCGCAGCCCGGGGCACCAGTTTCGGGGCCTCCACGCCCGGGGAGGTGGAACTGGCGGAGATGTTGGTGGCAGCAGTGCCGGGTTTGGAGATGGTGCGGCTGGTGAGTTCCGGCACGGAGGCCTGCATGAGCGCGCTGCGCCTGGCCCGGGGAGCCACCGGCCGCGCCCGGGTGATCAAGTTTGACGGCTGCTACCATGGCCATGCCGATTCCTTTTTGGTGGCCGCGGGCAGTGGCGTGTTGACGCACGCCATCCCCGGCAGTCCCGGGGTGCCGGGGGAGATTGCCGATCTGACCATGTCCCTGCCATACAACGATCTGGACGCGGTGGCCCGGGCCTTAAAACAGCACCCGGGGGAAGTGGCGGCCATCTTTGTGGAGCCGGTGGTGGGAAATATGGGGGTGGTGCCGCCCCAGGCCGGATTTCTGGAGGGGCTGCGGCGGCTGTGTGACCAGGAGGGCTGCCTTCTGGTCTTCGATGAGGTGATCACCGGTTTCAGGGTAGCCTGGGGCGGGGCCCAGGAGCTTTACGGCATTAAGCCGGACCTGACCTGTCTGGGGAAGATCATAGGCGGCGGCTTGCCGGTGGGCGCCTATGGAGGCCGCCGGGATCTGATGGCCCAGATGGCCCCGGTGGGGCCCATTTACCAGGCCGGGACCCTCTCGGGCAATCCGGTGGCGGTGGCCGCGGGCCTGGCCACCCTGAAGGCCCTGCAGCAGCCGGGGACCTACGAGTCTCTGGAAGCAAAGGGGGCCTGGCTGGCCCGGGAATTGGCCGCGGCTGCGGCCCGGCAAGGGGTGCCGGTGACGCTTAACCGGGTGGGGTCCATGCTTACGGTTTTTTGTACCCCGGGACCGGTCACCGGCCTGACTGCCGCCAAGCAGGCTGACTTAGGCCAGTTTCAGCGCTTTTTCCAGGGTATGCTGGCAGCCGGGGTCTATCTGCCTTGCTCCCAGTTCGAGGCCTGGTTCGTGTCCACGGCCCATAGCCAGAAGGACCTGGAAGACACGGTGGCCGCGGGGGAGCGGGTATGGGCCGGCTGGGCCGCCGGCTGAAGAGGACAAGGGAGGCGGCCATCGGGACCGGCGTGGGGTGAAACGCCCCCTGGTTTGGGGAAAATGTCCCGGTTTTATCCCCTGATTTCGGGGGGGGCGCTGGACCAAGTTAGCTTGAGAAAAAAATAATTTAATGATTCTAACCGGTTTTTCCCGGGGAAACGAGGGGCTGAGTTCTATCCGCAGTTGGCAGACACCTTGCATTAATCATTCTGGTGATCTTTAATCCTGGAAAGGGGGTGGTTGCAGTCAATTGTTAATGATGTTAAGGAGTTAATTTAATTAAGGCCTTATTCTTACGGTTAATCTTGACTGAGGAGGGATCTCATGGCAGATCAAGTACCAGGAAAGGCGTGGGTCGTTACATTTTGCGGCACGGCTGTTAACCTTTGTTTGGGAATCTTATACGCCTGGAGCGTTTGGTCCGGGAAGCTGATCGATGTGAAAAAGGCGGGGCAGCTCATCACCGAGGGTCCCGCGGTCGGGTGGACTTACCTGACTAATGCGGAAGCGGCCACGCCGTTTTCCTTGTGTGTCATTATCTTTGCTTTATTGATGATTCCCGGCGGCCGGATCCAGGATAAGGCGGGCCCCAAGGTTGGCGCTATTACCGGCGGCCTCTTCCTGGCGGTGGGCTGCATCATCGCCGGCCTCATGAAAAGCTATGCCGGCCTGATCGTCGGTTTTGGTATCTTTGGCGGCATTGGCATGGGCATCGGTTATGCTGCGCCTACGCCGGCGGCCTTGAGCTGGTTCGGTCCTCATAAGCGGGGTCTGGTAGCCGGTCTGGTGGTGGGCGGCTACGGCGGCGCTGCTTTGTACATCGGTCCTCTGGCTTCCTATCTGATCGCCACCGGCGGTGTCACTTACAGCTGGATCTTCCTGGGCATCTTTTTCGCGGCGGTGGTCATTATCGCCGGTTCCCAGCTAGCCAAGGCGCCTGCGGGCTATGTAGCCCCCGCACCCCCGGTTAAAGCCGGCGGCGCGCCCGCCAAAGCCGCTGGCACCCTGGTGGATTGGGCCCCCAGTGAAATCGTGAAGACCTGGCAATGCTATGCCTTGATTCTGATGTTCATCGGCACCACCCAGTCCGGCCTGCTGATTATCGGCAACGCGGCCGGCATCCTGGCCACCGCGGCCAAAGGTATCCCCTTCCTGGTGGCCAACGCCTGGATCCTGGTATCTTACGGCGGTTTGGTTAATGCCGTGGGCCGGGTCGGCACCGGCCTTTACTCCGACAAAATCGGCCGGGACAATGCCTACACCCTGAACTGCCTGGTTTCGGCCCTTTGTCTGTTCGTGCTGCCGAGTATCATTGCCAGCCACAACATCTTTCTGCTGTTCGTGGCGGTGGGTATCGCTTAC
Source organism: Deltaproteobacteria bacterium (assembly GCA_021813445.1). Lineage (GTDB taxonomy): Bacteria > Desulfobacterota > Desulfobaccia > Desulfobaccales > 0-14-0-80-60-11 > SURF-52. The sequence goes on from JAKAKP010000160.1 coordinate 16,919, forward strand.
TGGCAGTACGGCGGCGGCCTGTCCCTGATGCCCGCTTACACTGCCGACTTCTTTGGCCCCAAGAACCTGGGCATGAACTACGGCATCGTGTTCCTCGGGTGGGGTCTGGGCTTCTTCATGACCCGTTTGGGCGGCACCATTAAAGACATCACCGGTTCTCTGACCTGGGCCTTTATCCTGTCGGCCATCGTCTTGATCGTGGCGGTGGTTATCTCCCGGCTCACCAAGAGACCGATGCATGCCACGGAGTAGAACGGAAAGGCCGTCCCTAGAGGACCCTTTCTGATGTGAACTCTCCCTTAATCTGCTAGATAAACCTGAGAAGGCAGGGTGAAGTTCCCCTGCCTTCTCTATGTTCAGAGCCTTGATGCCAGTCGGCGGCCCAAGGGGCAGCATGGTCAGGCCGGGGGCCGTGAATCATTTTCAAAGGCCCTGGTTCACTTCCCTTTACTTCGTGCCCCGGGGCATGCAATATTAATTTATGAGTCCAGCCTAAAATAAGGTTTAAGAAGATGTCTAACAGCGATTGGCCTGTTCCTTTCCTGCTTTCCTCCCAGACCTTGCAGATCGATGCGGTGGTAACCTTTTGTGTGGCCATTCTCGTGACCACCATGATTAATGCGGAGGCCCAGGCCTTTGCCGCCACTTTTCTGGGCGATTACCGGCAGGATACCAAGGACCGTTTTAATTTTAATGTCTTCCTGCACCTGGATATCTTGGGAATCATCTGTTACCTGGCGGGAGGGTTCGGCTGGCCCCGCATGGTGGACGTCGACACCAAGAGATTTAAGCACCCCCGGGCTTACTTGGTCATCACCCGCTGCGTCGGTCCCCTGGCCAACCTGCTGCTGGCCGGCATCGCCGGCAGTCTGGTGATGATCATGAGAAAGTTCGAGTACGATCCCAGAGTCTTTTTATTGATAGTTGGCGTTAATATCACCACCGCGGTGTACAATTTGCTTCCCATTCCGCCATTGGCCGGGGGCGTGTTGGTCTCCTCTCTGCTGCCGCAAGGGATGGATCGGGTCAGGCGGTGGTTCAACCTGATAGCGCCCTATCTGCTGGTGGCCTTTTTATTAGAGGAAAGAATGCGGGGGAAAATTCCCTTGAGAGGCTTCCTGGATCCGGTGATCATCGCCATCTACCAATATATTATCAAATGAGCGGGGGGCTCCTCCTGCGTCCCAGCCAGGCAGGCCGAGCCCCTTGGTATTCCCTTAAAGGTTGCCGGTGAGGAAAGTGGGGCTGGAAAGCGCCGGCGATGATTGCCTTTTTTAACCTCCGCACCAATCCCTGATTAAAACAGGCGTATCCGGAAATCTATCCTAACCAATGACCTTCCGGAGCGTGGCGCACCTGGGGAGGTCGTGGACCTCAAGACCTGGCTATCTTCCACAAACTGTTGCCTTCAGGTCCTGCGGGGAAGCCGGGAACGGAATTGGACGGCGTGCAGCTTTCAAATCGCAGGTAAAAAAATAAAATTAATGGCATTAGGGTTCGGTGCATATTTAATAATTTTAAAAAAAGATTAAAGAAGAAAGACCGTTATTCCGCTATATTATATGACGAGGTATATTTCTGATCGAAAGTCAAGGCCCAAGGTTTCCAAAAGCTATGGCTAAATCCGCTGAATTTATCAATCCGCAAGTGCAAATCCCGGGGGTGGTCTGCCGGCCCCTGGCGATTTTCGAAGATGCCCGGGGGTGGCTGGCGGAGATTTTCCGCCAGGATGAACTGGACCCGGACCTGGCGCCGGTGATGTCTTATCTCTCCCTGACCCGGCCGGGAGTGGGACGGGGGCCGCATGCTCACCGGGGGCAGACGGATTTGTTCTGTTTTCCCGGGCCCGGAGATTTCCGGGTCTTTCTTTGGGATGACCGGCCGGAAAGCCCGAGCTATCAGACCCGGCAGGTGCTCCAATTGGGGGAGAGGTGCCCGGGCGTTGTCATAGTCCCGCCCGGGGTGGTCCACGGCTACCTGAATATCAGCGGGCATATGGGACTGGTGGTCAATTGCCCCAACCGCCTTTATAAAGGCCCGGGACGGCAGGAAGAGGTGGATGAGATCCGTTATGAGGACGCGCCGGACTGCCCCTTCAAGTTGGAGTGAGGCGGGATGAAAGTACTGATAACCGGCGCGGCCGGCCAATTGGGACGGGCCCTGATGCAGGAACTGGCGCACCGGGGGTGGGAGGCGGTGGCCACCGACCTGGCGGAACTGGACATCACCGTCGGGGACGCGGTCTGGCGTACCCTTTCCAATCACCGGCCCCAGGTGGTGATCAATGCAGCCGCGGCCACCCGGGTGGATGACCTGGAGGCCGACCCGGACCTGGCAATAAAGGTCAATGCCCTGGGGCCGCGCAACCTGGCCGTGGCCTGCCGCCGTCTGGGACTCAAGCTGGTGCACATATCTACCGATTATGTCTTTGACGGGGCCAAGACCGTTCCCTACGTGGAGTGGGATGAGACCGGACCCCAGTCGGTGTATGGACGCAGCAAATTGCTGGGGGAAAAACTGGTGCGGGAGCAGTGCCCGGACCATTTTCTGGTGCGCACCGCCTGGCTCTATGGCCTGCCGGGCCCCAATTTCATCACCGCTATTCTGGCCCGGGCCCGGCAGGGTCTGGACCTGAAAGTGGTGGACGATCAGCGGGGCACTCCCACCAGCGCCCTGGCTCTGGCGCCGCAGCTCCTGGCCCTGGCAGAGACCGAGGCCTTCGGCACTTACCATGCCACCTGCCAGGGGGAAGCTACCTGGTATGAATTCGCCCGGCTGATCCTGGAGCGGGCCGGGTTGGCGGCGCAGGTGCAGCCCTGCGGCACCGAGGAATACCCCCGGCCGGCCCGGCGGCCCGCAAATTCGGTTTTGGAGAACCGTCTGCTGCAACTGGAAGGGCTGGACCTGATGCCTTCCTGGCAGGAGGCCTTTCACCGCTTTTGGGATTTTTACGGGGAGCAGTTATGAGTGTGGTCCTGGTCACGGGCGGGGCCGGTTTCATCGGCGCCAATTTTGTCCATTTCCTCAGACGGCAGCGCCCGGAATGGCAGATCATCAATCTGGACCTCCTCACCTATGCCGGCAATCCCGAGAATCTGGCCGGGCTGGAGGAAGACCCCCGGCATATTTTGGTCCAGGGGGACGTGGCCGATCCGGCCTTGGTGGCCTCCTTATTCAGCCGCTACCCCATCACCCGGGTGGTGCATTTTGCCGCGGAAACCCATGTGGACCGCTCCATTATGGACCCCGGAGTCTTTGTGCGCACCAACGTCCTGGGCACTTACACCCTGTTGGAGGCGGCCCGCCATGCCTGGCAGGGGCTGAAAGCGGAAGAACCCCGCTTCCTGCATATCAGCACCGATGAGGTGTACGGCTCCCTGGGACCTCAGGACCCGGCCTTCACCGAGAAAACGCCTTATTCCCCCAACAGTCCTTATGCGGCCTCCAAGGCGGGCGCGGATCTGCTGGTGCGCTCTTATTTCCGCACCTATGGCTTCCCGGCCCTGATCACCAATTGCTCCAACAACTACGGTCCCTACCAGTTTCCGGAAAAGCTCATTCCCTTTGCCCTCAGCCAGGCCCTGGCGGGGAAACCGGTGCCCATCTACGGCGCCGGCACCAATATCCGGGACTGGATTTACGTGGAAGACCATTGCCGGGGTGCGCTGCTGGTGCTGGAGCAGGGGCGGCCGGGGGAAACCTATAACCTGGGCGGCCGACAGGAGAAGCCCAACCTGGAGCTGGTGCGCCTGCTCCTCAAGCTGCTCCGGGAGATGCGGCCGGAGTTGGGCCATCCGGAGGAATTGATCACCTTTGTGACTGATCGCCCGGGGCATGATTGGCGCTATGCCCTGAACACCGCCAAGATAGAGGGAGAGTTGGGCTGGCGGCCCCAGGTGGATCTGGAGGAGGGGCTGCGGCGCACGCTGTCCTGGTATCTGGGCCACCAGGACTGGCTGGAACGGGTCCGCTCCGGGGCCTACCGGGATTATTTGCAGCGGCAGTACGGTGCGGCCGTGGTTTAAAAGACGGTTTTCGGTTAAGGGGATGGTGTCAACAGGGTAATTCGTTTGGTTTTCGGAGGCGCGGTCAACTTTGAACTTTGAACCTTGAACTTTGAATTTTTTTCAAGGGCAAGATAATGAAAGAACAGCCTCTGATCCTGTTGGTGGATGACGACCCCGTCATTTTGGAACTGATGCGGGAGATTCTACGCTTCGGCTCCTATGGAGTCGATGTCGCCCGCAACGGCCGGGTGGCGGTGGAGCGGCTGCAGAACACCCGCTATGACCTGGTGCTCACCGACATGGTGATGCCGGAGATGCAGGGGCTGGACCTGCTCCAATATGTACGCTTGCACCATCCGGAAACGCTGACCATCGTTTTCACCGGCTACGCCAACTACCAGGATGCGGTGACCGCGGTGAAGCTGGGGGCCTTTGATTGTCTGACCAAGCCCATAGGCGCCGAGATTCTGCGCCATGCCATTGACCGGGCTCTGGAATTCCGCCGCCTCACCCGGGCGCAGCAGGACCTGGAGATGATTTTGCAGGGGGCCGAGTCCCTGGGATGGCAGGCCCTGGAACTGGTTTCCGATACGCCGGAGGCCGCGGTGCTGGCCGGGCTGCGGGAGGAGGCGCGGCAGGAACCGGACCTCAAGCAAGTGGGGCAGCGCTTCCTGGAAACGAGCCGGCAACTGGTGGGCGCGACCCACGGCTCCATCTTTCTCTTTAAACCCGCGTTGGGGCAATTTTCCGGGCTGGCGGCCATGGGGCTCAACCAGGAATACCGGGCCGGCTTGCAGGTGCCGGCCAACTCCGGGCTCATGGGTTATCTGGCCACCAACCCCCGGCCCTTGCTGGTAGCCGATCTCCGGCAGGACTCCCGTTTCCCCATGGCTCCCGGCCGGGAAGGTTATAACAGCTCCAGTTTCATCCTTATCCCCCTGCTGGGCCGGAAGTTTTGGGGAGTGATCAATCTCACCGACCGGGAGGATGGCGAGCCTTTTACTTCCCGGGACCTGTTTTTAGGGTGGCTCCTGGGGCGGTTGCTGGTGGAGATCCTGGAAGTCCGGCAGGAGCAGCAGCCCGCGGAGCGGTTTTCTCCCCCCGCGGCCCTGGCCCAGGATCAGGTGCCGGTGGCCGTGGCCGTCCTGGATGGGGATCTGAAGATCGTCCAGGCCAATGCGGCCCTGGAGGGCCTGCTGGGAACCGGGGTTAAGGTGGCGGCAGAGCAGGAATTTTTTCCGCTGTTAGGGCTAGATCTTCAGACCCAACAGGAACTGGCGGATTCCTTTCGGGGCGCCCTGCACGGCCAGGAATCGCAGAAGATATCGGTGAAGGCTACGCCCAACGGCCAGACCGAGCGGTTTCTGGAGGTGAAGATGATACCCATCCCCGGGAAGGAGGGAATCACCCAGGGGCTGGTGCTGATGGAAGACATGAGCGAACTGGAGCAACTGCGGCAGCGGCTCCGTCTTTTCGAGCACCTGGCCATCATGGGCAAGCTCAGCCTCTGTGTGGCCCACGAGTTGAATAACCCCCTGGACGGCATCCGCCGTTACCTCTCTCTGGCGGTGATGAAGAAAGAACAACCTGAGGAGGTGGAGCGGTATCTGGCAGAAGCCCTCAAAGGCCTGGAGAAGATGGCCGCGAGCATCCGGTCTTTGATGGCCTCCGCCAAACCTTTGAAGGGGGCCCGGAGTTGGGATAATCTGCAGAATCTGCTGCGGGATGCGGTGAAGATCATGATGTTTCAGGCCAGCGACCACATGGTGCAGGTGACTTTCAATCCGCCCAGAGAGTTGCAGCAGGTAAAGGCCGAGGCGGACCTTTATCACGTGTTCCTCAATATCATTAAAAACGCTCTCCAGGCCATGCCCCAGGGAGGCCATTTGCGCATCGACGGCCTGCTCCATCCCCAGGAAGTGGAGATCGTTTTCGAGGATACCGGGAAGGGCATTTCCACCGAAGAACTGGAGCAGATTTTTAAGCCGTTCTATTCCACCAAACATGGGGCCCAGGGCTTGGGCCTGGGACTGCCCATCTGCCAAAAGATTCTGGAGAGGTATGGGGGGCGGCTGGAGGTAAGCAGCCAGCCCGAACATGGCACCAAGGTCAGCGTCTTTCTACCCCAGACGGCTTATAGGGAGGGCAGCATCCATTAAAGATCTCCTGATCGTGGACGATGATCCCCTGGTTTGCGACTCCCTGAGAGAGATGCTGCTCTTGGAGGGGTACCGGACCGATACGGCCCTGGATGGGGACCAGGCCATGGCCAAATTGCAGGGGGAGCGCTTCCGGGTGATCATCTCGGACATCCGCATGCCTGGGGTCAACGGCCTGGAGCTTCTCCGGGAGTTGAAGGGCCGCTCCCCTGACACCCCCGTGATTTTCATCACCGGCCACGGCTATATCGACGACGCAGTGGAGGCCATCAAGCTGGGGGCCTATGACTACCTCACCAAACCCATAGATGACCTGCGCCTGAAACTGACCCTGCACCGGGCCCTGGAGCAGGTGGAGCTCAAGAGCTCATACCAATCTTTGAAAAGGCGTTGCCGGCCCTGGGAGTTGGCCGACAACCTGGTGTTTAAGGACCGGCAGATGGGCCTGCTCCTGGAACTGGTCCACACCATCGCCGACACCTTTGCCACCGTCTTGATTACCGGCGAATCCGGCACCGGCAAAACCAGGCTGGCCCGTTATATCCATGACCAGTCCTTCCGGCGGGAGCTCCCCTTTGTCAAGATCAGCTGCGGCGCCCTGTCGGAAACCCTCCTGGAGAGCGAGCTCTTCGGGCACGTGCGGGGGGCTTTTACCGGGGCGATCCGGGACAAAAAAGGCAAATTCGAGGAAGCCCAGGGGGGCACCGTTTTTCTGGACGATATCAATTGCGCTTCTCCCAGTTTGCAAATGAAGCTGCTGCGGGTTCTCCAGGAGCGGGTCATCGAGCGGGCGGGGGGCAACAGCTCCATCCAGGTGGATGTGCGGATCATCACTGCCACCAATGCCGCCCTCCAGGAGGAGGTGGCGCGCAATAACTTCCGGGAAGACTTATTTTACCGGATTAATGTGGTTAACCTTGACATTCCACCCCTGAGAAAGCGTCTAAGCGATATTGAACCCTTGATCGAGCATTTCATCCAGCGTTTTAATCAGAGTCATCACCGCCAGATCAAGGGCCTGAGCCGGAGCGCGATGCAGGCCTGCCTGCGCTATTCCTGGCCCGGGAACGTGCGGGAACTGGAAAATGTGGTGGAGCGCGCCGTGCTTCTAAACCCAGGGGAATTCATCGTTCCGGAGACGCTGCCCCCGGAGATCCAGGCGGCTGGACACCTGGGGCCGCCAGGCACCGGAGACCTCAATCTGGAGGAGGCTCTGGGCCAGGCAGAGAGACAGATTTTGTTGGAGACTTTGGAACGCTGCAAGTGGAACCGGCAGCTCACCGCCACGGCCTTAGGCGTCAGCCGCACCACTTTGTTCAATAAAATGAAGAGATTTAAGCTGCTGGATCCCAGGCGTCAGACCGCGGCTTTTCCCTCCACCGAACCCCTCTAAATTTCCCCAGAGCCGATTGGGAAGGCGGGTTGGCATTACTCCGGTAGAGTGCTTGATATCTCTGCGGAAGTCCCTTTTCTGTCATTTTGAGAGGTGGTAGGGACTATAGGCAGAATTTTTTTTTCCTGGGATCGAATGTAAACATAAATCGTAATATCGGTTGACATTTATTTTTTTTAGACGATCTTACGCCGTATGTCTTTCAATCAAGCAGATTTTGCAGAAATCTTGTATTGGTTTATGCTTCAGGAGGCGGACGCATGGGATACTCCTATGAAACCCTGGTGAAATGGGATCAAGAACATCTCTGGCATCCCTTCACCCAGATGCAGGGTTTCCGGGAAGAGGAGTTGCTGATTATCACCCGGGGCGAAGGCGCCTATCTCTATGACTTCCAGGGACGGCGTTATCTGGACGGGGTTTCTTCCCTGTGGACCAATGTCCACGGCCATCGCCGGCCGGAGTTGGATCGGGCCGTCAGCGAGCAACTGGAGCAGATGGCCCACAGCACCTTGTTGGGTCTGGCCCACCCCCCGGCCATTGTGCTGGCCCGGCGCCTGGCAGAGATTGCGCCGCCCGGTCTGACCAAGGTGTTTTACTCCGACAGCGGCTCCACCGCGGTGGAAGTGGCCCTGAAGATAGCCTTTCAATACTGGCAGTTGCGGGGTTTTCCCCGGAAGCAGCGCTTTTTGCACCTGAGCAACGCCTATCACGGCGACACTCTGGGCGCGGTCTCGGTGGGGGGGATTGCCCTGTTCCATGAGATCTTCCGGCCCCTGCTGTTGGAGACGCTGGAGGCCCCGGCCCCATACTGCTACCGCTGCCCTGAGGAGCCGGACTGCCGGGAGCAATGCCTGGAGCGGCTGGAGGAACTGGTGGCCGCCCACCACCAGGAGCTGGCCGCGGTGATTATCGAGCCGGTGATGCAGGGGGCCGCGGGCATGATTCCCCAGCCTCCCGGGTACCTGGCCCGGGTGCGGAAAGTGACGCGGCGCTATGACGTGCTCCTTATCGCCGACGAAGTGGCCACCGGGTTCGGCCGCACGGGCCGGATGTTCGCATGTGAACATGAGAAGGTGAGCCCCGATCTCCTGTGCCTGGCCAAGGGCATCACCGGCGGGTATCTGCCCCTGGCCGCGACCTTGGCCACCGATGAGATCTATCAGGCTTTCTTGGGGGAATTCCAGGAATTCAAAGCCTTTTTTCATGGCCATACCTATACGGGCAATCCCCTGGCCGCGGCCGCGGGCCTGGCCAGCCTCGAAATCTTTCAGAAAGAGAAAGTGGTGGAATCCCTGGGGGCCAAGATAGAAAGACTGAGCCGGTTGCTGGCAGAGATGCAGGATCATCCCCACGTGGGGGATATCCGCCAGCGGGGCTTGATGGTGGGCCTGGAGCTGGTGCAGGACAAAGAGACCCGGGAGCCTTTTCCGCCGGCGCGCCGCACCGGCCACCGGGTCATTTTGGAGGCCAGGAAACGGGGGGTCATCCTGCGGCCCCTGGGAGATGTGGTCGTCCTCATGCCCCCTTTATGCATCTCTCCGGAGGAACTGGATACTCTGGCCCGGATAACTTACGAGTCCATCTGCCAGGGGGTAAAGGAAGCGTAGGGAGAAGAGCCCAGGGCGGCTTGCCCGCCCTGCGGCTCACTCCGCCTGCCGCCCAGCCGGTATTGGCTGGAAACTCTATTAAGGCGAAGATGACGGTTTAAGGAAAAGGTGGGGGCTACAGGGGCATTCCCTCGTCTCACCAATTGCTTCTGAAAATTGTTAATGAGACGCGGTGGCAGATTTGATAGATGCAAAAAATAAATTTCGGGGTCTAATATTTTTAAACTATTTCAATTAATCATCTTGTGTTAATGTGACGATATCAAACAAGAGAAAAGCAGAAAATGTTTAATCTTGATGACCGCCATAAGGAAGTGCTGCGAAAACTTGACATCCTAGTGGTGGACGACATTTCCGCGGTGCGCAATATCCTGGCCCAGATTCTCCGCAACCTGGGGGTGGAAGGCCGCATCGATACGGCGGGAGACGGCCTGGAAGCCTGGGAGAAGATGCAAACCTGCAAGTATGATGCAGTCATCTGCGATATCCGCATGCCCCGGATGAATGGTCTAGAACTCAAGAGACTCCTGCGGGCCACCCCCCGTTTCGCAGAAATGCCGTTTTTAATGATTACCGGTGAAGTTTCCGAGGCGATGATGGCCCTGGCCGTGGAAAGCCCATGGGACGGCTATCTGCTCAAACCTTTTCCCAGCCCAGTATTGGCAAAACTCCTGCTGCGGCTTTTGGGTCATAACGATAAAACCTAGCACACGCCTCGGGGTCAGCCCGGCCAAGGCGCTCAAGTTAGGGAGTAAGACATGGATCGGGATTGGAAGCAGGTTTTGCATGAGACCCAGGAAAAAATCGAGGCCATCGGCTTCTTTGCCGCCATCGGCATGCATTTTGCGGAATCCACTCCTCTTTTGAGTGAAGATTTGGGGGATCATGTCAAGGGCACTCCCTGGGAAAGATACTCTTCCACCGATCAGTGTCTGAAAATGATCCATGAACTGGCTTCCAAGGCCTGGCGTAATTTGGAAAGTATGGTTGCTTACGTGGAGTCCAAAGCATTAGAAAAGAAAGACCCTGAAAGGGAGATGATCAATCAGCAGGAAGCCATGCTCCTGACCGGACTTCCCACCAATTTTCAAACCATTGCCGGAGAGGTGATGCTTCTCAAGACCATGGGCGAGTCCATTATGGCCCTGGCAGCAAATGGAAAGCAGGTGCCGGAATTGGATCATTCCCAGGTCAAATCCATGGGTGAAATGATCATCAACTCCGCGGCCGCCATCAATAAAAATCTGCAGGAACAGAAGGAAAAGATGCTGCAGGAAGCGAGCTGGGCCGGGATGGAGCAACGGACGGAGAAACCTTGGGCCTTGATCCGGGAGGAAGTGAATAGCATCAAGGCCTTCGGGTCCTCTCTGGCGGCCATGGGCACAGCCTCCCATGTTCCCTCCCAGCAGATGGAGACCATCGGGCAGTTGATCGTAGAACTGACGGCAAAGATAACGGAGAAGTTGAACCGGCCCTCTGACGTCCCCCTCTCTTGAGGCCGCCTTTCCACCCTCTCAAAATTTTCCGGTCTTGCAAGCCCGGGGCAATTCCGCCGCGGGGGTGCGTTTTCCCATCCTTGATCCCCAGAATTGGCGCGGACTTGGCCGGGGCCCCAAGTGTTGCCCGCCTTTAGAGTAATCCCCCTCGCGTTGACAAACAGGATAGGCTTGGGTTATCAAGTAAAAAATCATTACTCTTGCACCCATCCCAGCCCACGGCAATGGATAAGGAAGTAAGTATGCCTGCAGAGGTTCAGCGTCGGAGTCAGATAGGGGCCCGGCTCCGTAATGGCGGCAAGAATCTTCTGCTGGTCCTGTTAAGTCTGGTCCTGGCCCTCAGTCTGGTGGAGATCTGCCTGAGAATCTATAATCCCCTGGGCTTCAGCATCAAAGGCAATCAAATCATCCTGCCCTATAATAAAAATGAAACGATCTATCACAGCAGCGCCAGCAAGTTGGACCGGGTCGTGCATTTACACCGGAATTCCCTGGGGTTTCGCGGCGAGGAGCTGCCCCCGGACCTGGCCCGGCGCCTGAGCATTGTGGCCGTGGGCGGCAGCACCACCATCTGTTTTGAACTGGCTGATGACAAGACCTGGGTCCACGTGCTGGGAGAAAAATTAAAGGACAACTTCCCAAAATTATGGATTAATAATGCCGGTCTGGCCGGTCATTCCACCTTTGGCCACATTATTCTGATGGAGAATTTCGTGGTGAAACTGCGGCCCAAGGTGGTGATTTTTCTGGTGGGGGTTAATGATACGGGGTTGCTGGACCAAGCCAACGATGTGGACACCAGCCTCCGCAACGGCTTGAGATGGGATTCTTTTCGCTCCCTGGAGAGATTTGCCGGAGCCCTGGCGGATTACAGCGAGGTGGCGGCCGCGGTCCTCAACCTGAAACGATATTATTTTCCCAAGGTGACCTGGGCCCCGCCACAACGGGAAGTGGACCTGAAAGACGAACCCACCCTGGAGATGTCCCGGAAAAAGACCGCAGCCCTGGAGCGGGATTTTCTGGCCAAGTACCCCCATCCCTATGAAATGCGGCTGAAAAAGTTGATCCGCATCTGCCGGCAGCACCAGATCGTGCCGGTCTTGATGACCCAGCCGGCCCTTTACGGCCACGGGGTCGATGACCTGACCGGTGTGGATCTCTCCAAGATTAAGATTATGGATGGTATCAACAGCGGATTTTACTGGGATATCCTGGACATCCTCAATGACGTCACCAGGAGGGTGGCCCAGGAGGAGAAGGTGTTATTGATCGATCTGGCCCGGGAAGTCCCCAAAAGCTCGAAATACTATTACGACCTGGTGCATTATGATAATGTGGGGGCCGAGAAGGTGGGGACCATCGTCTACCAGCATCTCTCTCCCTACCTGGCCCAAAAATTTCCCCAATACCTCCAGACCACTGCTGGTCAGAGAAATATGCAATAATTGCCGCTTATTAGGTAGTATATGCATCTTCCTGCGGAAACCATGAAAAAGAGATCATTCCTGATGGACCTGGGAAAAAATCTCTTATTAGTGATTCTCAGCCTGATGTTAGCTCTGGGCTTGGTGGAAGTGGCCCTAAGAATTTATAATCCTCTGGGGTTTAGGATCAAAGGCAACAAGATTTTATTGCCCATCAACAAAAATGAGACTATTTACTACCATTCGCCCAAGCTGGCAAAGATAGTCAAGATCCACCGCAACTCCCTGGGATTTAAGGGGGAGGAACCCCCGCCCGATTTTGCCGCGCGGCTGACCATTCTCTGCGTGGGCGGCAGCACTACCGAAGGTGTGGGCCTGAGTGATGATCAGACCTGGCCCCTGGTCCTGGAGACCAAATTGAAGAAGCATTTTAGGAAATTGTGGCTGAATAATGCCGGCTTGTCCGGCCATTCCACTTTTGGCCACCTGATCCTGATGCACGACTACGTCTCGAAGATCAAACCCAAGGTGGTGATATTTCTCATCGGCCTCAACGACCTGGGCATTGAGTCGCTTAATCCCTTTGACCGCCGGATGTATATGGGAGTCTCTTTCCGCTCCCTGGACGGTTTCCTGGCCGGACTGGCCAATCATAGCGAAGTCTTTGCCGCTCTCCTCAACCTGAAGAGGTATTATTTCCCGAAGGTAATGCCCCAGGTGGGGAAGGAGGAAGTAAATTTCCGCACCGCCCCCACCCTGGAAGTATCGGCTAAAGATAAAGCGGCGACGAAGCAGCTTTACAGGAAAAAATATCTGGGCCCCTACGAACTCCGGTTGCGTAAACTCTTGGAGATGGCGCACAACCAGGGCAGCGTCCCCATTTTGTTAACGCAGCCGGTGCTTTATGGAGATCAGACCGACCCGGCCACCGGGGTCGATTTGCGGAAGTTGCAGGTTACCAGGGAGATGAACGGCGAGTTGGCCTGGGAGATGTTGGAGCTTTATAACGACATCACCAGGAAGGTGGGGAAAGAAAAAGGCGTGCTGGTCATCGATCTGGCCGAGGAAATGCCCAAGAAGTCCCTCTATTATTTCGATTTAACGCATTACACCGCGACCGGCGCCGAGAAAGTGGCAGAAATCATCTCCCGGGAGCTCCAGCCCTACCTGGCCCGGAATGTCCCTGCCTACGCCCTAACCGCCGCCGTGGCCGGTAAAAATTAACCTCCGGCTGACGGCGTTCATCTGCGTTTATCGGCGGTTAAATATTAGCCGCCGATACACGCCGCTCCTCCCGATTTTTGCTCAAAGAGTGAACCTGCCTTTATTTCCCCTGGGCCTGCCGCAGATAAGCTTCCACTTTCCGGAGATCCTCCGGGGTGTCCACTTCCAGGGTGTCGCCGCTGGTTTCGACGATGCGGATGGCAAAGCCGTGCTCCAGGGCCCGGAGCTGCTCCAGTTTTTCCGCCTCCTCCCAGCGGCCGAGGGGCAGGGTGACGAATTTTTGCAGGAAATCCATACGGTAAGCATAAATACCGATATGCTTGTAAAAATAGGGGGCTTGCCCGTCCCGCCAGAAAGGCAGGGGGCTGCGGGAGAAGTAGAGGGCCCGGTGATGCTGGTCAAAGACCACCTTGACCACATTGGGGTTCAGGGCCAGTTCCAGGTCGTCCACCCGCCGGGCCGGGGTGGCCATGGCCGCGGTGGGGTCCAGGCGCAGGACCGCGGCCAGTTGCTGGATGAGCTCCAGGGGAAAGAGGGGCTGGTCCCCCTGGATGTTGATGACCAGGTCGTCGGCGGCCAGTCCCAGGAGGAAAGCGGCTTCCGCCAGGCGGTCGCTGCCGGAGCGGTGGTCCTCCCGAGTCATGACCGTGTGCCCGCCGAACGCGGCTACGCAGTCCCGGATGCGGGCATCGTCGGTGGCCACATAGACCGCGTCCAGCCCCGGCGCCAGCCGGGCCTGCTCATAGACCCGCTGGATCAAAGGTTTTCCTAAAATAGGGGCCAGGGGCTTCCCCGGAAAGCGGGTGGAGCCGTGGCGGGCGGGGATGAGGGCGATGATGCACATGGGACGCTCTCCAGAAGCGGAAGCTTACCGGCGGTTTTTGCGCCTAGAAGCCTTGGCTATCTTCATTTTTTTCGTTTTCTTTAGTTTGCCCTTGGTCTTGATAAGGTTTAAGGGAAATCTGGAACTTTATTGACAGCCAGCAAAGCGGTAACCATCTTACCAAAGATTTGAGGGGCAGGCCACTTATTAGAAGCCATTTCAAAACCCCAATTATCCTATTTGTCATTCTGAGGGCAGCGAAGAATCTCGTATTTTCGAGGCGTTGAGATCCTTCACCGCGTTCAGGATGACAGAAAAAGAGGTTTTGAAAAGGCTTCTAGGAGTTACTATTACGAGAATGTTTTCCGTGGGGCGCGTCATACGCGCTAAATATGGTGCGTGAGACGCACCCTACATTGATTTTCCTAGGGGCTCTTTTGTGGACCCTACAAAAGATTTCTCAATTGTCGAATTTTAACCATTATCGAGGCTAAGTGATGAAATAATTAATAAGGGAGCGTTGATATCATCTAGGCTAATTATTTGAATTTTACCTAAATTTAGATTATTTTCGTATCAATTTTATATTAATCCCAAAAAAAATTTCCGTCAAATTCATTCCCTGGCAGTGAAAGCATTTGATCACAAGCGCTTGACAAAAATGTTTTCCTGCTTATTATTTTTGTCAGTGATTTCTCAAAGTTAAGTCGCAAATAAAAAAATAATGGCATTGTAGGGGCGCACCCGTGTGTGCGCCCTTTGCCCGTGCGGACGGTTCAGAGCGGACACGTGGGTCCGCCCCTACGAGGAAATGGAGGTTGGAAATAATGGCAGTGAGAATGGACAAGTTAACCTATAAAGCCCAGGAAGCCTTGCAGGGAGCCCAGGAGATGGCCCGGCAGCTGAGCCATCCCCAGATTGAGCCGCCCCACCTGCTGCGGACCCTCCTGAGCCAGGAAGAGGGGCTGATCCGCCCCCTCCTGAAGAAGATGGAATGCGATCCCCAAAACCTCATCCAGGGGGCGGAAGACCTGCTCACCCGGCTGCCCCGGGTCAGCGGCGAAGCCCAGGTCTACCTCTCCCCGGCTTTAAATAAGGTCCTGGACGAAGCCTTTAAACAGGCGGGCCAGATGAAGGACGAGTATGTCTCCACGGAGCACCTCTTCCTGGCCCTGGCCGCGGACAAAAACAGCGACGTGGGCAAACTGCTCTCCGCCCAGGGCCTGACCCTGGAGGCTATACTCAAGGCCCTGGCGGAACTGCGGGGTGCGCAGCGGGTCACCGACCAGGCCCCGGAGGAAAAGCACCAGCCCCTGGAGAAGTACGGCAAGGACCTGACGGAGGCGGCCCGCTCCGGCAAGCTGGACCCGGTGATCGGCCGGGATTCGGAAATCCGGCGCATTGTCCAGGTGCTCTCCCGGCGCACCAAGAACAACCCGGTGCTCATCGGCGAGGCCGGGGTGGGCAAGACCGCCATCGTCGAGGGCCTGGCCCAGCGCATCGTCAACGGCGACGTGCCCGAGAGCCTGAAGGACAAGCGGCTGGTGGCCCTGGACTTAGGCGCGCTCATCGCCGGGGCCAAGTTCCGGGGAGAATTTGAGGACCGGCTCAAGGCGGTGCTCAAGGAAGTGACCGAGTCCGACGGCAAGATCATCATGTTCATCGATGAGATGCACACCCTGGTGGGCGCGGGGGCCGCGGAAGGGGCCATCGACGCCTCCAATATGCTCAAACCCCCCCTGGCCCGGGGCGAACTGCGCTGCGTGGGCGCCACCACCATCAACGAGTACCGCAAGTACATCGAGAAGGACGCGGCCCTGGAGCGCCGCTTCCAGCCCATCATGGTGGCGGAGCCCTCGGTGGAGGACACCATCGCGATACTTAGGGGCCTCAAGGAAAAGTACGAAGTGCACCACAAGGTGCGCATCAAGGACAGCGCCATTGTCGCGGCGGCGACCCTGTCCCACCGCTACATCACCGACCGGCACCTGCCGGACAAGGCGGTGGACCTGATCGACGAAGCCGCGTCCAAGCTGCGCATGGAGATCGACTCCCGGCCCGCGGAGATCGACGAGATCGAGCGCAAGATCACCCAGGAGGAGATCGAACGGGAGGCCCTGAAACGGGAGCAGGACCAGGTCTCCAAGGAGCGGCTGGGCAAAATCGAAAAGGGCCTGGCGGACCTCAAAGAAAAGAGCGCGGGTCTCAAGGCCCGCTGGCAGAAGGAAAAAGAGGTTATCAGCCGCATTGCCGCCATCAAGGAGCAGATCGACAAGACCCAGACGGAAACGGCCCAGGCGGAACGCCAGGGCGACCTGGCCCGGGCCGCGGAACTCAAATACGGGACCATGCTCAACCTGCAAAAGGAGCTGGAGGCCGAATCCCAAAAGCTGACGGAGATCCAGCAGGAAGGGGCCATGCTCAGGGAGGAGGTGGACGCGGAAGACGTGGCGGAGGTGGTCTCCAAGTGGTCCGGCATCCCGGTGACCCGCTTGCTCGAAGGAGAGAAGCTCAAACTCCTGCACATGGAAGAGCGCCTGGCCGAGCGGGTGGTGGGCCAGGAGGAGGCGGTCCAGGCAGTAAGCAACGCGGTGCGCCGGGCCCGCTCCGGCCTCCAGGACCCCAACCGGCCCCTGGGCTCTTTCATCTTCCTGGGGCCCACGGGCGTGGGTAAAACCGAGCTGGCCCGGGCCCTGGCCGAGTTCATGTTCGACTCGGAAGCGGCCATGATCCGCCTGGACATGAGCGAATACATGGAGAAGCACACGGTTTCCCGCCTTATCGGCGCGCCCCCGGGCTACGTGGGCTACGAGGAGGGGGGCCAGCTCACCGAAGCGGTGCGGCGGCGGCCCTATTCCGTGGTCCTGTTCGATGAGGTGGAGAAGGCCCACCCGGAGGTGTTCAACGCCCTGCTGCAGATCCTGGACGACGGCCGCCTCACCGACGGCCACGGCCGCACCGTGGATTTTAAGAACACCATTGTGATCATGACCTCCAACATCGGCAGCCAGTACATCGCCGAAGCGGCCAATGAGACGCAGATGCGGGACAAGGTCATGGAAGCCCTGAAGCTCCACTTCAAGCCGGAGTTTCTGAACCGGGTGGACGATATCCTCATCTTCCACCGCCTGAGCAAGGAGCAGCTCAAGAACATCGTCACCCTGCAGATCAGGCGGCTGTCCAAGTTGCTCGAAGAGCGGCAGCTGCACCTGGAATTGACGGATAAGGCCCGGGACTTCCTGGCGGACGCGGGCTACGACCCGGTCTATGGCGCCCGGCCGCTGCGCCGGGCCATCCAGCACCACCTCCAGGACAAGCTGGCGCCCATGCTCCTGGAAGGTAAGTTCAAGGAGGGGGATACCATCCTGGTGGACGCGAACAAGGAAGGCCTGACCTTCGCGCGGCAGGAGGCGCTTAAAGCCGCAGCGAATTAAGGGATTCTGGATGATTGAGGGGAGGGCCAGGGACCTGAGCTCACTGCCCTCCCCTCAAACTTCCCTCCCAACCCACATAAAATTCTTCCCGCTCCCAAGCCCCGGCTTGGGAGCGTTTTTTTTCAGAAGGCTCATGCTTTCTGACATTTGATCTTCAGGATGACTGAAGCCATTTCAAAGCCTCTTTTTTTGTCATCCTGAACGCAGTGAAGGATCTCAACGCTTCGAAAATACGAGATTCTTCGCTGCGCTCAGAATGACAATGTAAGGGAATATGAGGTTTTGAAATGGCTTCTAAGGGTAAGGTATTGCCATATTAATGGGAATAGGATTACTTAGCGGACCCGGCGGGTTGGGTCGCGGCCGGGGGGGGATTGCCGGCCGCGCTGTCCGGCTGCACCGAATCATCCAGGGTCAGGACATAGATGCTGATGGCCGCCAACATCAGGCCCAGGGCCAGCCAGGCCCGCCAGTCTTTGTGCAGCCCCATCCAGACCGGCTTTTTCTCCGGGTGGTGCTCATGGTGATGCGCATGCTGCGAATGTTTCGAGTGGGTCATGCCTTTGCCTCGCATAGATGTATGTCAAATCAGATTACCATAATAATTCCCTCTTGGTGCAAAATCAGGATTTTCCAGATTAATAATCAGGGTTTCCCTGATATACAGATAACTTCCGGGGGAGCATAGTTCTTATTAATCCAGAAACCACCAAAGGGAAGGAGAGGCAGTTGACCAGGGTTTTCCGGATTTGCCAATGGTTACAGGGGCTCAAGAACGCGGCCAAGAGGTGCCAGGAATTCAGCTTTATGGGTTATTAGATTTGATATACCGGGAACGGGGGCAAAATGTTTTATCCGAATAAAATGTGGAGCCAATTGGATATGCTTAAGAAAAATGCAACCCATTATGTGCAAATAGGGAATTTTTTGCGGGCGGTGTCAGACAACTTAAATACAAGAGCTAATTTTCACGGCAAGGTTAGGGATGCTGAACGGTTGACCATTGATGACCCTTTGCCTATTTCTGAGATTAATTACCTTTTGGAGAAAATAGAGCAAGCGATTACTCAATGTAAAGCGCTTGAATTGGATGTGTCAGTACAAGCTTTAAAAGAAATTCAAAAAAATCTTTCTGACTCGACGGTTAAATGGACCTGGCGTAAGGCGCAAAACGAATTTACCTATTGGTCTCGTACTTTAAAATACGAACTTAATAATAGATTATTTTTTTACATCCCAAATCAGAGAGCATCATTCTATAGGAACCCTCTACTTGATGACCATTCCCTAAATAAATTTCCATCAAGCGTGCGAGATGATATGGAAGCTGCGGGAAATTGCTTGGCTACAGAGAATTATACCGCTTGTGTTTTTCATTTAATGCGCGTTATGGAGATTGCGGTTCAAAACTTAGGAAATACATTAGGAATAACGTTGAATGACCAAACGAGATGGGATAGAATAATTGGTGATGTCCGACAAGAATTTAATGAAAAATTCTCCAAGAATTATCCAGATAAGATCCGTTGGGATATGTTATTTGAAAAGTTAGAGATAGTTAAAAGCGCTTGGAGAAACCCTACAATACATCCAAGAGCCACTTATAATGAAAGTGAAACAATGGATGTTATAATGTCAGTAAAAACATTTATTAATGATTTGGCTAAGTT
Source organism: Deltaproteobacteria bacterium (assembly GCA_021813445.1). Lineage (GTDB taxonomy): Bacteria > Desulfobacterota > Desulfobaccia > Desulfobaccales > 0-14-0-80-60-11 > SURF-52. The sequence goes on from JAKAKP010000160.1 coordinate 36,159, forward strand.
AATATAAGGCGGAAAGGGTTTCCCTGCCCCTCAAATTAGACCGCAAAATCTTGGGCCAGGGTCCTTAATCGTCTCAATAGCGCGCCATAGGCCTTGAAAAGGGAAGGCAATTCCCGGAGGCGGTATTTGCGCATAAGTCTGATCTGGTTTTTCAGCGAGCGGGAGCGTTTGAACAGGTCGGCCAGTTCCTGGTAGAAGTCTTGAAGCGGCAGAGTGGTGGGCAAAAGGGTGTGGAAGAAATCGAAATAGTCGTAATCCGCGGTGATGAGCCGGTCCCGGACCTCGTCATAAAGGTCGGTCCCCGGCAGGGGCGTCAGCACGGAAAAGCCGATGAAGCTGAGGTTCAGGTCCAGGCAGCATTGCCGCAAAGCCGCAAAGTCCCGGCGCTCGAATTCGGGCCGCACCATAAACATAGGCCAGATATCGAGGTTGAGGCCTTTGAGTATCTGCAGGGCCTTGACATTGTTTTCCACGGTGGAGCCCTTGCGGATCAGCTTCAAGTCCGCATCCCGCATGAACTCCAAACCCACGAAGATGCGCTCCAGGCCGATTTTCTGCCACTGCTCCAACAATTCCGGGTGCTTGACGATGGTGTCGCTGCGGCCATAGAGGAAATAGCGTTTCTTGGTCCCCGCTTGTTGGATTAGGTTAGCCAGGGCGGCCATGCGCCGCGTATCCAGCAGGGATTCATCATCCGCAAAGAAGACGTAGGGCTCCTGGATCGTCCCCAATTCTTCCACAATTAATTCCGGTTTGCGGGTGAGATAACGCCCGCCGGTCAGTTTCCACAGGGCGCAGAACTGGCAGCGGAAATGGCAGCCCTTCGAGGTGCGGATGGAGGCCAGGGGCCGCATCCACTCGCTGAAATATGATTTTCGGTAAGCCGCGGTGAGGTCCCGCCGGGGCATAGGAAGGGCGTCCAGATCGAGTCCTTGATCTGCCTGGCGGAGCAGCACCGTACCGTTTTCCAGGGGGGCGGCCCCGGGCATCCCGGAGAGTATCGGATGCTTTTCCAGTCTGCGGATGACTTCCCGGAAGGGTAAGACGCCTTCGCCGGCGATGATGACATCAATAAAGGGCGTGGCAAAATCCCCGGGCAGGACCGTAGCATGGTGGCCGCCCACCAGGGTTACTGTTTCCGGGTTATGGGCCTTGATCTGCTGGCACAGCCTTTTCACCGTGTTGACATGGACGGTATAGGAGGTGAGGCCCGCCACCTGCGGCTGAAAATCCCGGAGGACTGCGTCCAGATCAGGCTCCAGGCGCAGGTCCAGGATCCGGACGTCATGGTCCGGGGCCACCCCCGCGGCCAAGTATTCCAGGGCCAGGGGTTCGAATACGGAAAAGTCCTCGCCTCCCAAGGCCTTGGCAGATTTGGCGGGTTGGATGAGCAGGATTTTCATCAGTTTCTCCTTGATCGGTGGCATGGCCTTTTCGGGCTGTGCTGAAAAACTTGTACAGGCCAAATACTCATGAACAACAATGTCTCCCTTTTGCAGCACCCAAAATCCCCCCCTTCCCCCCTTTAGAAAAGGGGGGAGTTAAAAGTCCCCCTTTAGAATAAGGGGGATTAGGTAGGATTTTGGTTGTCACCCGCAAAAGCCGGTGTGCGCAGGCTGGAAAGCCTGCGCCACCAAAAACTCCTTAAATCAACTATTTCCCCTTGCGGCTAAGGACCGGCCTCCGGGTGGAAGAAGATAAGGAATTAATTTTCTATCAAAATAGTCCTGGAACCTTATTCCTCATTAATTATTCCTCCCAGATATTGCCCGGTCATGGCCGCCAGGACCTCGGCCACCATTGCCACGGTCATGGCTGGCTCCCGGAAAAGGAGGATCAGGGCGCCGAGATACAAAGAAAAAATGGCGCCCGCGGCCACCTGAGAGTCTACCTCTGCCCGGATCTGGCCCCGGGCCTTTTCTTCCTCCACCAGGGTGTCCAAAATCTGGAGGTACCTGGCGTTGAGCCGGGTCATGTGCGGGGTCTCCCCCCCGGGCTCAAACACGGTCTGGCGAATCAGGGCCCGGTAGAGGTCGCGGTGGGCGTCGTAAAGCCGGAAGAAGCCCGTGGCCAGGTGCTGCAGGCGGTCCAGGAGCGGCAGGTCCGGGGGCATCGAGGCCAGCAGTTCCGACAGGGCCTTTTCAATATCCCGGGTGAGGGCCTCTTCCAGCAGGGCAGTCTTGCTTTGGAAGTGGACCACCACCGAGGCCGGGGAGACCCCGGCCTCTCGGGCGATGTCCCGAATGGTGCATTCCTCCGGCCCCTTTTGCGCAAAGAGGCGGCGCGCGGCTTTCAGGATCAGCTGCCTAGTTTCTTGTTTGGAGGCTTCCCGGCGGTTCATAGTTATCCGGAAGCAGTTTAATAATTAAACATGTTTTGTCAAGGGAAAAATTGCAGCCTGGGGGAATCAAAAGCTAAGTAAGGATTAAGGCGAAGCAGTTCCTTACGCGCCACCGGCCCATCCATAAAGATGAAAAGAATCGTAGGGGCGGGCGTCTCGCCCGCCCTGTTAATCCGCACAGGCTGGAGAGCCTGTGCTACCGCTCAGGAACTTTTCAGGACAGTTGCTCATGAGCCAATGGTTCACCCATAAATCATGAAGTTCGGGGAAATCGCCGCCTTAACTTTGAACCTTGAACTTTGAACTTTTAGGAACAGTTGCGCAGCCAAGGATCTTTCCAGGCGGGGCTGGGGCCTGGGTATGCCCCGCTGCCGGCGGCCCAGGGAAGCAGGAAGATATTAAGGGAAGTTTCTGTTAAAATGATGCCGATAATCAACCCGGCTGGAGAGGATGGTGGTTTATGCCCGAGAAAGAGGGCTTGCCTCTGGAGAGGGAAGTGGAACAGGTGGCAGAGGTGGAGGCCTATTTCCAGGACTGGCGCCGTTACCGCAAGGCGGTGGAGAATAACTACCTCTATCATCGGGAAGTCTATGCCCGGTTACACGATTTTTTCTTGAACCACCTGGCTCATCCCTTCTCGCTTTTGGACCTGGGATGCGGCGATGCCGGGTTCATGGTGCAGTCCCTGCAGGGGACCGCGATCTGCCGCTACCTGGGAGTGGATCTGGCCAGGATGGCCCTGGATCTGGCCGCCCGGAACCTGGCCGGGCTGGGGTGTGAGCATCAATTAAGGGAAGAAGATTATTATGAAGTGGTGTGTGCCGGGGCAATCAAGGCGGACGTGATCTGGATGGGGCTGACTTTCCATCACCTGCCCCGGCCCCAGAAGGCCAAATTTCTCCAGGCCGCCCGCGGCATCCTCCCTGCCGGCGGCTACCTGCTGATGTATGAACCTATCCTCCTGGAAGATGAGGACCGGGACCAATTCCTGGAGCGCAGCGGCCAAATCCGTCAAGATACCTGGGGGGCCATGACCGCGGCCGAACTGGAGAGAATCGGGGACCATATCAACAACCACGATTTTCCCGAGAAAATCTCCACCCTGGAGCAGATGGCCCGGGAACAGGGGTTCTCCGGCCTGACCGCCATGTTCCTGGACCCGGATCAGGTCTATGCCTTGATGTGCTTCCAGGCCTGAGGATGTTTCCAACCAGCAAAGATGCGGGAACGAGGTTTTAAAGTCCCCTTTTCCTAAAGGGGGATTTAGGGGGATTAGCGGGCGCTTAGGTAATCCCCCTGCCCCCCTCTAGGAAAGGGGGGTGATTTTTTCCCCAACTTTAACCCTGAGGCCTGATCCAAAACGACTGCGGAAATCAATTTGGAAACGGCTTTTAGGCAGGCCGGCCGGGGGGAGAGACGAGGAAGCTGGCGGTGATGGGCACCAGGGACCGGGCCAGGGTGCCGTCGTCGATGGAGACCAGCACCCGGATCGCACCTCCCGCCTGGTCATCCCAAAATGCCTGCCATTCGACCTGGTAGGTCACGCCGCTGGGAGCGGTTTTTTCCATGACCTCGGACTCCCCCAACAGACCTTGCCATTCCTGGTAGGAGCGCGCTTGCAGGGCCGCCACGAATAGGTCCAACAGATTCCGGGCTTCCTTTTTATTCATTTGGCTCTGACATGAAAATATTGGTGGAGCGGGCCTTCGTGCCCGTCGGGGCCCCGGGCGGCCAGGGACGGCCGCCCCACCGATCAGCTTCTGTAGTTTCCCAGGCGGGGCGTTGGCTCAGCCGTAAATTACGAAAAGTTTCGTAGGGAGGCATCTCGCCCGCCCTTTTTAGCGCAGGCGAGACGCCTGCGCCACCAAGAAATACTTTGCAGGCAGGAAAAAAATTCTAACTATCTAAGTTTTTCATTACCTCCGGCCACAGCTCCCCGGCCTTGCCGGGGAGGAAGTAGTCGGTGACCGTACGGGTGAGGCGGGTGGGTTCCAGGTTGTTCTCGACAATGAGGGCGCCGTTGCCCTGGGCGAACCCGGGGAGGTAGTTGGCCGGGGAGACTTCCCCGGAGGTGCCGATGATCAGGAGCAGGTCGCAGGTGGCGGCCAGGTGGTCCGCGTCCCGCTTGCCCTCCCGGGGGATGGGCTCCCCGAAGAAGACCACGTCCGGCTTGATCAGGCCGCCGCAGTAACAGTAGAGGGGGACCTGGGAAAAATCCAGGGACTCCCGGGGGTGCTGGCCGTGACAATTCAGGCAGACGAAGCGGTGGGCGTTGCCATGGTATTCCACCACCTTCTTGCTGCCCGCGGCCTGGTGCAGGTTGTCCACGTTCTGGGTGATGATCCCCAGGAGCTTACCCTTCGCCTCCAACTCCGCCAGGGCGTAGTGCGCGGGATTGGGCCGGGCCGCGGTGATGATCCGGTCCATTTCTTTCAAAAGCCCCCAGACCTTGGCGGGGTTCTTCCGGAAGGCGTGGATGGTGGCGTACTCCATGGGGGCGAAGCGCTCCCAGAGGCCGCCTGGGCTGCGGAAGTCGGGAATGCCGGATTCCACGGAGATGCCCGCGCCGGTCAAGGCGGCAATCCGGGGTTTGCGGCGGATGAGGTCCGCCAGGTCTGCGGGCGTGATTTCCTGGGATGAAGCATTCATGGTTTATAACAGGATACCATAGAAACGGTTCAAGGTTCAAAGTTGGATTTTCTGCCAGGCTAAAATCTTCATGAGCCACATTGTCTCATTGTTGGGAGGCATTGAAATCCCCCCTGCCCCCTTTTTCAAAGGGGGAGATAGTCCCCTTTTGCGAAAAGGGGATTTAGGGGAAAAAGGGTCTAAAAGAGGGGCGAACACCTTTATCATTGCCCACAACTCATTGAGTAGTTGATATAAGGGAGTTTCGGTGGCACAGGCTTCCCAGCCTGTGCAGGTTTCTTCGGCGCAGCCTGGAAAGGCTGCGTCATGATTATAGAAATTTGGGGGCAGGATCAGGGCGAACACCAGGTTCGCCCCGTTGAGAAATAACTTTGAACTTGGAACCTGGAACCTGGAACTACTCCGCCGCGGCCAGGGCCGCCCTTTTTTGGGCCGCACCCCGGATATCCCGGAGGCCCATCAAAATGAGCATGACCGCGAAGACCAGGCGCAATTTGGGTTCGCTGAGGTGCAGGGCCAGGCTGCTGCCCAGGTAAGTGCCGACGACGATGCCGCCGCTGAGCCAGGGCAAGACCCGGAGCACGACGTTGCCCAGCCGCCAGTGGGTGTAGGAGCCCACCATAGCCGCGGGCACCATGGCCAGAAGGGAGCTGCCCTGGGCGGTATGCTGGCTGAAACCCGCGAAGAGCACCATAGCCACCACCATGAGGGAGCCGCCGCCGATGCCCATCATGCCTGAGAAAAAGCCGGTGACCACGCCGGTGGCTAGCAAGACCGCGGCCTCGCTCCAGCCGCTGACGTCATGGGGGAGGAAAGTGAGCTGGAGCAGATAGGGTTTGCTCAAAAGCAGCAGGGAAATGAAAATCAGGAAAAACCCGAAGGCCTGTTTGAGCCGCCAATCCGGCAGGGCGTTGGCATAAAGGGCGCCGAAGCGGGCGGTGAGCATGGCGGAGGCGGCCAGCAGCACCGCGGACCAGGGGTCCACCGAGCCCTGGAGGTGGTAAGTGGCGGCCCCGGCCAGGCCGGTGAAGACCAGGGCCATGAGGCTGGTGCCATGGCCCTGGTGCTGGCTGAATTTGAACAAACGCACCATCAGGGGGATCATGACCGCGCCGCCGCCCACGCCGATGAGGCCGCCGAAGACGCCCGCGGCCAGGCCGATGAGTATGCCAATCATGTTACTAACCTCAGTTGCTTAAAATACCTAGTGCACCAGGTAGATGATGGCGATGATCACCCCGGCGGTGACCACTAGGCGGCGCAGGGCCTCGGGCTCGATGCGGCCGGCCAGGCGGCCGCCCAGGGCGCCGCCCGCCAGGGCCCCCACCATCATCACCAGGGCTGCGGGCCAGACGATCTTGCCGGAAAACAGGAAAAAGACGGCCGCGGCGATGTTGATGGCAAAGGCGATGATCTGTTTCAGGGCGTTGAGCCGGGTCAGGGTGTCTTCCAGCACCAGGCCCAGGACCGCCAGGACGATGACGCTGAGCCCGGCGCCGAAATAGCCGCCATAGATGGAGGCCAGAAACACCGGCAGCACGGTCCAGACCTCGTGGATGCCGCGGGCTTCCTCCCGCTCGGTCCGCCCCACGAGCCAGCGGCGCAGCCGGTCCTGGACCGCCAGCAGGGCTGTGGCCAGGAGGATCAGGTAGGGCACCAGGGCCCGGAACATGCTTTCGCCGGTGTTGAGGAGCAGGAGGCCGCCGGCGATGCCCCCCACAACGCCGGCCGGGGCCAGCCAGAAGAGATGGCGCTCATGGCCCTTGAGGTCCCGGAGCTGGGCCAGGGTGCCCCCCAGGTAGCCCGGGCACAGGGCCACGGTATTGGTGATATTGGCGGCGACGGTGGGGATGCCCACCGCGGTGAGCATGGGAAAAGTGATGAGGGTGCCGCCGCCGGCCAGGGCGTTCACCGCCCCGCCGATGACGGCCGCCAGACCTACGAGAATATAGGAAATTACATCCAAGATAGCCTTGCCCTTTCGAGACAGATGCAGGAGACCTGAGTCCTTCCAAAAATTCAGGGCGGACCCGGGGGCCGCCCCTGACGGAAGTATGGTTCCGGTTATTTTGTCATTTTTTATGGATTAAGCAATCGGGCGGTGCTGAAATTGGGATGCGCAAAAGGCAAAGCTTAAAAGGAGGGATGGGTGGGGGCCAGACGTTAAAGTCCACTTTGAAAAGGTGGATTTAGAGAGATTTCATGATATTAATCTGCCTCTTTTTTGCCATTATAATGTTTAAACATTATAATGTAACAATAATTATGATATCCTATATAATTAGGAAAAAAGGGCGGCCTTTGCGGGCCGCCCCTTTGAAAAAGCAGCAACAGATTGAGTAATCAAGCCTTGTGCGGATGGATGGTGAGCACCGGGCAGGCCGCGCCCTGGACAATCTTGTCGGCGACACTGCCGAAGATGGTGCGCTCCAAGCCCTTGCGGCCGTGAGTGGCCATGATGATCATATCGATCCCTTCAGCTTTTACCATTTCCAGGATTTTGGCGGCAGGTGAGCCGACAACCACCCGGGTTTCCAGCTTGTGAAACTTTTGGAACGATTCCTGGACCACCGCGGCCATTTTCTTCTGGGCCGCGGCCAGGGCTTCATCCTGGAAAGTCTTGATGGTGGCGTGGGGGACATAAAAGGTGGAGAATTCCGACAGGTCTTGGGCCACGAACACCACATAGAGGGTGGCCCCGAATTTATCCACGAAGGTGGAGACCCAAGGCAGCAGGGTTTCAAATTTCTCGGAAAAATCAATGGGGAACAGGATCTTCTGGATTTTCTGCATGTGCCAGCCTCCTTTGGCGAAGTGGTTCCGGGAAAAAACTTAAGTCTCACTGGGGGCATTGTCAAGGAGAAAGGCCTTGCCCCGGGGGCAGGTCCGTCTTTCTCCGGACCAGAGAACCGGCAATTTCCGCAAAAAATGCTTGCCAAACCTTTTTGAGGTTATTATATTTCCCCAGCGGATACACCTGTGCCCATATTTCCATGACGATTGGGGTGAGGACCATCGGCGAGATCTTTTTCAGTCGCGAGCATCTGTGGATAAAAATTGATGATGAAATCCACGCCACTCTGGGGGTGACCGATTTCCTGCAGGATAAGATGGGGGAGATCTATTCCCTCAGGCTCCCCGAAGAAGGCGAGGAACTGATCAAA
>JAKAKP010000160.1:44322-52516 GCA_021813445.1 Deltaproteobacteria bacterium
CGGGGTTCTCGAAGCCAAGAATGGCCGCCGGGAGTTGACCGCGCCCATTTCCGGCGAGGTAGTGGAAGTCAATTACGAGGCCCTGGAAGTTCCGGAAATAATCAATGATGACCCCTGGTCGGAGGGTTGGCTGATCAAAGTGGAGATGCCGGCCGGCCAGGAGGTTGATGACCTACTCACCGAAGAGGAGTATGAGGAATATCTGAGTGAAGAAGAGTTGGAGGAAGAGTAGTAACCTTTCTGTCTTAATCTGACCTGATTCTCTCCCAGGTACTCGCGCTTGCCCTTGACTGCCCAAGCAGGCAGCGGTTCGCGGTTCTGAGTCCCCGGCAAGTTATGTCTGCAACCAATTCCAATTCCAATTCCCGGCTATGGTCCCGGCTTTGGGGTCATCTGACCTCCATCCGCCTCACCGTCTTTCTGCTGCTGATTTTGGCGGTGGTGGCGGTGGTGGGGACCCTGGGCTATCCCAACCTCTATTATACCCTGTGGTTTTTGGGGCCTTTGGGGCTGTTGGCCTTGAATCTACTGGCCTGCCTGGTCCATGGCCTGCCGCAGGCCGTCAGGAGAGCGAGCCGCCCCTTTACCGGGGAGCGGGCCCTGACCTTGCCGGAGCGGGGCCGCTTTACCTGGCCGGCAGGGACTGCGGCCCCGGCTCTGGTGGCGGAGACCCTGCGCCAGGAACTGGGCAAGCCCCGCCACCAGATCTTGGGAGAGAAAGAGGTTTTTTTCTATGGCCGCGGCCGTCTGCGGCCTCTGGGGCCTTACGCCGTGCACCTGGCCCTGGTGCTGATCCTGATTGGGGGCGTGTTAGGCAAGTTCTGGGGGATCGAAGGCCAGATTTTGCTCCAACCGGGGGTGGTTGGGAGCTATATCGAATTGGACCACCCCGGGAAATCGCTGCCTCTGGGCTTTCTGGTGCGTCTGGACAGATTTCAAGTCCTCTATTACGAGGGCAGCGGCGGCACTCCCAAGGAATTCCGTTCCGACCTGACCTTTTTAAAAGATGGTGCGGCTGTGGAGCACACGGTCTGCCGGGTGAACGACCCGGTAACTTTTGGGAGGTATACCTTTTATCAGGCCAGCTACGGGGTCATGCCCAGAGGGCCGGTGCATCTGGAGGTAACCCAGGGAGATAAGCCCCAGACGCTGGAGCTGCCGTTGCGGCAATGGGTGTATCTCCCGGGAGACAAGGCCCAGGTCATGGCGGTGCGGGTGGAAGGCAATATCGGTGGACAGGGGCCGGCGGTGCAGCTGGCCTACCGGATGGGACCCGAACATCCCCAGATCTTCTGGCTCCTGGAGAAACACCCGGGGAAAGGGCAGTCTTTGGGGCCCTTCCGCCTATCCCTGGCGCCTTTAAAGTTAGAGTACTATTCCGTGCTGCAGGTCAAACACGACCCCGGGGTGCCGTGGGTCTACGCCGGCTTTATCCTGCTGCTGGCGGGGCTATATCTGGCCTTTTTCCGGCCCTCCCAGCGCTGGGCCGTGGTCTTGCAGAAGGACAAAAAAGGCCGCTGGGACGGGCGTCTTCTGGGGTCCAGCCCCCGGTCCCGGGAGACCTTCACCGCCCACACCGACCGCCTGCTGGCACGTCTGAAGAGGGGAGGCGCATGATGCTGAGCCAGGCCGTAGGACTGGTGATGTTGCTTTATCTGGCGGTGGCCCTCCTGTTTTTGGCCGCAGGGCTGTGGGCCGCCGCTTCCCTCAACCGCCTGGCCCGGGGGCTTTTGGGAATCGGGTTGGCTGCCCACACCGTCATCCTCCTGGGCCGGTGGTGGGACTCCTATCGCCTGGCCCTGGGGCATACGCCCCTCACTCATTTTTCAGAAAAGCTGCGCCTGTTGCTGCTGCACGCGCCCATGTCCAACTTCTATGAGTCCCTGGTGTTCTTTGCCTGGTGCCTGCCTTTTTTGGCGGTCCTGACCTTCCGCCGCTATCTCAAGGACTATCTGGGGACGGTGGTGCCCCTGGTGGCCTGTCTGCTGCTGGCATACGCCTCCCTGGGCGGGGTGGACAGCCGCATCAAACCCCTGATGCCGGCGCTGAAGAGCAACTGGCTGCTGATTCACGTGGTCACCTGTTTCCTGGGGTATGCGGCCTTTACCCTGGGGTTCGGGGTGGCGCTGTTGTATCTGCTCCAGGAACGGCGCGCCCGGCCCTCGTTGCCGCCCCAATCCCAATTGGACCGGCTCCTCTACCAGACTACCATGCTCGGCTTTTTGCTCCTGACCCTGGGGATTCTGACCGGCGCGGTGTGGGCCGAAAGGGCCTGGGGCCGTTACTGGAGCTGGGACCCCAAAGAGACCTGGTCTTTGATCACCTGGCTGATCTACGCCACGCTGCTCCACGCCCGCCTGGTGAAGGGCTGGCAGGGCCGGCGCATCGCCTGGCTGGGGGTCCTGGGGTTCGTGGCCGTGCTTTTCACCTATTTCGGGGTGAGCTTCCTGCTGCCGGGCCTGCACTCTTACCTGCAATAATAATTTCTGACGCAAAGACGCCAAGGCGCCAAGGCGCAAGAACCAATCCTCACACCTGTCATTCTAAGGGAGCGAAGCGACCGAAGAATCTCGGAGGTGGCTGTAAATACGAGATTCTCCCGGTGCGGCGCTCTGCCTGAAAAGTTAACGCGGTAGCACAGGCTTTCCAGCCTGTGCGGATTAATACCATGTTCGCTTTTGCATGCAGTAAATCTTTACAAATCTTAAAGATCGGCGTTTATCGGCGGCTAATATTTAACCGCCGATAAACGCCGATGAACGCCGCTGATTCTGCCGGTTTGTTGCATGGCAATATGAATTTGGTATAACAGGGCGGGCGAGACGCCCGCCCCTACGACACATTTCATAATTTACGGGTGGGCCAATGGCTCATGAGCGACTGTCTTGAAAAGTTCAAAGTTCAAGGTTAACTGCCGGTAACTTTTCATAATTTACGGGTGAGCTAAGAGCTCATGAATAACTGTTCAGAATGACCAAAGAAGGCATTTTTCAGAGCCCGCAAACCGGGATTAACCCCGTCTCCTTTTCGCAGACCGCAATTCCCTTTTAACGAATTGTTAATCCGGTGTGTCTTACTGGAGGAATGGAATCCGCGATGAACAAAAAAATTTCCCGGCTGCCATTGCTAATCCTGGCGTTTTGCGCTTTAGCCTGCCTGGGCTGCGGCGTCCAGCAACTGACCCGGGGGGAACTGGAGCCCCCCCATGTCACCCTGAAATCCCTGGCCGTGGGCCTGCCCACGGACCAGGGTCTGCCCCTGGAGTGCAACCTGCTGTTGGATAACCCCAACCCCCAGGACCTGCGGGTGCTGGGCTACGACTATGAGCTGAGGCTGGAAGGCCGATTGGTGCTCCAGGGGGAGAGCCGGGAAGGGGTGACGCTGCCGGCCCGGGGCCAGGCCCAGGCCACGGTGCCCATGCTCGTCAAGCTGCGGGCCCTGCCCAGGCTTCTGCCCGCGCTCCTTAGGGAGGAAAAGCTGCACTACCAGGTGGCCGGGGGTATCAGGCTGGCCTCTTTGCTGGGAGGCTTCCGGGTGCCTTTTCACTTCCAGGGGCAAATGACCCCCAAAGAGGGGATGGAGCAATTGCGGCTGTATATGAAGTGAGGGGTGGGCAGGACAAACAAAGCCTTGGGTTGCTTGAACCTATTTCAAAACCTAAATCAGGGCTACAAGTATGCTATCAACCTGTAACAGGTTAGGGGAAGTGCTTTAAAGTCCCCCTTTGGAAAAGGGGGATTTAGGAGGATTTACGGGCGCTTATAAATCCCCCCTCCCCCCCTTTTGCAAAGGGGGGAATTCGTTCCCCATTAACCTTAATCCTGGTTTATGAAAATTTGACTCCGGAATTGGGTTTTGAAATGACTTGTTATAACTGTTAGCCCGGCACCGGCGTCCTTAACTTAACTTCCTGATAAAGGGTATTATTTTCTCATGTTGCCTTGATTCCCCCGCCATGGTCCTTTTCTTAAAACCAAAATAATCCCACAGCAGCAGCCGCTTCCAGTATCCGGGTTGGCGTTGGCTTTTTGGGCTTGGCGCTGGGAGGAATGAACTTTTTTAGAGGTGTGAGCAACATGGGCGTCACAGGGAAAAAATTAGCGCTGCTGTTGGGGTTCTTCCTGGCCGCGCACTGTCAACCGCATCAATGTCTTTGCCAATCAAGTCCGTATCAACCGGCTCCGGAATGTCGTTCCATCCCAGAGGGTTTTGGCCCGGAACCGCTTTCTCCACAATGCGGTCCCTGAGCCGGTGCTGGCCGGGAGGCACTTTGAGGTGCGCCAGGCTAATTTCCACCAGGTGCAGCGGCAAGTGGGCCGCCCCAACGCGGTGGCGGCGCCTGGAAATGTGCCGCGCCTGCACGCCCAGATCCCCAGAGCGATAAGCGCGCCCACCAAAGGCAGCCCCGGGGCTTGGCGGGGGATGCAAGGGACGGCGCTGCCTCCCAGCGCCATGAGGGAGACCCCGCAAACCCGGCAGGGGCGCCCGGGAGCGGCGGCCCCGGCGCCGCATCCCTTCTGGACGAACCAGGAATTACAGCAGCAACGGCAGCAGCAGCAGGTATTTCAGCAGCGGTACCAGCAGCTGCGCCAGCAGGAGCAGATGCGGATGCAGCAGCCGGGGTTCCATGAATTCCAGCAACGGCAGCAGCAAATTTTGCAGCAGCGGCAGGCGCCCCAGTTCCGGGCGGCTCCGGCGCCCCATTATGCCCCAGCCCCGGTGCGTCCTGCAGCTCCTTCGGCCCCGGCTGCGCCTCACGGCGGGGGCGGTGGTGGCGGTGGGTTTGGCGGCCATGGCGGCGGCGGCTTCGGCGGACGCCGCTAGGCCGGCATCAGCCTGTTGATGGCGGATTAATTAAAAGCTGAGGGCCGGGGAAGTTCCCGACCCTTGGCTTTGTGCGCGGTCGCAATCAGAAATTGGATAATGGGGGCGCAGCCCCAGAGGTGTCCCCAGGGGTCCGCCCCTATTCCACCACTTCATACCCCGCGATCTTGATGACCCGGGCCAGGTCGGCCGGGGCCACGGATCCGGCGCTTTGGAACGTCACCCGGCCGCTGGGCAGGTCCACCTGCACTCCGGTCATCCCGGGGAGAATCTCCAGGGCCTTGGTCACGGCCGCGGCGCAATGGCTGCAACTCATGCCTTTCACTCTGATTTCCGGCATATTTCACCTCCATAATGCTCCTTATTATAACTCAAGAACCGGGAGCCTGCTTCAAGACAAAGGCCCGGTGGGGGACTCCCAGGGCCTGGGCCACCGGCGGGCACTTGGCCTGGAGCAGGAAAAAGACCCGGGGGTCCGGAAACTGGCTCAGGGTCTCGAAATGGCCCATACCCTTGGCCAGGATGAGATCGGCGGCGGCATAAATATTTTGAAAAGCGGCGCTGGTTTCCGCCGGCACCAGGCCCACGGTGCGGGCGCCGGTGTCCGTCAGGGGCTCCAGCAATTCCCCCAGGCCGGAGGCATAGAGATCTTCCCGGGTGAGGTCGTTCTGGACCGGCCCGCCTTTGACCGCGAAGAGCGTCTGCCACCCCCGGCGCCGCAGGTGGGCCACCAGGGGCAGGTCAAAGAACTGTTCGCCGGCGTTGTCCGCCAGATAGAGCAGGGTGCCCCGGGAGTCCTCCAGGCGGCGGCGGAAAGGCTCCAGGTCGGCATGGCCCCAGGCCGCCGGGGTGAGAATCTCCCGGCTCACTTCCTCCTCATTCCGGAAGTAGTCGATGGCATTGCCCACCACCGCCAGCCGCAACAGGGAATCCAGATCCTCCTGATAGGCCGGCGCGATGCGGGTATATATGCGGCCCAGGTAGGCGGTTTCCTCCCGCTTCCGGGCGGAGTAGGGGTCGGGATTGCCGGTCTGCTCCCGGATGGCACGGTGCACCCGGTTGGCGATGCACGCAGGCACGGCGCCGGGACGAAATTCCTCGTGGACGATGGCCCGGGCCAGGTCCCGGGCCCGGGCCTGCTTTCCCGGGTCCCGGGCCGCCAGATTAACGGTAAGCTCCGCCATGTGGAGCAGACAGTCATAACATTCCGGTTGCACGGCCATGGGTTGCATAAGCAGAAACGGTGGCAAAGGGGCTGCGGCTTCGGGTCCTCTTCAAGAGGTGTTCTTTTTAAGCTTTTTCAGTTGTAACTTGCGGGGAAATGGCCGTCAAGCCTTGTCAGAAGGGGGAGGGCAAGGTATGATGGAACATGGGCCGGATTTGGCAATGGCGGGAGGCAGAGGCGGAGGCCATAGCGGGGGAGTGCCGGCGGCTGGTGGACAGCGGCGGCATCCTGGCGGTGCCCACCGAGACCTTTTATGCCCTGGCGGTTGATCCTTATCAATTCTCGGCCCTAGAGCGCCTTTTTGCCCTCAAAGGCCGGCATGGGGCCAAGCCGGTATTGCTGCTGGTGGCCTCTCCGGAGATGGTCCATAAGGTGGCCCGGGCGGTGCCGAAGATGGGAGTGCGGCTCATGGAGCGGTTCTGGCCCGGACCTCTGACCTTGATTTTACCAGCCCAAGGGGACCTGCCGTCTCTGGTGACCGCGGAAACCGGCACCGTGGGCGTACGGCAACCCCGGCACGCCGTAACCTGCCGTTTGCTGGCCGCGCTGGGCCTGCCGGTGACCGGCACCAGCGCCAACCTCTCCGGCCATGAGCCCCTAACTCGGGCTGAGGAGGTGGAACGGCAATTCGGGGCGGAAGTGGACCTGATCCTGGATGCGGGGCCTTGCCCCGGCGGGCTGCCCTCCACCATTGTGAACGTAAGCATCTCCCCGCCCCGTCTGGTGCGGCCCGGGGCGATATCTACCAAAGAATTACGGCAGGTTATCCCGAATTTAAAGTCAGCGCGGAACTATGGCTAAGGAACCGGTAGTCGCGGCTCTTGATCTGGGAGGCACTAACGCCCGGCTGGCCCTGGTGAGCCCCAAAGGGGAAATTCTATCCCGCTGGGAGTGGGGCACGGCCACCATGCCGGACCAGGACACCTTGGTGGCTACGCTGACTGCGGACCTGGCCGTGTGCCGGGATAAGGCCCAGGAACTGGGGGCGGAGGTCAAAGGGATGGGCCTGGGTGTGGCCGGGCGCGTCCTGCCCCAGGAAGGCCGGATAGCCCTTTCTCCCAATATCCCGGCGCTCAACGACTGCCCCCTGGTGCCGCGCCTGCAGCCCCAATGCCCCTGGCCCCTGTTTCTCGAAAACGATGCCAACCTTTTTGCCCTGGGGGAACACTGGTTGGGCGCAGGCGTGGGGTACCCGCAGATGCTGGGGATCACCCTGGGGACCGGGGTGGGGGGCGGCTTGATCCTGGACGGCCGCCTCTGGTCGGGAACCGCGGGTACCTCCGGGGAGATCGGGCATATGACCGTGGACCCGGAGGGCCAGAGATGCCATTGCGGCAACCGGGGATGTCTGGAGACCCGGGCTTCGGGCTTTTGGGCGGTGGCCTGGGCTAAAGAGCAGTTGGCTAAAGGCGCGTCTTCCTGGCTGCGGGAACTCTATGAGAAGGACCCCGAGGCCCTGACCGGGGAAACCCTGGTGGTGGCCGCACACCAGGGTGATCCCCTGGCCTGCCGCGCCTTTGCCCGGGTGGGGAGCGCGTTGGGCATGGCCATTGCCAATACAGTGCACCTCCTGGGCCTCTCCCGGGTGGTCATCGGCGGCCGGTTTGCCCGGGCCTGGGAGGCGTTCGAGCTGCCCATGCAGGAAGAAATCTACCGGCGGCTTACCCTTTTCCCCCGGGAGAACTTGAGTGTGGTTCCCGCCAAACTGGGGGATGACGCCGGGATGATCGGCGCCGCCAAACTGGCATGGGATCGTCTGGGCGAGGGATAAGGTTAAGAGACTTGATAATTCATCAACCTGCGTAATTTAATGAATCTGAACCAGTCCCGGCTAGGCCTTTGCAACAACAATACTGCCGCCATCATTTGCAAAGCCAGTTGGATCAGCATAATTACCGCAGCAACGGGGTTCCTGGCCAGGGCCATTAAAAAGGCGGGGATGGAAAAGGGGAGCCCGAGAAAGAAAAGGGCTAGATACAACAATCTCGCCCAATTTTGACCGCGCAAAATCATGAGTATTATAGCGTTTGCCGAAAAATATTTCCTAAATGAGCGGGAGTGGTCCTTACCTGAATCGTTCCAGGGAGCAGGTGCTTTGATTGCCATCGGGACGAGACATGACCCACAAGAGAGCCTGATCAATCC